>NZ_CP143423.1:4203674-4519919 GCF_014337925.2 Roseobacter fucihabitans | reverse complement strand
TTTGGGGTGCAAGACCTCGATTTCCCTTAGCCCACAGGAAGCGTTTCCCGCCCCATACAGAGAACGGAATGCCACCCACCGACATTTACAGGTTAGGCAAAGACCGACAAAAGAGTTCCCTTTCAAAAGGGTGAAACCTCATGTCAGACAGCACCGTCCGTATTTACTATGACAGGGCAAAACGCTGTTTTGGCAACGCTTGCAGACTGATTGTGCTGTGATGTCACAGCACACAGTTCCTTTCGTCATTGAGACCCACAGCAGTGTGAGATTGACGATCGGAGCCTGTCTCCCCATGGCGAAAATGAATCGCTTTACACTGGTAACAACTTCGCTGGTGGCACGGCAACTGAACTTCATTCTTGACTCTGATTTTTAAAAAAAGAATCTCTGAGCAAGCGAAAAGAGTCTCATAAAAACAAAAAAGCGCCCCAGAGCGGAGCGCTTTTGTTCGTCAGTGTCAGAGGTGGTCTTAGCCGAGTGCCTTCACCCGTGACGCCAGACGCGACACTTTTCGTGACGCTGTATTCTTGTGAAATACGCCTTTTGTAACCCCACGCATCAATTCGGGTTGCGCCGCTTTCAGGGCGGCGCTGGCTGCATCCTTGTCACCGGAGGCAATCGCCTCCTCGACCTTGCGCAGGAAGGTGCGGATGCGTGAACGGCGGGCTTTGTTGATTTGGAAACGGGTCTCGTTCTGGCGGGCGCGTTTCTTGGCTTGTGGCGAATTGGCCATGTTTGCTTAACCTTTTATCGGATCAATGTATCATTTTGTTGCGCAATACAGACCAACCCGGTTGGAACCCGATTAAAGGTGATTCTAGCCAAAGCGGGCTGCACGCGCATGTCTGCGGCGGTCTATAGAGATATTCGCCTGGTTTGCAAACTGCAATTCGTCCCGCACCGGGACATGGTTCCTGAAATGCACCAATGGAAAAATCCGATGCTGCGCGTGTTACGTTTATCGTCAGCGCTGCTTAGCTCCCCTTTTGGTGCGGCGTGTATACAGAGAGTATGTTCCTCATGGAATTGGGGAGTTTTATGGTCAGTGCGGACAAAAATGGCAACGATGTTCACCTGATGGCCTAAAGCTCGGATTGTGACTGAGACGCTGATTGACGGGGCGAGAGTCAAGAGCGTTGCCCGCCGTCCTGGCATGTTGAAAGCAACGTAACGATCCGACGGGATGCGCACAGGGTCAACGAGATCGCGGCTGCGCTGTGACCCACCCGATCTACTTGCAACGGAAAAACGTGCCCTGCGCCGGTCACGATGCCGCTGCCCAGAACCGAGCGATGATCGCGTCGCTCAGTGAAACGTGCAAACTGAACCAAATCGAGCCGCATACCCACCTACCCCGCGTTTTAACAGCCACCGTCAAGGGTCCTGAACAAAAGGATATCGGCCAGCTGATACCCTGGAGCCCCAAAGGCTGAAGCAATGCTTGCGATGAACTGCCTGTGTGATCGAATTCCGGCAGTCTTGGGCTTCAGAATCCACATTGCATTAGCAATCTATTCAGATCTGTAGCGACTATAGCGTCCTGCGCTCTGAAGCGGTGATTTCTGCATTCTGCCGACCCCACATCGTGTGAACAGGTGAACACAAAGAACGATGGGCGATGTCGCGCGGGTTGCGGCTCTGTCATTTCAGCCCAAAACAAAACCAGCTGCGTGTATGCCGGCGTAGACGGGATCCATAGAACGACTTACGCCGCACTTTAAAATATCGCGTACAACGCTAAGTTACGTCTTGTCCAAGATAAGGTGCCCCCATGATTGATCAAAACAGCCCGTCAATTGGTCGATTTGACAAATCTTTCTTGGTTCACATGATCAGGGACTTCTTTGTCGTTCTCGTCATCGTCACGGCTGTGGAATTTTCACTGAAAGCTGGGCTGGTTTACTACAATTACCATTTCAACGGTGCCGAAGAAGCCGAGGCGGTCGCGGAAGACCTCGCTGACAACGTCATATCCATCATGCGTAACGAAGGGGGACCGGTTGCCGCCCGTACCATGTACCCGATCCTCGAAGAAAACTGGTCTAATCTGGGCTATGCGATTGCCATCGAACCCGCGCCCGTCACGGTGCGCTCCATTGAGGAGGGGTTCGATTTCACACCGCGCGGTATCCCGGCGGATAACTGGCCGGAGGGGCGCTTTAAGACGCACCAGATCGACATCGTTGCCGAAGATTTCTGTTTGGCCTGTCACTATCAGGCATCGGTCGGGGAGGTGCTTGGCACAGTGATCGTGCGCAATTATCTCTATCGGGATTTTGCAATCTGGTTCAAGGATGTGCAGCTGTCGGGGATTCTTGCGACGGGTAAAATCCTGCTCCATTCCTTGCTGCTCTTCCTCATCTTGCGCGCACGGATGGAGCCGCTTTTGGAATTGCGATCCGTGGTGAGCAATCTTGCGCGGGCTTACGGGCGGCTGGATCACCGCGCCGAAATCCATACCTCAGATGAATTTGGCGTCCTGGCGCGTGACCTCAATCTGTTTCTGGACCGCATCACCGGGATCGTTTCGGAACTCGACACGGTATTGAGTAAGGTGGTGGTGGCGAATGACGATATTATTGCGGTGCAGGGCAATTTGCGTGAGACCGTGGATGATGTCGTGACCGGCGTGCGCCAGTTAGAACGAAACGCAATGCTGAGTGCAAAGCGGGAGCCACGGCTGTCAAATGAGTGGTTTGATGCGGTGCGCCATTCGATTGCCGCTCTGGACGAAAAGCTAAAGAAGGTTGATGATACGACGGATGCCGCGGAGCTTCTGGAGACATTGCGACAGGTGGTGTCAAATGCCGAAGCCCAGACACAGACCAGCGAGGCGATTTACACGAAGCTGGCCGATCTGGGAGATCAGAGCGAGACCCTGAAAGCCTCGACCCTGGAAATGACCCGGCTGGAAGAGCGTTTGAAAGGCATCATCGAAACCTGTGGCACTCTTGTCAGAAGGCTCAAACCCGGCGATGCCAAGAAGTAGGCGGCGAGCTTTATTGCGCCCCCCCTCGGGCAAAGAAAACCGCATGCAGGTCACCTATTTATCGCGAAATTGTGCCTCGCGCTTTTCCAGAAACGCCGACATGCCTTCGGATTGATCTTCGGTCGCAAAGAGCGCGTGGAACATGCGCCGCTCAAACAGCAGACCTTCGCGCAGGGGCACCTCATAGGCGCGGTTGACGGCCTCTTTGACGACCATCACGGAGATCATGGATTTCTCTGCAATCTTCTGGGCCGCGCTCTGCGCTTCCTCCAGCAGCTTTTTGCACGGCACGACACGGGAGGCGAGACCGGAGCGTTCTGCCTCTTCGGCATCCATGAAGCGACCCGTAAGGTTCATGTCCATCGCCTTGGATTTGCCCACGATTCGGGTCAGGCGCTGCGTGCCGCCAATGCCCGCCACCACGCCGAGGTTAATTTCCGGTTGTCCGAATTTGGCAGTTTCCGAACAAATAATGAAATCACACATCATCGCCAACTCGCAACCGCCACCGAGCGCGTAACCCGACACGGCCGCGATGATCGGTTTGCGGATGCGCATGATCTGTTCGGTTTCGGGCGTAAACAGATCACCGGAAAACGCCTCGACGAAACTCTTGTCTTTCATCATCGCAATATCGGCACCGGCGGCGAAGGCTTTTTCCGACCCCGTGATGATGATGCACCGCACTTTTTCATTGTCCTGCGCCGCACTCAGCGCATCGGCGAGTTCCTTCATCAATTCGTCATTCAGGGCGTTCAGGGCATCTGGCCGGTTCAGCGTGATCTGGGCCACATGGTTCTCTACATCAACGATGATCGTTTCATAGGCCATTAAAGAAGCTCTCGATTGTTGTCTGGAAATTCGAGTCAATACCACCTGCTTGGCAAGGTTCAAGTTATCTTTGGCATTGCGCACAGTAGAAAGACGACCGACCCGATTGAACGATTCGGCTAATTTGTGCGGTGCAGTCCGGGGTGCGACAAGGCTCCCCCTCGCGTCCGTAGACATCAAAGCTGTGCTGGAAATATCCAAGCTCTCCATCGGCTTGGCGGAAATCACGCAGTGATGATCCGCCCGCCAGAATTGCGTCGGATAATACATCTCGGATGATCAGTACGAGGCTTGCGACCTTGGGTTTGGACAGTTTTCCAGCCTTTTGGGTAGGCCGTATTTTTGCACGGAAAAGCGCCTCACAGACGTAAATATTCCCTAACCCGGCGATCAAACGTTGATCAAGCAGCGCGGATTTGACCGGACTCATCTTGCCTTTGAAGGCGGCAATCAGATGCGCCTCATGGAAATCATTGCCCAGAGGTTCCGGACCAAGCACCGCCAAAAATTTATGCGCATCTGCCGTTGCCGTTTCCATCAGGTCCATCGCGCCAAAGCGGCGCGGATCGTTGAATGTGATGCGCGCACCGTTCTCCATATGAAACACCACATGGTCGTGTTTTTCCGGAGCGGGGTGGTTATGCGCAAATTTTCCAAGCGGATCGCCCGACACCATCATGCGCCCGGACATGCCCAGATGCACCAGCAGCGTTTCGCCCGAAGACAGGTCCATCAGGATATATTTGGAGCGTCGCCGTAGCCTTTCGACCCGCTTGCCCGTGAGCCGCGTGGCCATATCGACAGGAAACGGCCAGCGCAGATCGTGGCGGTTTACATCCGCCTGCGTAATCACGAAACCTTCCATGGCGGGGGTCAATCCGCGCCGAACGGTCTCGACTTCCGGCAGTTCCGGCATATTCATCCCCTGTGACCAAAGGGCCGCATTGTGCATAGCCCCAAGAGCTCTATAACAAGCCCTGAAGCGCAAGGACCACAAGAGCTGATGACCGATCAAAACGACAAAACCACACACTTTGGGTTTGAAACCGTGCCAGAGGGCGAAAAGGCCGGACGGGTGCGGGGCGTATTCAGTTCCGTGGCCAGCAAATATGACATCATGAATGATGTAATGTCGGGCGGCGTGCACCGGTTGTGGAAAGACGCGATGATGGATTGGCTCGCGCCGCGCGCGGGTCAGAAACTGTTGGATGTCGCCGGAGGGACGGGCGATATATCGTTTCGTTTCCTGAAACGCGCCGGGTCGGGCCATGCCACGGTGCTCGATCTGACCGAGCCGATGCTGATCGAGGGGCGCAAGCGTGCCGAGGCCGAGCAGATGCAGGATAGCCTCGATTGGGTCGTCGGGGATGCCATGGCGCTGCCGTTTGAGGACAACAGCTTTGACGTTTACACCATCAGTTTCGGCATTCGGAACGTGACCCGCCCGCAGGAGGCCTTGAACGAGGCCTACCGGGTGCTGCGTCCGGGCGGGCGGTTGATGGTGCTGGAGTTCAGCCAGTTGCCCAATGCGATGATGCAAAAGGCCTATGATCTTTACAGCTTCAACGTGATCCCGCGCATGGGCCAGGTGATTGCGAATGACCGCGACAGTTACCAATACCTTGTGGAATCCATCCGCAATTTCCCGGATCAGGAAACGTTTTTGCAAATGGTGCGCGATGCTGGGTTCGGCAATGCAAAATATCGTAATATGACGATGGGTGTGGCGGCGCTGCATTCTGGCTGGAAACTCTGATATGCGCGGCCCGCACAATATCTGGCGGCTGATCCGCACCGGTGCCACTCTGGAGCGCACTGGGGCAATGAACGTGGTGTTGGATGCCTTCGAGGCCCCCCCGGCGCTGCGGTTTGTCGCGCGCGCTCTGGGCTTGCCGTTCAAATTTCTGGGGTATGCGGGCGATCCGTCGATGCCGCCCGCGACACGGGCGTTGACCGCTTTGGGGCCTGCCTATATCAAGTTCGGGCAAATCCTGTCGACGCGACCAGATGTGGTGGGGGATGAACTCGCGATCCAATTGCGGGTGTTGCAGGACAAGCTGCCACCCTTCTCGGTGGAAGAGGCCAAGGCGGCAGTGCAAAGCGAACTTGGGCTGCCCGTCGATCAGATATTTTCGGATTTCAGCGAACCCGTCGCCGCCGCCTCCATCGCGCAGGTGCATCAGGCAACGATTGCGGAAAGCCAAGAAAAGGTGGCGGTCAAAGTGCTGCGTCCCGGAATCGAAAAAGCCTTCCGCAAGGACGTCGATGCGTTTTATCTGGCCGCCCGCATGGTGGAGATTTTCTCGCCTGGTTCGCGTCGTTTGCGCCCCATGGAGGTCATTGAACACTTTGATGGCGTTGTGCGGGGCGAATTGGATTTACGGCTGGAATCCTCGGCGGCCTCGGAGTTTGCCGCCAACACCAAAAACGACGAAGGCTTCCAACTGCCCGCGATTAAATGGGAATATTCCGCGCGCCGGGTGATGACGCTGGAATGGGCGGATGGTGCGCCGATGGGCGATAACGCCGCGATTGATGCGGCGGGTCACAATCGGATCGAACTTGGTGACCGGGTGTTACAGTTGTTTTTGCAACATGCTCTGCGAGACGGCTATTTCCACGCGGATATGCATCAGGGCAACCTCAAGGTTGCGCAAAACGGCAATATCATCGCCTATGATTTCGGGATCATGGGCCATATCGATGAATACACCCGCCGGGTTTATGCAGAGATCCTTTTCGGTTTCATCCGCAAAGATTATAAACGCGTGGCAGAGGTGCATTTCGAGGCGGGTTATGTGCCTGCGGATAAGGATGTCGATGAATTCGCACGGGCATTGCGTGCGGTTGGGGAGCCGATCTTTGGCATGGACGCCAATCGCATTTCCATGGCGCGACTGCTGAGCTACCTATTCGAGGTCACCGAGCGTTTCGGCATGGAAACCCGGACCGAATTGATCCTGCTGCAACGCACGATGGTGGTGGTCGAAGGCGTCGCGCGCTCGCTTAATCCACAGATCAACATCTGGCAGGTCGCCAGCCCGATTGTAACCGACTACATCTCCAAATCCATCGGCCCCAAGGCGGTCTTGACCGATCTCGCGAGCACCGCACGCGTCATTGCGCGTTTTGGCCCGCGCCTGCCTGGAATGGTCGAGGCCGCTTTGATCAAGCAGAACAACCCGGTTCCGCCGGTGCCAAACCATCGTTTGCTGGAACGCATTTTTCTGGCCGTGGTGTTGGGTATTTCGGTGGGGATCGGGGGTGCTTTATGCCTGATTATTGTGGATATGACGCTCTAATCACATCCGCTCAATGGCCAGCGCGATGCCCTGCCCGCCGCCGATGCACATGGTAATGAGGGCTTTGGACCCGTTGATCCGCTCCAACTCATAAAGCGCCTTGATGGTGATGATGGCACCGGTTGCGCCCACCGGGTGGCCCAGTGCAATCGCCCCACCGTTCGGGTTCACCTTGGAGGGGTCAAGCCCAAGTGCGCGGCTCACCGCCAGAGCCTGTGCGGCGAAGGCCTCGTTACTTTCGATCACGTCGAAATCCGCGACACTCAGCCCGGTCCGGTGCAGCAGGTTTTCCACTGCCGGGACAGGTCCTATGCCCATGACCTCGGGGCGCACGCCTGCGTGGGCATATCCCAGAATCCGCGCCCTCGGCCTTAATCCGGCTTTCTCAGCTGCCTCCGCCGTGGCCAGCACAAGTGCTGCGGCACCGTCATTAATGCCACTGGCATTGCCCGCCGTGACGGACCCATCCTTTTGGAATACCGGGCGCAGACCGGCCAAAGCGTCCTGTGTGGTGCCTTTTGGGTGTTCATCGACATCGAATGCGACGGTGTCGCGTTTTACACGCACATCGACCGGGACGATTTGGCTGGCGAAACGTCGCGCCGCGATGGCTTCAGCTGCGCGGGTCTGACTCTGAAGCGCAAAACTGTCTTGATCTGCACGGCTGATCCCATGTTCGCTGGCGACGTTTTCCGCCGTAACGCCCATATGCCCGGTGCCAAACGGGCAATTCAGCGCGCCCAGCATCATGTCCAATGTGCGCACATCACCCATTTTCGCGCCCCAGCGTTGATCCGGTATGATGAAAGGGGACCGGGTCATGTTCTCGGCGCCTCCCGCCAATCCGAAATCCGCATCCCCCAGCATCAGGGATTGCATGACAGAGACAATCGCCTGAACGCCGGACCCGCACAGACGGTTCACATTCATCGCGGGTACCGTGTCGGGAACACCTGCCTGCATCGCTGCGACACGGCTGAGGTACATGTCATGCGGTTCAGTATTGATCACATGGCCGAAGGCAACATGACCGATTTTTGTGCCATCCACGCCAGACCGCTCCAGCGCCGCTTTGGCTACGATTGTGGCGAGCGCAATAGGGGGCGTCGCCGCGAGCGATCCACCAAATGCCCCGATTGCGGTACGCGCGCCATCCAGAATAACGATCTCTTTGGTCATGGTGATCTCCCTCTACTGCCTGTTCGGACTATCTTGGCCCATCGCGGGGATGTCAGCAACGACGTCCTGTAGAACCACAATATCAATTGACAGAATCCTGCATATCGGCGACATCATCCAAGATGACGGAAGCCGATACCGATATTCTAACGCAACTCCCTGCGCGGCTCAAAGAGGCGCGGCGCAGCCAGGGTTTGTCACTTGATGCCGTTGCCAAATTATCCGGGGTGTCACGCTCCATGGTCAGCCAGATCGAACGCGGCGAGAGCAGCCCGACAATCGCAACGCTTTGGAACCTGACCCGCGCCTTGCAGGTCGATTTCGCGGGTCTTTTGGACGGTGCGCCCAAAGCGGCGCAGATCGAAACCTTGCGCGCGGCTGAGGTCCCAACCATTGATAATTTGGGGTCCGGCTGCCGCATCCGTATCCTGTCGCCGCCCGAGGAGGCCGGCAAACATGAAGTTTATGAGTTGAGCATTGCGCAGGGCGGGCTGCTAGACAGCCAGCCACATGCACGGGGCGCGCGGGAACATCTGACGGTGATTTCCGGTCGCCTGACGATCATGAGCGGTGATGTTTCCACTTCGTTGGAAACGGGCGACACCGCACGATACGCAGCGGATGTACCGCATAGGATTACTGCGGAAGGTGGCGAGGTGCGCGCGTTTCTGGTGGTCCAGGACGCCTGATATCCGATATATCGGAAAAATTCCACTATCCAGTATATCCCCTATTTCGGAATTTTTTCCGCTATGATAGAGGTGCCGAATAAGGGAGTCGAATCATGACGCAGGGCTATCTGGATCACATCACCGAAACACTCGCTCAGATCGAGGCGGATGGGATGATGAAACACGAGCGGATGATCACCTCTCCTCAGGGTGGCCAGATATCGGTCGGCCCGCGCGCGGTCATCAACCTCTGCGCCAATAATTACCTGGGTCTGGCTGATCATCCGGAGTTGATCCGCGCCGCTAAGGGCGCGATGGATCCGCGCGGTTTTGGCATGGCGTCGGTGCGATTCATCTGCGGGACGCAGGATATCCACCGCGAATTGGAACAAAAGCTGGCGGCGTTTCTGGGCAAGGACGATTCCATCCTCTTTGCCGCCTGTTTCGATGCCAATGGCGGGCTGTTCGAGCCCCTGCTGGGACCGGAGGATGCTGTGGTGTCGGATGCATTGAACCATGCCTCGATCATCGACGGCATCCGGCTGTGCAAGGCAAAACGCTATCGTTACGCCAATTCGGACATGAATGATCTGGAGGGGCAGTTGAAGCTTGCCCGTGACGAGGGCGCTCGGTTCATCCTGATCGCAACAGATGGTGTGTTCAGCATGGACGGCTATCTCGCAAACCTCACCGACATCAAGAAGCTGGCCGAAAAATACGACGCCATGGTGATGGTCGATGATTGCCACGCCACCGGGTTTATGGGGCCAAAGGGAGCTGGAACCCCGGCGCATGCAGGTGTTGAGGTCGATATTCTGACCGGGACATTGGGCAAGGCGCTGGGCGGTGCCATCGGGGGTTATATCGCCGGGCCACAGCCGGTTATCGACCTGTTGCGTCAGCGCGCGCGCCCTTATCTGTTTTCCAACTCCCTGCCGCCATCTATTGTTGCGGCGGGGATTAAGGCGCTGGAACTCATAGAACAAGGCGACGATTTACGCGCCCGGCTGTTTGAAAACGCGGCCTATTGGCGCGCAGGTCTGAAAGGATTAGAGTTTGAACTGCTGCCCGGTGAACACCCCATCATCCCGGTGATGCTGGGCGAGGCGCAACTGGCGCAAGATATGGCCGCGCGTCTTTTTGAGGAGGGTGTGTTTGTTTCGGGGTTCTTTTTCCCGGTCGTGCCACGGGGTCAGGCGCGTATCCGTACGCAGATGAACGCGGCACTGACCCGCCAGGAGTTAGACCGGGCGCTGAAAGCGTTCGAAACGGCGGGCAAGGCCTGCGGAGTGATCTGATGAGCAATGAAATGAAGGCCCTGTCCAAACTCCACGCCTGCGAAGGGTTGTGGATGACACATGCACCCGTGCCGGAAATTGGCCCCGATGATGTGCTGATCAAGGTCAACAAGACGGGGATTTGCGGCACAGATATTCACATCTGGAACTGGGACAATTGGGCGGCAAAAACGGTGCCCGTGCCGATGATCACCGGCCATGAATTCGCCGGTGAAATCGTCGAGCTGGGCCGTAACGTCACCGATCTGGAGATCGGACAGCGTTGTTCCGGTGAAGGCCATCTGATCGGGAAAACCTCGCGCCAGAGCCGCGCGGGAAAATTTCACCTTGATCCGGCCACACGCGGGATCGGCGTGAATGAACAGGGTGCCTTTGCGCAATATCTGAAATTGCCGGCGTTCAACGTGGTGCCTTTGCCGGATGAGATTCCGGATGATATCGGCGCGATCCTCGATCCATTAGGCAATGCGGTTCATACCGCGCTGAGTTTCGATCTGGTGGGGGAGGATGTGTTGATCACCGGTGCCGGTCCCATCGGGATCATGGCCGCGGCCGTTGCGCGTCATGTCGGCGCGCGCCATGTGGTGATCACGGACATCAACCCGGACCGGCTTGACCTTGCGGCGCGGGTCGCGGACGTCGTGCCGGTCAATGTGGCAAAGGCGGATCTGGCTGAAACCATCGCATCCCTCAAGATGAAACAGGGGTTCGACGTGGGGCTGGAAATGTCGGGCAATCAACGCGCGCTTGATCAGATGGTCGAGGCCATGACCATGGGTGGGCGCATCGCGATGCTGGGTATTCCGCCCGGCAAAAGCCCGGTGGACTGGAGCCGGATCGTCTTCAAGGCGATCACCATCAAGGGTGTTTACGGGCGCGAAATCTTCGAGACCTGGTACAAGATGATCGCCATGTTGCAGAACGGGTTGGACGTCAGCCGCGTGATCACGCATCGTTTTGGCGTGGATGATTTTGAGGCCGGGTTTGCGGCGATGAAATCGGGCGGTTCAGGTAAGGTTGTGCTGGATTGGACGCGCTAGCGGCGATCTTTAATACCGACAGCTTTTTCACCTTGACGGTGCCGGTTCAGATCGGATTAGGGCTTTTGTCACTTGCGCTCGCGGTCTTGTTGATACGTCTCGCCCACCCTCATACATCGGTATTGCGGGTCCTCTTGGGCTGGGCTTTGTTGATCGCTGCCTTATGGCCGCAACGCGCGTCGGCCCGTGTCTGATAAAAGCCAGCACTCACGCCCCTCGAAAACCGCGGCGTGCAGCGGTCGGAAATAGCCCGCACCCGCATCCAGATTGACCCGGTTTCCGTAGTGTTCAGGATAATCCAGCGCGGTATGGCCATGCACCACCAGCGGGCCATGTGAGCGGTGGTAGTCCAGAAACGGTTGCCTGATCCAGATCAGATCATCCTCGATCTGTTGATCCAGCCGCACCTTGGGCCGGATCCCCGCATGAACGAACAACAATGCGTCGGTTTGGTGCGTCAACGGCAGGTTCTTGAGGAAATCGCGATGCGCTTGCGGTACGGCCTTCCGTGCCGCGGCATGAATGGGATCAACGGGCATGCCTTCTTCGGCAGTGACACCGTAGGACGCCATGGTTTTGTCACCGCCCAATCGGGGGTTGAACCAGAATAAATCCGGCCGCGTGGCGGGATCAAGGAGCGTCATGTTATCCAGAAACCGTTCCAGATAACGATCATGGTTGCCTTTGATAGGGATCCAATTGCAGCCCGCAGCCTTGGCATCGATCAAGAATTGCAAAACCGCGCGGCTGTCAGGTCCGCGATCCACATAATCGCCCAGGAACACAATCTGCGCGTCCGGACCGCCATCCGCCTCGATCAGGCCCAGAACGCGGTGCAGCTCATCGATCTGCCCGTGAATGTCGCCAATGGCATAGATCGGCTGCGGCATGATGGACCTTTCAAGTTCTTGTACCGCCCCTAGGGGGGGCGGCATAGGGGTGCAAATATCAGAGACTTAGGCGACGTCAAATTGTAACGGCTTGATTTGGGTGAACATGCCCGTTTCCGCGAGTTTCGCGCGCGCTTCGGCAGGTACCGCCTCATCGACGTAAAGCAGGGCAATCGCCTCGCCACCAGCCGCGTTACGGCCAAGCGTGAAGTTCGCGATATTAACGCCGTTTTCGCCCATGGTCTGACCCAACGTCCCGATGATGCCCGGCACGTCCTCGTTGGTTGTATAAAGCATATGCGCGCCGATCTCGGCGTCGATGTTGATGCCCTTTATCTGGATGAAACGCGGCTTGTCGTCCGAAAACACCGTACCCGCGACCGAGCGTTCACGTTTGGCGGTCACGACCGTCACCTTGACATAACCGTCAAACGCGCCGGATTTATCCTGATTGGTCGTCGAAATCTGGATGCCACGTTCCTTGGCGATGAAGGGGGCGGAAACCATATTCACATCCGGGTTCACTTTTTTCATGATACCGGCGATCACGCTGCAATTAAGCGCTTCGAGATTCATTTCCGAAACCGCCCCGTCATAGAGGATGTTGATTGCCCTGATCGGCTCATCGGTCATCTGCCCGATGAAACTGCCCAGATGCCCGGAGAGTTTGACCCAAGGCCCCATGACCTTGGCCTCTTCGGCAGTCACGGAGGGCATGTTGAGCGCGTTGGTGACGGCACCGGTGAGCAGGTAATCCGACATCTGATCGGCGACCTGCAGGGCGACGTTTTCCTGTGCCTCGGTTGTCGCCGCGCCCAGATGCGGGGTGCAGACAACGTTTGGCAAGTGAAACAGCGCATTTTCTGTCGCCGGTTCCTTGGCAAACACATCAAAGGCCGCACCCGCCACGTGACCTGATTTCAGAGCCTCTGCGAGGGCGTCCTCATCGACCAACCCGCCGCGTGCACAATTGATGATCCGCACACCCGGTTTTGTCTTGGCAAGGGCTTCCGCGCTCAGAATATTCGCCGTCTGATCCGTGAATGGTACATGCAACGTGATGAAATCCGCCCGCGCCAGAAGCGCATCAAGTTCGACTTTCTCAACACCCATCTTCTTGGCCTTTTCTTCGCCGAGGAAGGGATCATAGGCCACAACCTTCATTTTCAACCCGCGCGCACGGTCACAAACGATGCCGCCGATGTTACCCGCGCCGATCACACCCAGCGTCTTGCCGGTGAGTTCGACGCCCATGAACTTGGATTTCTCCCATTTGCCCGCATGGGTGGAGGCAGAGGCTTCCGGGATCTGGCGCGCGACGGCAAACATCATCGCGATGGCATGCTCCGCCGTCGTGATCATATTGCCGAAGGGCGTGTTCATGACGATCACACCTTTCTTAGAGGCGGCGTCCTTGTCGATGTTATCGGTTCCGATGCCGGCCCGGCCGATGACTTTTAGGTTCGTGGCCGCATCGATGATCTTTTGCGTGACTTTCGTGGCGGAGCGGATTGCAAGGCCGTGATAATCGCCAATGATGGCGGCGAGTTTTTCCTTGTCTTTGCCGATGTCCGGCTGGAAATCGACGTCGATGCCGCGATCGCGGAAAATTTGAACGGCGGCTTCGGAGAGTTTGTCAGAGATGAGTACTTTGGGGGCCATGTCGTGGTCCTATGATATGTGGTGGAGCGGTGGCCTGAAAGCCCACCTTACGGGCGCAGTGCCGTAGGGTGGGCCTTTGGGCCACCCTTGTTTCAAGATGCGATTTCGGACTCAAACGCCCAGGCAAGCCACGGTAGCATCGCTTTAATGTCCGAAGTCTCAACTGTGCCGCCGCACCAGATACGTAAGCCCGGGGGTGCATCTCGATATGCCCCCACATCGAGCGCAACATCCTCATCGGACAGGCGCTTGGCGACAGCTTTTGCGAAAGCGGCACGATCTTTGATGCGTTCGCTCGTGAATTTCAGGCATACCGAGGTGTTGGACCGTATTGCAGGATCGGTCGCGAGGAATTCGATCCAATCATGGGCGTCGACAAAGGAGGTGATCGCCGCCGTATTTGCATCTGCGCGCGCGACCAACCTTTCAAGGCCACCGACCGATTTTGCCCATGCCAAGGCCTGCAAATAATCCTCGACACAGAGCATCGAAGGCGTGTTGATCGTCTCCCCCCTGAAAATCCCTTCGATCAATTTGCCGCCTTTGGTCAGGCGAAATATCTTGGGCAGGGGCCAGGCCGGTGTATAGCTTTCCAACCGCTCAACCGCGCGCGGGGACAGGATCAGCATGCCGTGTGCTGCTTCTCCGCCCAGCACTTTTTGCCAGCTAAAGGTGGTAACGTCCAATTTATCCCATGGCAGATCAACCGCGAAGGCGGCAGATGTCGCGTCGCATAATGTCAGTCCATTGCGGTCCGCCGGGATCACGTCCCCGGAGGTTAGGCGTACGCCGGACGTGGTGCCGTTCCACGTAAAGCAGACGTCATCGTCATAATTCAGCGCAGCCATATCGACGATCTCGCCATATTGCGCGGTATGGATACTGTGATCGATCTTGAGTTGTTTGGCCACATCCGTGACCCAGCCGGCACCGAAGCTTTCCCATGCGACCATCTGCACGGGGCGCTCGCCCAGCAACGACCACATTGCCATTTCAAACGCGCCGGTATCAGATGCCGGCACGATCCCGATACGATAATCCGCAGGCACGCCAAGGATTTCCCGGGTCGTTTCGATCGCTTCCAGTAGCTTTGCTTTTCCGGGGGCCGCACGGTGCGAACGACCCAAAGGTGCTGAGGCCAGTTTGGCGAGGTCATATGTGGGGGGTTTGGCGCAGGGGCCGGATGAAAAACGCGGGTTAGCCGGCCGCGTGACCGGTTTTTGTATAGCCATTGATGCTATCCTTCCAGATAAGCGCCCTTCGTTGGGGAAGGGTGTCCCACCGCCGGACATACGTATTCCCAGTAAAAACAGCAACAGGCAAAGGTACTTGCTATGTAGGTAAATGTAGCCTTTTGCAGAACGATGCAGGAACGCATGTTTCCTATTGGCACATATCGAACACAAGTAAATCTGCGTTTGTTCCGTTAGCAGTGGCTGAAGAATCGGGCGGCTGGCCTCGGACGGAGTAGTTATGTCGACATGTCAGACAAAGAAAAATCTTTGGGAGAGCTGGCACTCATCTCAACTGCCAATTTCAAAAGTATTCTCCCAATCAACAGCACGCAAACGACCCTTCTCTGGCAAGGCAGGCTTAAAGCCATGAGCGGCATGGCGTTAATCTGGGCGGCGAATGTCAAAGGGCTGAAACCCGCAGCAAAGATCATACTGATCCTACTGGCGGATTTCCACAACAAGGATACGGGCCAGTGCAACCCGAACGCTCAGGGGTTGACCGATGAATGCGAGATGGGCCGGACCACGTTGTTTCGGTATATGACGACGCTAGAGCAATGTGGCCTGGTCACGCGCCATGCCCGAGATGATGGCAACGGCGGGCGCGGGTCTAATCGGTATGAATTGCACCTCGACATTATCCTTGACCCCATCTCACGTCCAAAGGGTGGGAGCAGCGGTTCCAATGGGGTTGTGCCTCAAAATGAGACGAGAAGAAACGTCTCAAAAAATGCGGGGAAAAAATTCCAAAGGTGAGACGGGAGGTAGTCCCGAATTGGGACAGGAACCTTACCATTGAGCCTGTGAAAGAACTTCCTTCGCGCAAACGCGAGGCGGCACGGGATGAAGAGGTTTAGAAGATTTTAGCGGCTTACCCGCCTGATTGATTGCGGGGCAAAGCGGCTTGCATGGCACAGATCGAAGAGGCCGTGAAGGAAGGGTTCGTACCGAAAGGCTTGCTGCTGGCCGTCCAAGTCTATGCCACCGACAGCGGGCCGGACTCGTGAACGATCTTCTCCACGTCATCAACTTCAGCAGCGATCTCATCAGGGTCTGTCATGCAAGTTCCTTCGAACAAAATCGCGCTGGCATTATCGACAATGCAAAGGGCACATTCCTTTTGAGCGACATCAATTCCAACGTGGCGTTTCATGCTCGTTCTCCTCTCGATTTGTGGGTTCACCATCGACAGTAGCGATGTTTGAAACCTCACAAGCCGGATTCGCCGCAGATACGCCATGTCTGGTTTGCTGATAACTGGTTTAAGCCACGGCGCTGGCAGGCCTATGTTGAAAAACAAGCAGAAGACCGAAAAAAGGCGGCGGCGTTGGCGGCTGAGGCAGCAGCGCTTTACAGTGCGTCGAGAGACGGCCAAATCCACAAAGCGCAAGCATCTATGATCGCCTCGCGCCCTTGCCTGGGCCATCTCTTCGTCTGAGGTCGCGTTTTTAACAGCTAAACGTCCTTGCGTGAGCTTTTGATATAGGTGCGGCGCTCACTGTCCGGCGGTGCCGGGTTCCTGCAGCGCCTGAGCCGCTCCTTGGCGAGGAAGTAATGCCCATCGGGCGCGACCGGGTAAGTTTTTTTTCGCCATGGTGCGACTATACCGTGCAAAAGTGTGTTGCCTCATCGGCGACCGTTTCACCGCTGAAGTCTTCCGCGTCGGGTATGCGCCCGAAGGCGATCTTCGCACCGAGATATCCGCCGGGGACCTCGTCGATGGGGCCGAGTGAGAGGGCTTTGGGGCCGTGCTCGGATCTCAATTGGTCCATCAAATCGCTGATGCCCTCCCAGTGGTCTTGGCGCTGTTTTGATGCTGATGGGTGCGCACCATCAATCTGAGCCGCGAACAGGTCTTGCGTGATGTCACCGTCGCCAGCCAGGCCATGCAGCATGACGCTGACGGACCTGGGTTTGAAATTCACCTCTTGAAGGGATCGATGCAATCCGTCTGAAAGCACGCTTAAGAATGTACGATCATCACGCGCCGGCTGAAAGCTGCCCTCCCATTCCCAACGTTGATCATCTTTCCGGCTGCTTGTCTTGCCGCGATAGCCGCCGCCGCGCAATCCGAGTGTCAGCTTGGTGGCGCGCACATCCGCACGCCGGAGGCGGCGGGCAGCACTGATGGCAAGCTGTCTGGCACACATGCGGACTTTGTCGGGGCTGCGCCAATCGACCGGCAGCATGCGGCTGTGGCCAAACATGCGCTTTTTGGTTTCTGGTCGTTCAACATGATAGCCATGCAGCCCGTTCCAGAACCGTTCGCCCTCAACGTTGCCCCAAATGCCCCGCGCCTGCTTCGGTGCCAATTCCCATAGTGCTGCAAACCCTTCGACACCGGCAGCTTTCAGACGTGTTTCGATACCGGTTGATATACCCGGCAGGTCATCCAAAGGCAGATGGGCAAGTTTTGAGGGCAATTCGGAGGCATTGATGAGTGCGAACCCGTCCGGCTTGTTCATCTCGGCACCGATTTTGGCCAACAGCTCGGTTGGGGCCATGCCGATAGAACATGTCAGTACGGGACTGAAGCTTGACGCCAGAGCGCGCTTTATCCGGTCGGCCAGAACGATGCCTTCTTGTGCTTCGCACGGCAGCAGATGACAAACCACCTCATCGATGGAGCGCACATTCGCGACTGGCAGGCACGTCTCAATGACGTCGATGATCCGATTGTGAAGCCTGACATAGACATCGTGCCGTGCTACGACGAAGATCATATCCGGAACAAGTTCGCGGGCTTTGACGATGGTCGCACCGGACTTAACACCCAATGCCTTTGCCTCGCGACTGACGGCGATACATCTGGTATGTGGTGAATCGAGCGGCACAACACCGACCGGCTTTCCACGGAGAGCCGGGTTGAAATGCTGTTCTGCCGTCGCAAAAAAACTGTCAAAATCGAGATACAGGCGCTCGATGCCGCTCGCCTGTCCCCTGCTATGACCGTTCATGTCCAACTCCGCGCTCTCAGTAGAACATAATAGGAACACATAACGTTCAACGCAAGCGCCCGCGCTGCGAATATGAGGCCACTCGGGCGAGTGACGGGTATGACCAATGCATCCTTCTCATTTTTGATCCGATTGACAGATTCGCGCCTCTCAATAGATTTGCCACATGAACGAACAACTGGCTCCGATATTTGAGACCCTGCGCGCACTGTTCAGGTAGTGTCGCAAACTTTTGGAGCCCTGTTGCACTTCTCGGCAGTGACGTTCATCGGGCAGCCTTTCGACATCTCATTCAAGGTTTAAAACGATTGATCAGTTTCAAAGGCGCGCATTTTCCGAAATCGGTGATCCTATACGCGGTCTATTTCTACGTTCGGTTTGCGGTATCGTATCGGGATCTCGAAGAAATCATGAACGAGTGCGGCGTCGATGTTGATCATGCAACGCTTAATCGATGGGTCGAGAAATATTCTGTCGCCGTTGCCGGTGAGGCGCGTTGTCAGAAGGCGTCGACCGGTCGATCTTGGCGGATGGACGAAACCTATATCAAGGTCAAAGGCCAGTGGACATATCTCTATCGAGCGATAGACAAATACGGCAATACCCTTGATTTCATGCTGTCCGAGCGACGTGATGAGGCGGCAGCAACCGCATTCTTCGCCAAGGTGATCGCCAGTAACGGCTGGCCGGACAAGGTTTTTATCGACAAGAGCGGATCAAACGCGGTCGGTCTGTTCAACATGAATTGCCTGCTGGTGATGCATAACTGGTGTTGGCTGATCGAGATTCTGCAGGTGAAATATCTCAATAATATTATCGAACAGGACCACCGTTTCATAAAAAAGATCACCCGCTAATTCTGTGGAAAAACAACGTGTTGCGAGCGCAGGAAGTGGTGATCTAAATGGAGCGCGAGCGCCTTTCTTATCAGGCTTTTTGCATTTGCTGCGGTGCAGGAAAGATCTTGGCGAGTTTGCGGAGGTTTTGGGCGGTGGCGGCGAGCAGGAATTCGTCATTTGCGCCGCATGGGCCACGTAATCGGGGACGTCCCAGCCCGAGGATGCGTTTGAGATGCGCGAAGAGCATCTCAACTTTCTTGCGCAGCCGCATTGAGATTGCGTATTGCTTGGTCTTGGCAATGTCGCGGGCGACCTGACGGGCGTCTTCATGTTCTTCGCGGGTAATTTTTCGCGCATCAGCATTCGGGCAGCATTGCATTTCTGACAGACAGGCCTGACACGTCTGTTTAAGGGCCTTATACTTGGCGACGCCTTTGCCGGTTGGCCCACGATTTGGGTCAGAATAGTTGCGCCGGAATTGCTTGAGCGGCTCGCCTTCCGGGCAGATGTATTGGTTATTCTCCGCATCCCATTCAAAGTCCGCGCAAGACCATGTGCCATCCGTGCGGCTCGCTTTATCCATAACCGGAATGTGCGGTTCGATCTTGCGATCAACCAACCACCCGAGCATCGGGCCGGAACCGTAAGCTGTGTCCATTGCCCGGCAGTTGATTGCAAAGCAATCAATGAGAGGGGGCGATAATCCATTCGGGATGCAGATCGAACGTGTCTTTGACCCGATCCAACATTGAGCGCACAGACCCGACTTCTGCTTGCCGGATTGATCGTCTGGCCTCCACATCGACGATCACGGCATGATCCGTGTCGATCAGGTAATTGGTGGAATAACTGAAGAACGCAGGGCCTTTACGGGCTGCCGTCCATTGGCTTGCAGGATCAGAATGGGACGTGAACTTGGGTTCAACCTCAGATGCTGCGCCAAAAGCTGCGTTATCCAAGACATCAAGATACTCCTTCACGGCACGCGGCGCATCGTTTGGATCGATGGCATTATGGTCCCAATCTTCCTTCGGCGTCGCGTTTTGTTTGTTCGCATCTGCCTCGATCAAACTGGCGTCTGCCGCAAGGCGCTGGCCACTCACCAAGCCATCCGCGATGCACCGAGCTACGGTCTTCTCGAACAGGTGTCGCAACAATGCACTCTCCCGGAAACGCCCATGCCGGTTCTTGGAGAACGTCGAGTGGTTCGGCACCGGATCAGATAGATCGAGGCGGCAAAACCAACGATACGCCAGTTTCAAATGCACCTCTTCACAAAGACGGCGCTCCGAGCGGATGCCAGAACAATAGCCCACGAGCAGCATGCGCCCTCTCATGCATGTAAACATGCACTGCCGGGTAATAGATCAGCAGTTCTGGGTCGATGGACGGGCGGCCAGTGTGGCTATAAAAGTCCGCTAGGTATTGGCGGATGTCGCTTAGATCAACGAACCTATCAATTGACCGCAGCAGGTGATCTTGGGGCACATGATCGTCAATCGAGAACTCGTAAAACAGCGCGCCTTGTGCTTCTTGCTTTGGTCCCAGCATCGAAATCACCCCCGTTGCTAAGGAAAATTGAATCAGCGAATAGCCACCCGATCAAGCAAGAGTTTTTCAACAGAATCGGCTCAGTGCAGACCTTCAAATCGTTCAATTCAGCCGCGTCCACTCTGGCGGGCATCGAAGTCGCCCACATGATCCGCAAAGGACAATTCGACCGACCAGGGTTGTCCGGCTTTGAACAGTTTGCTGAGCTCGCTGGATAATTGTATCCTAGCGAGGCCCCATCTCGCCTCACGACAAAGTTTGCGACACAACCAGATTTGGTGTCTTAGCATGACGGTCAGGACACAGTTACACTCTCAACCTCTTTTTCTGCAACTCAGGTTTTGTTAGAGCACCGCCATTATGAATTCAAAGAAATATTAAAAATGCATGAGGATACATTCTATTTTGCAATGCTGATGTTTCAGCTCGGTGTGACGCTGTTTTGTACAAACCAGCTTTTTCTGCATCAACGTCATCAGCGTGTATATGTGCCTTTAGCGCTCTTTTTTGCCGCGCAATCGCTCGTCGGCATTGTCAGCATTGGAGATCTTCTGTGGGGTGTAGATGGTTATGAGGCGATGTTCGCCCGGTGGGGCAGCCTGTCCGTTCCGTTTACGTTGATGCAACCGTTCCTGTTCTGGCTTTATGTCCGCGCGTTGACCTCCGAGGAGGAGGTGGACCGGATTACCCACAAGGGCTGGCACGCTCTGCCGCTGTTGATGTCGATCAGCATGATCATTCTGATGTTCATGCTGCCGCAATCCGTATTCGAGACGGACGAGCTGGACTGGGATACCATCGACCAGCTGACCCGCTTCACCGCCGTCTACTTTCAGGTGGTGTCAGCAATCTTTTATATGCAGATTGGCATTTACCTGTTTCTGACCATGCGGATGCTTTCGGCCTATAGCACCCGGCTCAAAGATCTGTTTGCGACGACGGAAAACAGGGAGCTGTCTTGGGTTTGGTGGATCACGACAACGGTCAGTGCTTATCTGTTGCTGAGTTTTGTCCAGATGGCCGCAGATCTGTCGGGAATTGCGGTCCCTGATTTCATGCTGGATACGTATGATCTGATGGACGGCTTTTTCGATATAGCGATGACATGGGTTATTGCCATTTGGGGTGTGCGTCAGCAGCCCGGGCTGGTGCGCGAGCCAGTCGTGGGTGCCTCTGAGCCCGCACTGTCGGAAGCCGTTTCATCGAAATATGAGCGCTCCGCCTTAACGGATGAACACGCAGCACGCATTGCGAACAAAATCGAGAAGGCGATGTCAAAGGACTTGCTCTACCGCGATCCAAACCTGTCGCTGTGGGATCTGGCAAAGCACATCGGGGTCACTTCGAATTATGTTTCGCAAACGCTGAATATGACGCTCATGTGCAACTTTTTCGACTACGTCAACAAATGGCGGATCAAAGATGCGGTGAAACAGTTGCGCGATACGGAAGAGACAATACTGCTCATAACCTACGATGTAGGGTTCAATTCAAGGTCGTCATTTTACAATGCATTCAAGCGAGAGATGGGGACAACCCCTTCTGCGATCAGGGCACGCCCGTCCTGAGGCCCGATCGCGGTTTATCGGCGGGATCGCCGTTCTCCCAGCACGAGCATCGCGGGTGTCACAAGCAGGGTGAGGGCCGTGGCCACGACAAGACCCCCGGCAATTGCCGCCGATAATTCGGTCCACCACTGCGTCGAAGGGGCGCCAAACATGATTGAGCGTGAGAAGAAATTTATGTTCATTCCGATCACCATGGGCATTAGCCCCAGCACCGTGGTCAGCGATGTCAGCATCACGGGCCGCAACCGCAACGCACCGGTGCGCAGTGCAGCCTCCAATGGGGTTTGGCCAGCATGTCGCAGCTGATTATACGTATCGATGAGCACGATATTATTGTTCACAACGATCCCTGCCAGGGCAATGACCCCGATGCCCCCCATCACCACCCCAAAAGGACGACCCGTGACCAAGAGGCCCAGAAGCACACCAGCAACCGAGAAGACAATGGCCGACATCACGACAAGCGCCTGATAGAAACTGTTGAACTGCGCAATCAGAATACCGAACATGAGCGTGATTGCTGCACCGAAGGCTGCGAGCAGGAACATCATCGCGTCTTCTTGTTCCTCGGCTTCACCCTCAAACGCCCAGACAACACCTTCGGGCAACGGTGCCGCCTCAAATGCCGCGCGCAGCTTTGAAATCTGGGCATCAACCAGAAGGCCCGGTGTGACATTGGCTTCAAGCGTCAGCACCCTCTTTTGATCAATGCGCTGGATCGAGCCGGATCGCGGCACCGGCTCAAAGGCGACAAAGTTCGCAATCGACACCACCCCGACCTGCGTCGGAACGCGCAGCGCACGCAAGGCATCCAGCGTACGGTCCTGGGCAGGAAACCGGACCCGGATATCAACCGTCCCCTGCGCATCATCGGGTCGAAAGCGGGCCACGTTGATGCCCTGAGTCAACAATTGGATCGCCTGCCCGACCAGAGCAATGTCCGCCCCGAACCGGGCGGCCTTGCTGCGGTCCACGCGAATGCGCCATTCCACTCCGGGCAAAGCGCGGCTGTCGCTTACATCGCTGAACCCGCCGATCCGGTCCATGATCCCGCGCATCTGCGTCACCGCCTGATCTGCTGCGGCCAGATCGCGCGCCATGATCGTCACATCAACCGGTTTGCCCCCGGCGGGCCCGTCGTTTTCGGTTTCGATCTGGATCAGGATGCCGGGAATATCCGATAGGTCGCTGCGAATGCTCTCCGCGATCACGGCAGCAGGCCTGCGCGCGTTCCATGCCGTCAGCTCCAGCTGAAGTGTCCCGATGAGATCCGCCTCGTCGTTACTGCTTTGCGTAGTAGTTGCATAGACGCTGGCGATCTCATCCTGGTGCAACAGACCCGCTTCGACATGGCGCACAAGCGCGTCCCTCTCAAAGACTGAAGAATTGTCCCGCAACCGGATCTGAACCTGCATGAACTCCGGCTCGACCTTGGGAAAAAAACTGACACCCGAACCCAATTGGCCGTAAAGACTAAAAGTGCCCAGCAACAAAGCCACCGCCGTCAGAACGGTTGCAGCGGGATGCAGGATCACACGATGAAGTGCGCGTGCGTAAAGCCCGGACATGCCGGGGCTTTTGCGCGGATCGCCCTGCTCTGCCCCGTAGAGCACCGCCTTGGCCGCCGCCGTCTGTGGGGCGCGCCGCGCGATCATCCCCCCCAGAACCGGTATGAAAATGAGAGCCATCAGCAGCGATGCACAGAGCGTTAGAATGACCGTGATCGGGAGGAACTTCATGAATTCCCCGGTCATGCCTTTCCAGAAAAGCAGCGGAAAAAACACGCTGAGCGTCGTGGCGGTGGAAGAGATCAGCGGCCAGGTCATCCGTTTGGCCGCCGCCGCATACGCCTCGGTCGGGCGCATGCCGCCCTGTAAATGCCGATCCGCCAGTTCCGTGGTGACGATGGCGCCGTCCACCAGCATCCCGACCACGAGGATCAGCGAGAACAGCACGACGATGTTCATGGTAAAGCCCATCGCCCAAAGCATCCCGACACCTGCCAGGAACGCTCCGGGGATCGACAGGCCGACAAGCAGCGCGGATCGCATCCCAAGCGCGTAGATAATGACGATCATGACAAGAATGATCGCCGCGATCACATTGGCCTCCAGATCCCCCAGCATGGTTTCGACTTGCACGCTCTCATCCAGCAGATAGTCAACGCGGACGGTCTCTGGCCAGTCGGCACGCGCCTTTTCGACAACCGCCTTGGCCGCTGCGACGGTTGCGATAATATTGGCACCGCTGCGTTTTTTGATATCAAGCGCCAAAGCGGGGTGCCCGTTGATGCGCGCAAAGCTGTCCGGGTCCTCGAAAGTCCGGCGCACAGAGGCTACATCGGCAAAAGTCACGACCGTATCGCCTTTGACCTTGATGGGCAATTGCATCAGATCCTGCGCACCCTCGATCAGGCCCGGCACTTTGAGCACCATGCGCCCCGCGTTCCCCTCAATCGCGCCCGCAGCAACCATCGTGTTGTTGCGGCTGATCTGACCGATCAGATCTTCAAAAGACAAACCGTATGTCTCAAACAGCATCGGGTCGATCAGAACTTCAAGCAAATCCGAGCGCCCGCCGCTGATTTCAACCTCCAGAATACCCGACACCGCGTCGAGTTTTTCCCTGAGATCACGCGCCAGCTGGTTCAGTTTGCGCTCCGGCAGCGGGCCGGACAAAACAGTCGTCAGGATCGGGAACAGCGCGGTGTTTATTTCAGTGACCACCGGATCAGTCGCGGCCTGCGGCAGATCGGGGCGGGCACGATCCACACCCACGCGCACCTGATCAAGCGACATCGCGACATCAGCGCCCGGGTCGAATTCGAGCGTTACACTGGCGTAGCCTTCGGCTGCATTGCCCCGGATCTCCCTGAGGTCCGCCAGCCCGCTGAGCTCCGCCTCCAGAGGTTTGACCAACAATCGTTCGCTGTCCTGCGGGGATATGCCATCCAGCGTGGTGCTGACGTAGATGAAGGGGATCGGGATATCCGGATTGCTTTCCTTGGCAATGGCAAGATAGGCGTAGGATCCCACAGCCAGGATGGCCGTGAACAGTAAAATGACTACGCGGCTCCGCGAAAACGCCGCATCAATTATACCCGTCATTGTGCGACCTCCGTCAGAACGTGCTGGTTCGCGGGAATGACCGTTTCTCCAGCCCTGACGAAACCCTGCCCGACGGTGATCAAACGAACGCGTTCAGGCAGACCTGTCACCCAGATTCCGTCCGATTGCGTCAGGGCGATTTCAACCGGCGTAAAGACCACGCGGTTTTCGGCATCCACGGTTTTTATCCCAAGCACACCCGCATCGCCCAATGACAGGATCGCGGGCGAGACAAAATGCGCAATCACATCGCCGATGGGCACCTCCATCCGGGCGCTGATGCCAGCGGGGATCTGCCCATCCGCATTAGGGAAAGAAATTTCAACAAGAAACGTGCGGGTGGCCAGATCAGCGCTGTTGCCCAGAAAGGTGATTTGCCCAACACGACTCTCGCCCGTGTTGAATTGCACCGAGACTTGTGCGCCACTCCGCAGGCCGGCGCGCGTTTGTTGGGGAACGCGCATCGACACTGTCAGGGGCGTATTGTCGACGATCCGTGCAATCTCGTCTCCTTCCTGAATATATATGCCAGGATTCACGCTTAATGCTTCGACACGCCCGCCGAAGGGCGCAACGAGTTCAGTCTGCGCCAATCCCTGCTGTGCCGTTGCAATAGCAGCGCGTGACGCAGCCAGCGCTGCACGCGCCTGAGCCAGCCGTGTGGATGTCGCGGCTCCGCGTTCAAGTAGAGCTTTGGCCGTTTCAAAGTCCCGCACCGTGCGGGCAAGATCCTCCTGTGCGCGATTTAGATCTGCGATGCGTTGCGTTTGATCAAGCACCGTAATGGGGTCGCCTTGGGTGACCATCTGGCCTTTTTTCACATTTACCCGCGCCACATGCCCGGCCATCTCGGCAAGTATGACGGTTTCACGGTCAGGCGTTGTATGCCCGTCACCTTTGAAAAACCGGGTCACGGTCTCTGCAACTGACACCTGAACCGCAACCGTCATACGTGACGGAACCTGAAGCACGGCGGAGTGCGGTGTAGGCACGGCGGCAGGAAAGAAAATACCGCTGGCCATCCACAAGGTCAGGATCAGGCACACAATCCCCGCCAGCCGATGGGGCCAGGACGCCCCGGAATCATTGTCAAAGATCAAGGGTTCGGGTCTTCGTGAAACGACATTCTTTGATGAAGGGGCACCAGATGGGCGCCCCTTGGCTTGCAGCGTCAACCTCACGTTCAAAAACTATAGATCAGGCCAAGCCCGACGCTATAGCTGTCCTTGCCGTTCGTCAGCGGGCTGCCATGCACTTTTTTATCCAGGGGATGATATTCCATAAAACCCATCAGAATGACGTCGTCACTGACCAGATAAGACACCGTCATATCAACGAAGGGCTCACTTGTGCCGCCCACATCATAGGCTGAGCGCAGGCCATTGGCCTCCGCGGCAGAGACGCCGTAGAGAAAGTTGTTCAGCTTCTGATCGCGAAAACGCGCGCCTGCGCCGATATCAATGCCGACTTCGCCCAGCATGAATTCGCTACCGATTTTTGCCTCAGCCTGGTATCCTTTATGCTCTGACGACACGTCAACCATGGCACCGCCAGCCACATAAAACGCGTCGAAATCATAAGCCGCTTCAAATCCCGCATCAACCGGGGTGCCGCGTTTGAGCCCTGCAAACAAGGGGTTCTTATTGGGGAAATCAGGTGAGTCTCCAGGTCCCAGAAGCAAAGTCAGCTCAACATTATCCTGATTGAGGACATGCAAGCCAATTCCGTCAAATCCCACGTGCAGCCTATCGCTGTCATAGGATAAAAAGGGAAAGAACCCGGCTTCAGATTTTTCCCCTTTGTAAATGCCGGAGGACGAAAGGACACCGGCACCGATGCTAAAATTTCCGTTTGAAAACAAGCCATCGGCGACGGCCCACGTTGGACAAAACAGCGCGGCGGTTGTTGCGAAAAGGCCAATATATCGAAGTTTCATGTAGGTATCCCTATTCATGATGGAATTTGTCTGTGATGGAGGAGAAGTGCTGGCGCAGGCAGCTTGGCTCAGGTCAAGGATCCGGTCAGCCGGATCATCCATTCCATAGAGCAACGCGCCGATCTCTCCGTCTGGCTAAAAATCAGCGAAGACGATGCGTGATGGCTGCATGAATGACGCAGGGCTCCTTCGATCCCATTCGTTCCGCCATTCGGCGTGGGAAGTTGACGGTGATTACGGCCAGTTGATCAATCAATCCGTCCGAGATGACACGGGTTTCCAGATCAGTCACCGTGGTTATTTTTCCATATAACGTGCGTTCAGTTTCGGTCATTTGGCCCGCCCACTGGTTCGCTCTTTCGCGGGTCCAAGCGATGTCGACGTCCCAGGCTTCATTGAGCTTGTTCAGATCGAGAGGTTCAGGAAAGGTCAGCGCTTTGGAGTAGAGCACTTCATCTTCGGCATCCGCTTCAATTTCGCGCCGCATTTCGGGCGAGCACCCGCTGACAGAGCCAAATTTCATGACGGCAAGCCAATGGCCATCCTGCGGTTGAATGTCACTGGCAGTAGCCACCGACCCGCAAGCCACGCCAATGCCAACACAGGCAAGTGCGATGATGATGAAGGATCTTGGCGTTTGTGACCGTGGCAATAACGGGCGGCCGAGCCATCGGGCGCCATCGTGATTACGAGATTGCATAAGGTTTTCTTTCTGTAGGTTGTTGCAGTTGATCGTGTTTAACTGCTGCTACAGTGAGGAACCTGAGGTGATCTGACGTCTGCGCGGGACGGAATGGACGGATTTCGGTGTCCTATCCGACAGGCTCAGATTTAACTGATATCAATTTTTTATCCTAATGCTCTGTGCCGGTTTCTGGGAGTTTGATTCCCGGTTAAAGCGGTTTGCGTTTGATCTGAATTGATTTGTGTTTCCCAAAGGAGTCTTTGTCTGCTTCATTTTCAGTGTGGAGGTGGATGATGGGCAAACCTCTTTCTTTAGATTTTCGGCACCGGATTTGCGGGTATGTTGCTGCTGGGATCTTTTGTCGTGCAGCAGGGCGTATTTTTGGTGTCAGTGCGGCAACGGGGGTGCGTTATGCTGCGGACAAACGAGAGCGGCGCGACGTCACGCCCAGACCACAGGGCAGGCCGGTGGGCCGGATTTGGCCAGCTGGCACCGTATAAGGATTTCTTAATCGGGATTATCCGTGCCGAACCAGACATAACATTGCATGCACTATCGGGCGCGCTGGAAGACGCATACGGCGTATCCGTTCACCTCTCATAAATTCACCGCGCCTTGGTACGCGCCGGGTTCTCATATGGAAAAAGGACTTATCGCACAGGAACGTAATCGGCCTGCCCTGCGCAAGTCAAGGCGGGGGTGGATCAACCACCGCCAGCCGCGCATGCGCCAGGAGCCAGGAGCCAGGAGCCACACTTTATTGCTTCTCGGGACATTGCTGCGCAATACCCTGCCAGTCAGCGGATGAGATGGCTTTCTCAAAGCCCATCTGAGACGGATCGGGCCAAAAACGTTTGATACACTCTTCCAGGCCCTCGGCGACATTTGTGATCCGTTTGATCCAAGCAAATGCTGAAACCTCCTCAAAGCTGCCGGATATGCCTTAGATTAAATGCAAAACGCTTTAATCTAAATGACTGAGGTCAGGAGTTCGAACGGATCAGGGTTTAGTCAACGCAGATCTCCGAAAAACGAGCGTTATTGGTACGGCAGTGCAAGTGCATCCAGCATCCACCACGATTAAAGGACAATGTACGAATTTGACCGGCCCCATCATTTGAGAAAGCGGTTATTAAGTGCTATATGGTATATTAGAGCCGTAATTAGGCAGGGAAGTGGAGATCTCAGATGGCGAAGAAAAAGATGACAATGGGATTTGTCACTGCTGGAAAGAAGTCAAATTCAACCTCAGTCAGCCGCTCGTCGTCTTCCAAAATGTTAAAATCGAACAGCGAAGTAACAAGCGCGAAGACAGCATCAAAAGTGCTCCGAGACCCAAAGTCCAGCCCGGTGGCGAAGACAGCGGCGGCTTCAGCGCTAACGCAGCGTTCTAACAAAAACATCAAAACCGGCACGTTCGTATTAGGAAAACCTGGCAAGGGTATCACTATGAAGGAGTCGCGCCAGAGGATGCTCAAACAGCTCGACGGATCATTCAAGCGATTGGCATGAAGTATTTTGAGCTTCCCGATGATCTTGTGTTGCCCACCGTCGAAGAAATCGTAGAAATTGACCTGCGCCCCTTAAACTCCTCCAAATTTGTGTAGAGTCTGCCCACCAGCAGGACGGACAAATGAAGGCACGTTTCACGGACGAACAAATCATAGCAATGATCAAAGAACAGGAAGCTGGTGAGAAGACTGCGGACGTATGTCGGCGGCATGCATTGCCCGGCAGGCGATTGCAAAGCAATCTGCCGGGAGGGGGATCAGCTCAGCAACGTTCTACAAATACAAATCGAAGTATGGCGGCATGGAGCCGTCCGACGCGAAGCGACTGGGTGCGCTTGAGGATGAGAACAGCAAGCTGAAGAAGCTGTTGGCTGAACAAATGTTGGACAACGCCATGTTGCGAGACATCAATTCAAAAAAACGGTGACGCCCGCCCTGAAGCGGCAAGCTGTGGTGCATTTGATGGCGGCCCATCAAGTCAGTCAACGGCGGGCGTGTGATGTTTTACAAGTTGATCGATCCTCGGTGCGGTATCTGTCGCGTCGTGGCGATGACACTGATCTACGAGATGCGATCAAACGGGTATGCGTCAGCCAACTGGTCAGAACAATCCGCACCACATCTTGGCGGAATTCGTCTGTCCGTTTCAGTCCCATAGTCAGTCTCATTTGGTGCAGTAAATGCTATCAAAGGAGCAGCAGCAAACCGCAACAGGTCCAAAACGCAGTATTGGCGGCCTGTTCGATTTCATCGAAAGCGGCTTACGGATGTCACCTTCGTGACGGCTGCGTAATCTGGGAGTCCCTTGAGGCTATCCTGACGCTTGTCTGGTCATGCCAAGGTCCCCGATGGCAAAGCCGGGAAGTTTATGAATGAGCCTCATACACAGAGCGTCGGATACTCCCTTGGGATGATCTGTGCTTGCTCCCAACCGTCGGGTAAGCGCATGTATTTCGTGAGTCCGCCCGACAGGGGGCGGCCTGCAATATGCCGGACCCTCAGTCATGTTTTGCGCAAAGTAACAGCACGGATGCTCAAAAGCACCGTGGGGCGAAAGCCCTGTCTTAGAAAAATCTTAAGTTCAATCGCCTAAAAGGCTGAGCTTGGAGTGGATCAATGAACGAAATATCCTTTCTTAAATCTGTAACGTGGGATCCTGCGATCCTCACGGCATCTTTGGTAGCGAATTTACTTTCGCTGGCAGTGCCATTAGCTATGTTGCAGATCTACGATAAGGTTATTCCAAATCAAGCGCATGAGACGCTAATTGTACTCGCACTCATGGTCGCCATTGCGCTGGCAGTTGATTGCGCATTGCGTTTGGCGCGGTCACGCCTGCTGGCTTTCTTTTCCGCACGGTTTGAACAGCTGGCCTATAAGCGCGCATTCTGGTCGTTGGTCATGGCCGATCCAACGCACCATGCTCGTGCCGACGCCGGAACACTTTTAAAACGACTGTCCGCCATTGATCGCCTGAGAGGCCAGCGTTCAGACGGAGCCGCCGCGGCGCTCCTTGATCTGCCGTTTGCGGCTCTGTTCCTTGTCGTTATTGCGCTCTTATCGCCTATCGTCGCCCTATCCGTGGCATTCACATTGGCCATTTCTTTCGTCATGTTGAGTTTCCTGCGCAAAAAAATCAATGCGGCGCGCCTAAATCGATATGATATCGACGCGCGTCGCTACAGTTTTTTCAGCGAGGTGCTGGGGGGCATTCGATCGGTTCGCGCCCTGCAGATCGGTGAGCTCATGGCGCGAAGGCAGGAACGCCTGATCAGCCAATCCGCGCATCACACCAAAAATATGACACGATCCATGCATCAGGCTCAGGGCCTTACGGCTGCCGTCGGGAATCTCATTCCCGTCGTAACCGCGGCCACTGCTGGTTTCTTGGTTGTGGCAGGTGACGCGAGTATTGGCGTGCTCGCGGCGGTTGTGGTCCTCAGTGGCCGTATCGTGCAACCCGTGTTGAGGGTTGAAGGTTATTTATCCACCATCGAAAGCTCAAGATGTGCCGAAGCGGACCTGCGCGCGCTTACAGAAATGCCGTTGCGCCTATCTGGTGACTTGCCACTGCGCCAAGTTGAAACCCTAAAACTTCGAAACGTAACGACCTCACCCGATCCTGAAACCGGGATTGCAATAAAGAACGTCAACATCACGCTTACGGCCGGGGATTGCTTGCTTCTTAAGGGTGACAATACAGCCAAGGATGCCCTTGCTGAAAGGCTGTTCACAGGTGACCTACCTCTTGAGCAGGGCGAAATCGAAATCAACGGTCATCCACTCTCGGCATATGATCTGAAAGATCGCCAAAACCGGATTCGTCTTCTGTCAAAAGATGCAAAGCTCCTCGAGGGAACCCTGTACGAGAACATTTGCGCATTTCAACCGGACCTTTACCGCGAAAATGCCCTAAAGCTCGCCAAAGAGCTTGGCTTGCAACAGGTCATAAGACACAGTCCACGCGGTTTGCACACATTAGTTCGGGCGGATTATGGGGGGCTACCTCATTCTGCCCAGCGGATTGCCTCCAACATTTGTGGGCTTGTCACGCTACCCGATATCGTCATTTTTCAAACGGCCAATTCGGGACTGGATATGGAAACCGATCAACGTTTGCTGAAATTGCTGAAACAGCGCGCTGCTCAGCAAATTCTGATTCTCATAACCAATCGCCCCTCTTACATGGCGCTTGCGACCCAGACGCTTGATCTAAACTCAGGCAGCGGCACATTTTTGGAAGAGGCATGAATAGATGATGCCTTTCATCCTGAAACCGCAATATCGGGTCACCACGCGCGACGATGCCAGTCAACGTGCGACCTTGGACTGGGAGTATGATCGCATTCTGGATGGGCTGCTGTCAGGAAATATCTCTGGCAAACCCATGGATTCACAGGATGCGAGGTTGCTTCTGACGCTGCTGGAGCGTCTTGGCTGGATTCCAGACGCCAACCGCTTGGCGGGTGCCATGCCATATCTTATCGACCGATTGGATCCCTACGCACTGCGTGGGCTTATGCGCAATCTCGGTTTCGAATGCCGCTCACAAAAGTTGCATTCGAGCAATATTCCAAATGATAGCGTCGCCGGCCTGATGGTGGGGCCAGGCAAACAGCTTTGGGCGATCAAGACGATTGAGTGTAACGTACTGGCAATGGCGCGACCCGGCGTGGGTGAAAAACCAACCAACGTCCGCTTATTCAACCCGACAAAGAAATATGAGTTCGTGCATTTCATGCCAGATCCAAAACTGGATATGCGCGATCGTCCTAACACGCAGGAACAGTTTACATCTGGGGCATTTTCCAGGCTCGCACCGGACCTGCGACTTGCAATGCTCCTCACACTGTTGAGCGGCGGCTTGACAGTCCTGTTCTCAATCATGGTTATTTTCTTGTTTGATCTCGCAGTGACCGGGCAACAATCCAAAGTCATTGGCGCAGTACTTGCCGCGGCGGGGGCGCTGTTCTTGTTCGACTTGAGCTTTCGAATGTTGAAAGCGCGCCTACTTGGCAGGGTGTCTGGACGTTTTGAATTTCTACTTGGCGGTGCCTTATTCGCGAAATTGCTGAAACTGCCACGACAAATGATTGATCAGGCACCGCTTGGCGAACAGACAGCAAGATTGCGCGAACTGGAGGGCATGCGCGACATTTTTGCTGGCCCTTTTGCTCTTATAGCACTCGAAATTCCGGGTACTTTAATCATGATTGGTGCGATCACCATTTTTTCGCCCATGTTGGCGCTTGTCTTGCTGGGCGTAGTTGTCATGTTTTTTATCGCAGGGCTGTGTATCGTTCCGGCTCTAATACGACGTGCCGCGCAACTTTCTGCCGCACGTAATCACTTGACACGGCTCCAGACTGAACTGATCGAAAAACGTGATGTTCTTGCCCAAAATGGGTTGGCTTGGACCTGGACCGAAAAAGCAGAACGCGCCATTAGCAGAGTTGTCGCCGCGCGGTTTCGCCTCGCCAGCGCAGCTTCTGGCCTGGAAGCGATATCCTATCTTTTCCTGCCAACCGCTGCGACAAGTGTTATCTTCATTGGGGCGGAGAGGGCTATTGCAGGTGTCTTGAGCGGCGGCGAGTTGGTTGCTGTTACGATGCTGACGTGGCGCGCAGTTGCTCCTTTGCAGCAGGGTTTGTTGATCATTCCAAAAATTGGAGACCTCAAACGACTTTTCCGGCAGGTCGACATGATGATGCGTTTTGCAGAAGAAGACAACCTTCCTGAAATGGAAAAAATGGAGAACAAAGCTGCAAGAGTGACAGCCGCGAACTTGGTCTTGCGCGGACCGAATACGCACGCTCCCATACTTGCGGGAGTTTCCCTGGAAATCCCCAAAGGACTGATTGTTTCGGTGGTAGGCGTTTCCGGGTCTGGAAAATCAGCGCTACTAGGCGTGCTTTCGGGCCAAATCCAACCACAGGCCGGCAGTGTTCGACTTGACAGCGTAAACCTCTCCGAAATGTCCAGCCAAGAACTTGGGCGGCATATCGTTCTTGTGCCACAACGTCCTTTACTGATCTACGGGACGTTTGCCCAAAACTTGAGGTTTATTGATCCGCTGTTCTCCGATGACCAGATCGAGACGATATTGGCCGAAGTTGGCCTTTCGCGACTTCTCAAGAAACTGCCCAGGGGCATCCACACCCGCATCGACCCCAGTCTTGACGTTACATGGCTCTCGGGAGGTGTGCGAACGGCGGTTGCCGTTGCTCAGGCGCTGATGAGCATGCCATCCGTGCTCCTGCTGGACGAAGCTTCCGAAGACGTCGAGCCAGAAATAGACATTGCCATAATTGGCGCGCTGAAGCGCCGACAGCATGAAATGACGAGTCTAATTGTTACCCATCGTCCAAGCATGGTGCGCAGTTCTGACGCGGTTCTGCAGATAGCGGGAGGGCGCACGAGCACAAAATTCAAACAGGAAAAGAAGGATCAAGCCGTATGACCAATCGTCTTCCTTCCGCCTCATCGGTCGCAAAAAGCACACCAAAAAAAAACCACACGCGTGACACGGACTCTTCACTTTTTGCGCATGCGGCGCTGGAAGATATCCGCGATAGCGGCGCTGCACGTTGGACCATCGCAATCTGTACCGCTTTGCTTACATTCGCTATCGTTTGGGCTGGGCAGGTCCAAGTTCAGGAGAAAGTCACTGGCACCGGAACTATCGAACCAAAGGGACGAATAGAACGTATCGAGCATCCTGACGGTGGGGTCGTGCGCGAGCTTATGGTGCAGGGCAGTGAAGTTCTTCTGGCGGGCGGTCTGCTCTTACGACTGGACACCGACCATATAGATCGGGAGCTACAGTCAATCTCAAGCCGGATCACAACGCTTGAAGACGAAAGCGAGAGGGTACGTTTCCTTTTACACGCAGACGGCCGCACAATGCCGGTGGAACGGGGCACTGGCGATGCCGCTTCAGAAGCATTCTGGACCGAGCAAATGTTCCTGATCGCGCAGCTTGATCGAATGATCTTGGAGGATTTGCGACTGGTCGCGCAGATAGAAACTGCAGAAATTCGAGATGAAATTTTAGCTGCAGAGTACCAAATTGTCGAACAACAACTTGAAAGGTACCAAAACTACTCGACAAGTGGATCGGTCCGGCTGATCGATAGAGAGCGTTTGGAACGCGAAGCTTTGCAATTGACTGGATCCATGGAGGAAGATGATGGGCGTCGGGCAGAGCTTAAACTTGCACGCGGAGAAAATGCACAGCGTCGTGAAGAACTGCTGGCGCAACGTCGTCGAGACGCGGCCGCACGCTGGACAAAGATCGAAGCCGAGCTTGTCGCTTTACGACAATCCGCAGCCGATGCCGAAGCCCGCATTGAAAGAGCAAACGTGCGCACAGTGAATGGAGGCAAGCTTCAACGACTGGAAGTTTCAAATCCAAATGAGGTGATTGCCCCGGGCGATGTGATCGCGGAAATCGTGCCTCCTGGTACAGAATATCGCGCTGTGATTAATGTTTCTGCTGACCGGATTGGATCAATCCGGCAAGGGATGGACGTAAAACTAAAGGTTATCAGTTATGACTTCACACGGTTTGGAGCTATTTCTGCCCAGATTTCCGAAGTTTCACCGACAAGCTTCATCAGCGATGCCGGAGACATTGTATATCGAGTGACGGTGAATTTGCCCACCACGGTACCCATGAGTAATCAGCCGGTCGCCGTTAGGCCTGGCATGACTGTTTCTGCAGATATCCTCACAGGTGAGCGAACGATATTGAGCTATCTGCTGCACCCAGTCCGCCGGATTCAAGACCAATCCTTATCTGAAAGGTAATGCTCTGGAATTCGTTTCGAGGGTTGGCATGGTGCAATTTTACAGGCACTTAAAATCGATGCAAAGTAACCGCTGCTTATCCCCTCGTGCATGTGGACATACGCATCCTACGTCCTTGCCAGTCAGTGGGCGAGCGGAAAATGTAATTGCTGCGATTGTTCCATCGGTGAGAGCTTCTTCAAATCACTCAAGGCAGAGATGATCTGGCGCAATCGATGGGAAACGAGGCGACAAGCGGAAACTGCGATATTCCAACACATTAATGGATTTTATAATCCACGACGTCGGTAGTCAGCACTAGGGGGCAAAAGCCCCTTGGCATTCAAACGAAAGGCCGCATCAATAAATTCAGAGCCCGGGACGTAACCGGGGCGAATTCATCATTCATAGCGGCTAATACACCCTTGCGGCTCAAGCGTACCGATCTGTTGTATAGCATCTTTGGCGGGCCGTATTGCGACGGCGTCTTCCGCCACCGTAAACCATTGGGGTTCACGAAGATAATCTTGCTCGGGACGCGTCTATATTCACGCGAGTTTACCAAGACTTTGGCGAGTAAGGCTTCAACCGTGCAATCAGGGGTTTGATGCAGGGGAGTGCAGGGTCCTACGCTAAGCTACGAGGATTCTTTTTCCGGAATCACGTAGGTTGCCATTGGGATCAGCGTTGTTGCAAGCGCATAAAGATGAGCGCCTCTGAGCGAAGCCGTTCAGATCGCTGGCGATCGGATATCCCTTGTGGGAAGTCGCAGTCTTATGCCACCTACGCAATGCATTCAGAGCTGGCGACCTCAATGACGTGGTGGTCACGGTCGAAGAAGATGGCCAGACCAGCCTCTTTGTCGCAACCGCTTGATTGGCACGGCCTGCCTGATAACGACGCGATGATCTGAGAGATGTGTTTAAAGACGTCATTAGCGACGTCTTTTATGCGGGATTTGTGATTTGTGGTGAACTTATTGGGGCTGAGCGACGACGCTTCTGGCATGGTGATCACAAGCTCGAGATTGTCATGTCGGTTGGGGTTGGTGGGGCGAGCGTTACACAGGTGGCGCAGCGCCATGAGATAAGGCGACAACAAATTTACGCGTGGCGGCAGAAGCCTGCCAGTGGTGCCGTGTTTGCGTTCCGGGGGCGGCGTGGGGATCGGATCAAGCTGCTGTATTGGGATGGCCAGGGCTTTTGTCTCTGTTACAAGGTGCTGGAACGTTGCCGTTTCCCGTGGCCAAGCGCCCAAGACGGGGCTGTGCGGATGACGTCAGCGCAGCTCGCGATGCTCGATCGACTGGCGGCGTCTGGATTGGGGGGGCTCCGCCTGCGCGTGTGGGGTGATTTTGCGTCTGTATTTGCGTTATTTATATGGTGCTTTGGCCTGCTTTCTGGTAATCAGACGCCTGTCGAAACCTGCTGAAAACCTCTCCCCCTCTCGGGATATTGGCTTCGCGCAATGCCCTGCCGGGCAAACGGATGATCCCGCTGTTTTGAAGGCGATGATCGCGGAATTGCAGGCAGAGAACGCCAGGATCACAGCGACCTTGCGGGTCCACGATCAACCGGTTCAGGCCCTTCGGCTGCGGATCGCCAAACTCCAGAAACTGGCTTTTGGCAAATCCTCAGAGAAGATCAAGCAGCTGGAACCGGCGCTCGAAGACCTGCTGGTCGCCGTGGCCGAAGACGATGACGCGATGATCGACGAAGGTCAGGACGCACCGGCCGCTGATGAGCCCTGCGCGCCCGTTTTGCGCCGCTGCCCGCGTGTGTCGGAGGTGATTGGTGTGCAGGTTCTAAACCGAATGATCGAATGACCGAACCTGGTCGGTCACGTTTCGAACGCACCGCCTGAATTCTATCTCAGCTAGGGCGCGTTCCGAGTTGACTCTGATCTGTGCAACACGGCCGCGCAGGGCCATGTTGCATCAGAAGTCCCGAGCATCAGGCACAAAATCGACGATCTTGAATGCGACCGACATTGTGAATTGATCTGTCAAATCTTCGGTCTCCATTTTGCCGCCAAGCTGAATTGCAAACGCATTCATCAACTGCGCTCCGAGGCCCGTGCTTTCAACTGTTTTTGATGTTCTGACGGTGTTTGATATTCTCAGTGCGCAGTCATCACCCGATTGCTTGAGCATCAGAGATATCGATGGCTTCTGACCCTCTGCACTTCCCAGATACTTCATCGCGTTGGTGACCCCCTCTGCCACCAAAAGCGACAGCGGCACGGCCTGATCTGGGTAGAGTAAGATCGGATCGATTTCTGTCTCAACATCAATGTCCTCTTGAGAGGAAACGGCAACCTCAAGCGAGTTTTCAATGACTTGGGACACAAGCGAGCCAACGTTTACCATGCCCCCGTGCTGTGATTGGTATAAGTCACGGTGGATGGTGGCGAGGCTTAGCACCCGGTCTTGCAGGCGGGACAAAACCGTTCTCGTCTCATCGTGCTCAGCCGTGCGGATTTGCATATTCATGATCGAAGAGATCAGTTGCAGGTTGTTTTTAACCCGGTGATGCACTTCTTTGATCAGCACATTTTTTTCACGCAAGCTATCTTCTAGCGCGGCTTCCTCACGCAGCACTGTGTCTGTCATGCTATCAAAATGACCGTACAGTTCCGCCAATTCATTTGGCACCGGCCCAAGGTCTTTCCCAATTTGGACATCGCGGTTGTCGGCAAAGTCACCCATGCGCTCACGCAGCTTGGTCAGGTGGCGCAACACAAGCATGTACATCGACAGCATCGCAACACACATGCTGGCAAACCACATCAGAACAGGAAAAAGCCATGGGCGCACGACCCCGGCCACTTGCCGCGCCAAACCGTCGCCTGTCCGCCATACGCCCAGTACGGTTACAGGGCTGCCTTGGATCGGTACGACGGTGTATCTACGGCTCTCGCCCAGTTGGTTCTGGCTTTGAAATGCCGTGTTGCCGGAAATCAATAGACTTGTAATCTCCTCTTCGGAGGGCAATTCCGCAAGCGCGGTGTCCATATCTGATCTGGCCGTAAGAACCTGCCCATCGCTGTTGAGGGTCATCAACTCTTCCAAGCCAAGATCCTTCAGGCTGTCCGGCGTATCAGGCAAACCAGCATGCGGAATCGAGATCGAAACGAAGCCGGCAAACGCGCCAGCAACTTCGAAGGGTTCGGACACAATGAAAACCGACGTCCCGCTTAGTGGCGCACTCGTATTCACTTCGATGGCCGGGACTTGGTCTTTCATCCTCTGCGCGAACCCCGGAAATTCAGAAAAGTCGTATTCAGCTCCGGACGAGGAACATATCATCAGACCCGATACCGGCAAAATGCCGATAAAGCTGTAGCGCGGATCGTTTTCGACAAATCGGGCAAAATCCCGTGTGCACTTTGAAGGGGCACTGATGTAATTTTCGGCCGTGGCGGCCAAGACACGGGCAGCGCCAAATGCGCGCTCGATCAAGAGTTCTTCGACTTTGGCGGCGTCGCCGGTGATCGCAAGCAGCGCAAGTCGGGCATTCTGCTCAGCCTCAGCTGCGACCCGGTTGGTCTGGTAAATCGCGACCGCCCCCAATGGAAACAGCGCAAGCGTCATGAGGGCGACAATCAGCACCCTCAGACTGTTGTACCAGTGCCCTTGCTTCACGCCGGCAGCCCAGGATTTCCGACCACGGCCATCGTTGCACTATCGGTCAATTCCAGCGCCTCGTCGTCATCAAGGTGCAGCAACTCCGTCAGCTTTGCGCGGGCGCGGTTCACCCGGCTTTTGATCGTACCAGTTGCAACTCCGCACATCTCTGCGGCCTCTTCATAGGCAAAACCCGATGCTCCCACGAGGACCAACGCTTCGCGCTGCTCATCCGGCAATTGGTTCAGTGCGTGCTTGAAGTCGGCCATCTGCATACGGCCGTCATGGTCGGGCTTGACCGACAGTGTCTCGGCAAAGACGTTGTCTATGTCTGCCACTTCGCGGTTTAGTTTGCGGCGGGACGAATAGAAGTTATTTCGCAGGATTGTGAACAGCCATGCGCGCATGTTGGTGCCGCGTTGGAATTTATCCATGTTCGACCACGCCTTGAGCACCGTGTCCTGCATCATGTCATCGGCCGTTGCGCGATTGCGCGTCAGACTCAGGGCAAAAGCCCGCAAGGCCGGCAAATGGGTCACCAGCTCATCCCTTGGATCCAGATCACTCATTTCTTGGCCTTCAACTCTTCGTCCTGCGCGCGCAGGACCGACAGCAAATCCATGATCTGATCCGGCATGTCATCAGTTTCGAGTTCGGAAAAAACCTTCTTCAGGTTTTGATCAATAAATTCGTCTCTTTTTGATTTTCCAGTGTCTTGCTTGCTTGCCATCTGTGTCCCGCGCCTCATCTCGAAAAAAATACCTGCTTGACCGGAACCAACTGAGCTCACGAGCGGTTGGTTCCACGAAAACTACAAAAAGGTCAAAAAAAATGAGCGACACCACCGCGCAGGCGAGCTTTTCCGAATTACTGGCCGCCGAGCTTCCGTATCTTCGCAGGTATGCAAGAGCGTTGACTGGCTCTCAATCGCGCGGCGATCAGTACACCGTTGCCACGCTCGAAGCCATTCTGAAAGACAGATCGCCATTTGAGAATGACGACCCAATGAAGGTGAACCTATTCAAGTGTTTTCACTCAATCTGGTCCACCAGTGGCCAGGCACTGACAGATCCCGAAGACACCGTGCGTAGCCGCGCGCACGGATTACTTGCCAAACTCACCGCCAATTCGCGCGAGGCGCTGCTGTTGCGCACGATCGAAGAGTTCACCCCGGTCAACATAGCGAAGATCATGCAAATCGACGTCAAGAAGGTCCGCCACCTGATCGCGACAGCCAATACCGAGCTGGCAAGCAGTGTAACGGGCCGGGTCATGATCATCGAAGATGAACCCATTATTGCAGCCGATATTCAAGCCATTGTCACCAGTCTCGGGCACGAAGTTACGGGTGTTGCGCGGACCCACACCGAAGCGCTTGCTCTTGGCAAAGAACATAGTCCCGATCTGATCCTCGCTGATATTCAATTGGCGGACAACTCCTCTGGTATTGATGCGGTCAATGATCTGCTGGAACTCATGGATGTGCCCGTGATCTTCATCACTGCGTTCCCGGAGCGCTTGTTGACGGGCGACCGGCCGGAACCTGCTTTCCTGATCTCCAAACCTTTCCAAGAGGCTCAGATACTCTCCGCGGTCAGCCAGGCCATGTTCTTTGCCTCGACCGCGACGCTGAAGTAAAAATGGCCCGGCGCAACAAATTTGCGCCGGACCTTGGTCTCATTCGGTCGCGAGCGCTCTCAACATCCAGGCTGCCTGCTCGTGAAAGGCGGAACGCTCGGTCGCCAGATCTTCGGTCACCGGGTCATTCTGTTCGCCGGCGATCTCGATCAACGCGTGCAGCCGATGCGCAATTCGCTGATGATCGTCGGCCAGCATGGTGCACATCTCACCCGCCGATGGTGTGGTTTCGGGGTCGTTGATGACGGACGCCGACATCATCTGATGCATCGACATCGGGGCCATCTGGCCGATTGCCCTGATCCGCTCGGCCAGCTTGTCGGCAGCCGCAAACATGTTCTCGTAATGCTCTTCGGTCAGGCTGTGGATCGAATAGAACAATGGTCCCTCCACGTTCCAATGGAACGCGTGGCTCTTGAAAGTCAGCCGATATGTGTCGGCTAACACATCCGTCAGCCCATCAGCAATGGTTTTAGGTTTTTGCACGCCCGACGAGATGTTTTTGGGTGCGCCGACAACGTTAAGTGGAGTGGTCATAGTGGTGTCCTTTCTTTTCGATGATCGTGAATGGTGTCAAAGGCTGGTCCATCAGCTACGAAAAGCGCGCAGGATCAACGTGCCGACAAACAACACTAGGAATACGAAGAACAAAATCTGAGCGATGCCCGCCGAAGCAGATGCGATGCCGCCAAAACCAAAGACTGCCGCGACCAGTGCGACGACCAGAAATACGAGTGCATAATGCAACATTATTTTACTCCTTTTGTTTTCAAAGCGCGACTAATGAGCCGCATGGTTCTGCCGTCTCAACGGGAAGGGCCACGTCAAAGTTCCAACCTTTTTTTCAAGAAGCTTTGGAACCACCTGAGCATCCGGGTGTTATTGAATCAGACGCGTCTGAGGAGAATGACAATGGCAAGCACTTTGCAAAAGCTGAACAACAATCCCGACGCTGCGGACCTGTCCGAGCAAGTCGAGACACTGCGTAACGACCTCGCGACGCTCACTCAAACGGTTGCAGATCTTGGAAAAGCTAAAGGTGACGACGCCGTGGCCGCTGCGCAATTTAAATTGTTGGATGCACGCGATAAAGCCGCTGACGTTACAGAGACGGCGCGACTTCAGGCAATGGAACTCCAAAACAAAGCCGACACATTTATCAAGAACCAGCCTGACACTGCTTTGGGCATCGCTGCGGGCGGTGGCTTTCTGGTGGAATTCTTCGGGTCGCGGAAATAAATGATGTTCGGCATCGAACAAAAAGTGGCGCACACCGCCAAAACGCGCAGGTCTTCTTTCAGGGGGACTGCTGCTCTACACAGTTGGCACTGGTTTCCTGACCATCGCTGGACGGATTGCGCTTTACCCGCTCATCGGCATAGTGAACACAGCGTTTGTGTTTTCAGGCCTCTATCTTGGCATCGGGCTGATCATGATCGGCGCCGGTGCACATTTCTCGTCGGGCGGGTCACACGGAGTGTCGGAACAACCGCAAAGCCGTGCGAACACCACTCAACCAATCGTTGAGGCGTTTATGTACGGACTTCAAGCTGGGGCAAGGGCAAATCGGGCGCGTCGATGGATAATGCCTCCAAGATCATCGTCGTCGTAAACGGTATTTCCAAAACGGTGGCCGGGACCACATCACTGGCAGACCTGCCAATGCTCACAATCCTGCCCCCCGCATCGATGATTGTACGGACGACGTCCGGGGCCAACTCGGAGATCAGAGCGCCGTTTACGAAAAAACAGGTCGTCAGAGCCACTTGGTCCAACAGATGGCCTATCTCGCTACCAGAGGCGAGAGACGCCACAGAGCCCGCCGGAAAACTGTGCTGCAACGTACCGACCAAGTCCATGAGTACAACAGGATTGGGTTCGACAACGACAAAACTTTGATTCACACTAGGTCCTCCAGACCGGCCAAAGTCGGTTTCTAGTAGGTATCCGGCGCTTGCGCATTAAACTATGACATAGCTGGGAGATTTAAATTGGCGACGAAATGCGAAAATTGCCCCCTTCGGCGGCACGACATTTTTGAGGATATGTCGCCCGAGGATGTCCGCTATATGCAACGTTTCAAAGTTGGTGAGCTCGTTGTGGACTCCGGCACACCCATACTGATGGAGGGGTCGAACAGCCCGCAACTTTTTACTGTCCTGCATGGCATGGGTCTGCGGTACAAAATTCTGTCGAACGGGCGTCGCCAAGTTGTGAGCCTGATCTTTCCCGGCGACTTTTTGGGCCTTCAGGCCGGTATTATGGGCGAAATGGGCCATTCCGTAGAGGCCACCACAAAAATGACGCTTTGCGTGTTTGACCGTTCTGAAATCTGGTCCTTCTTCAAGGAACGACCAGAACGCGCCTTTGCCCTGACCTGGCTTGCCGCAGTTGACGAACACTTTTTAGGTGAAACCTTGTCCACGCTTGGCCAGCGCAGCGCGATTCAATCTATCGCCTGGGCGTTGGTCCGGGTATTTAGTCGCGGTCAAAGCCTGGATATGGTACACAATGGCAAGATGCCATTTCCGTTCAAACAGCAAGATATCGCTGATGCACTGGGGCTATCGCTGGTACACACGAACAAAACGCTGGGCAAACTCAAAGAACAGCAGTTGGCCCACTGGTCAGATGGCACATTGCGTGTGAGTGATTTGGAAACTTTGGCCAAGATCGCCATGGTAGATGATCTTACGCCGGCCAAACGACCCATCCTTTAACCTTCGGAGCATTGCAGCATGAAGTACCGAGCAAAATTGCTGCAACTGGCACAAGCGGCGCGTGCGAGTTACTGGTTCTTACCTGCAAGCATGGTTTTGTTTACCTTCGTGCTTGCCAATCTGGTGATTTGGATAGACCGGTCGCCGGATATGCTTCCGTTTCAATTGCCTGACAGGCTGTCGAACACACAGATTGAGGGCGCGCGCAGCACTCTGTCCACGATTGCGACATCTGTCATCGGGGTGACCGGCGTCATGTTCTCCATGACCGTTGTCGCCGTGTCATTTGCGGCTGGCACCTACGGCCCCCGGCTCATCGGGAATTTCATGCGGGATCGGGGCAACCAGATCAGCCTTGGCATTCTGATTTCCACATTTGTATTTTCATTGCTGGTCCTGCGGGTGGTGCAAAGCCCGATTGAAGATGGCGAGATCGCAGCCTTTGTCCCGCATTATTCGCTGTTGCTGGCGATTGCAGGCAGCATCGTCGCAGTCTTTGCGATGATCTATTTTGTGCACCATGTCCCCGAGACGATCAACGTGTCCAACATCACGGCGAACTTGGGCCACAAACTGGAACGCGACATCCGAACAATAATCGAAGTAAACGCCGAGCGTGGGTCGTCCGACAACGCCACTCTGCCGGATACACAGCCCGACAGGCAGCTGAAGTTGCCGATTGCAGGCTATATCCAGGTGCTCCGTTACAGCCGCATCAAAGAGCTGAGCGAAGAAAAAATCTGTGACGTAGAAATCCTGTGCTTTCCGGGCGAATTCGTGACCCGTTTCACGCCGGTCCTGAACATCTGGCAGGATGAAAACCTAACCGACGAGGATATGTCTGAGCTTCATGAGTGCTTTGCTGTTGGTACTAACCGGACAGAGCATCAAAATATCTACTTCCTTGTTGATCAACTGGTGGAGATGCTGGCGCGCGCGTTGTCTCCCGGCGTCAATGACCCGTTCACGGCGATAAACTGTCTGAACTGGATGCACAATGCTCTAAAGGCGGCGCAACTACACGAAAACGGCATGCAAAACAAAGGTGTTCGCACATCCGCTCTTGGTCCGATCCTGACTTATGACAAGCTGCTTGAACGCAGCTTCAAGGCCTCGAAACCATATTGCGAACCGGACCACCTGGTTATGGCGCGGTACAACGAACTCATGCAGGATCTGAACGAGACGTCTATGTCTTAGGCGACGGGCGCTAGCTTTCTGTATTTTTTCAACGCCGCACATCTTTTGTGCTCCGCAAGGCACGTCAGTGACCGCACGCGGCATGGTTTCTTTCCTCAATGTCGTGCAATCATGGGAACCAATTTCCGCCAAGCGCGTTTTCATTTGCTATATACAAACTAAAAGCTCGAAAGGAAAAATCCATGAGCCGTATTATTTATATCATTGGTTTGATCGTTGTGATCCTGGCAGTTCTGTCGTTCTTCGGTCTGCGCTAGGTCATGCCAAAACGTTCCGCACGCAACCCGCTCAGGTTTGCCGTTGCTATGGTGGTCCTGATGCCGCCGCAACTTGGGGCCGAGCAGGTTGGAAATGTCGATGTCGATTGGCTTGGGAACGACATCATTGTCGAGGCGTTTCAAGATCCGAAAGTGGATGGGGTGACGTGCCACATATCCTACTTTGAGCGGGGATTGATCGACCGGTTTCAAAACGGTAACTGGTTCGAAGATCCGTCAAACTCAGCGATCAGTTGCCGACAGACAGGCCCCATTACGATTGGCGATATTGAACGGGACGACGAAGGAGAAAGCGTGTTCTCAGAGCGTCGGTCCATCATCCTCAAATCGCTGAACGTGAAGCGGATATTTGACGAAAAAAACCAGACCCTGATCTATATCTCGCATGCCCGCGAGGTGCAGGACGGCAGCGCCAAGATGGCGATCTCAACCGTGCCATTGTACCAGCCCTAAGCATGCGACGGCGCATTGTGTTTGGCTTTGTGGCGCAGGCACGTTGCACCTCCAACGCATTTTCATACACCGAACTGAAGAACTGTCATCCGTTCGCCGAGCCCGCTTTCTGGGCTAGTGAGCGAGTCCGATGTCGTCAAATTAGCCGTACCAGAAAGACGTGGCGTCACCCCGTTCGACGCGCTCTTCGCCGGGAATCTCAGGCGCTGTTTGGAGCTATGTATCAAAGGAGTAGCCATGTATCAGTTCATCACAACCGCAGTTTCAACAATCGCCTTGGCTGGCCCCGCGATGTCTGGGTCAGATCTTGTCTGCATGAATAAGGCAGAGCTTGAGGCCGCCATTGTGGGTTGGTACGGCGAAAAACCAGTCCTCCAAATTGATGATTGCACGTACTTGTGGGCTGCCGGTATCGGCGGGACTTGGACGGTGGTCAGACACGCGGACGATGGTACCAGTTGTACGCGTGAACACGGCCAGAATTGGTCTGGCGTCCAAGGCGACGAACTCTTCGCGAAACTGGATTGACGAAGGCAAGCAAGAGGCCCGACCACACGCCGAGCTACCGACTCCGAAAACGAAGACCGTCTGATGCTCAATCTAAAAACACAAAGAGGAAAATACCGATGACGGACACACACAACCACTTTTGGGAGATGTTGAGCAACATGCAAGTATGCATGGGTGAAGACGGAAGACGCAGGCACCCCCCGATGGCCCCATTCAATCGATGCCGATAACCGCACAATCCACTTTGTGACAGACAGTGACAGCGCCAAAATCTACGTGCTAAACGCAGACAACGATCTGGCTCTCAGTTTTCCCGATACCGACAAGATGCTGTTTGCATCTGTGTCTGGCAAAAGCATCGTCAGCTGGGGCCGCCAGTTGATCCACAAGCTGTGGAGGCCGTACTGTGATGTATTTTTTGGCGGTGGTCCGGGAAATGCTGATGTTGCAGTGATACAGGTCCTTCCAACGCAAGCGGAATACTGGGATAACGACAAGGGTAAAGTGGCTATGGCCGTTGCAATGACCAAAGCGTACTTTTCCGACGGTGGCCCTGATCTTGGCGAAAATGCCGAAGATCAGCTTCGGCTCGTCGGGATATATTGCAGCGTACGCGCGGCAACAACGCTCGTCGGGCAGCAGCGCAATGGAAGGATAACGTTCAGATGCAGATCGTAACGGAAGTGTCCCGCAGGGTATGTCTATGTCTGCATCTGATCATATCAACAATGCTCGTTCTCTGTCCGGTTAGTACCGCAGCGCAGGTCTCAAATCCGGTTGCAACCAACACACCTAAAGCACCAGAACAAGCGGTACAAATTGATCCGGCGCCGTCGGACACTGCGATTGAGCAGCGCATAGAAAGCATCCTGAACGCGACGGGCTGGTATAGCGAAGTCGGAGCGCGCGTAGACGAAGGTGTGGTATTTCTGGACGGTGTGACAGCCACTGAAGCGTATCGAACATGGGCGCGCGATTTAGCATCAAAAACAGACGGTGTTGTCGCTATTGTCAACCGCATCACCGTTCGCGAGGTTGTCATCTGGTCTTTAGCCCCGGCCTTGGAAGAGCTTGAAAACGTCGCTCAAAAGACCGTCGCAGCATTGCCTCTGATCGTACTTGCGGTCTTGGTTTGACCTTTGACGTGGTACGCTTCACGGCTTGTGTCGCGCCTGATGCGCTGGCTTCTCACCGATCGGGTACGTTCGCCGTTTTTGCGCAAGGTAGTCGCGCGTGCTGTTGCTTTCCCGGTGTTTTTGCTGGGCATCTACATCGTTCTCCAAGTCGCGGGCCTGACCCAGCTTGCGCTTTCCATTGTTGGCGGCGCGGGTGTGATTGGTATCGTAATTGGCTTTGCCTTTCGCGACATAGCCGAGAACTTTCTGTCAAGCCTGATCCTGAGTGTAAGTCGCCCCTTCCAGCGCGGCGACTTCGTCACGGTCGCAGGCATGAGCGGAACGGTCAAAGCCATGACAACGCGCAGCACATTACTGACATCTGCCGATGGCAACCAGATTCACATTCCGAATTCCACCATCTTCAAGAACGTGATCGAAAATTTCACGTCATCGCCCAAACGACGCGGCGATTTTGTTGTGGGCATTGGCTATGACGCTGGCATAGCTGAAGCGCAAAGCATTATTCTGGGGTGTCTGCGCGAACATCCGGCTGTGTTGGGAGAGCCAGAGCCAATGGTGCTGGTCGGTGAGTTAGGTGCCTCAACGGTCAACATAAAGACCTATTACTGGTTTAACGGGCGCGAGATTTCTCCGCTCAAACTGAAATCATCTCTTTTGCGGGCCGTGAAGTCGACGCTTACAATCGAAGGTATCTCAATGCCCGACGAAGCGCGCGAGGTCATCTTTCCCGAAGGCGTGAATGTGCTCTCTGGGATGCCTGATGGTCGCAGCACGCCAAAAAAGCCCCTCTCGGTGGATCCGCCGCAAGCTGAACCAAGCCTGAGTGAAGCAGAAGGCGACTTATTGACTGAAGAACCGGTTGAGGCGACGCCATCCCCGGAGGAGAGCGAAGGCGACCTGCTTGGCCCGACTTAGGGTCGAATGTTGTAGGCCTGTCTTAATGGGCCTTGCTCTGCGCAGCCTTGATCGCCTTTCGGCGCAGTGCCCAAAGATTGAGCTGGGTAGAATGAGGACTGATCACCTGTAGTTCTTTGTGTAAGGGCGCTTGTCTTGCATAAAAGGCGGCATTTGAAATCAGCCTAGCTGTTTTGGTTGGTACCACACCGCCAAAAACTTGTGATCAGCGGTGCGTGTTTCCAATGCTCAAAGCGTAACTACAGGTTGCGCACACTAAGCGTCGCACAGCCGTGTCTTTATTGTCCGGGCTTATCCTTTGCAGACGCACGTCCCTCTCGTGACATTTCCTGCGGAAATGCACTGCCGGTCAATGGATGCTGTTTGATGCCCACTGACATGCGTTCCGCGTGTTCGGCGGTGTTCCAGGGCGTGGGATTTACGACAGCGGGAATTGTCCGCCATTGGTCCGAGGACAATGGACGCGAAGACAGCGGTGGACCGTGTTGGACGGGGCAAACAGCGCGATGTCAATGCACGCTTCCAATCCATGGCTAGCCACTATGTTTTTGAGCCTGAGTTCTGCAATCCAGCCGCAGGCTGGGGCAAGCCATTGATGCGCCATTGGTCCGAGCGACAATGGCGGCGGTCAGGTTGAGAAGAACGTCAGCGATGCGCGGAACCGATTGTGGCAGGTCATGCCTGTCTTCAAGGATTTAGAAGAGCTGAACCAGTGGCTTGAGGATCGTTGCATCGCCCTTTGGTCAGAGATAGCGCACCGGGAATTGGCGGGTTCAATCGCCCCCGCTCGTGACATTGCTACGCAATGCACTGCCGGGCAGTGGATGCTTGGGAAGCCGAGAAGCCCATGTTGATGGTTTTACCCCCAGCTTTTGACGGGTTTGTTGAACACAGCAAGCGTGTGTCACCAACCATTGCCCGGCAGGGTATTGCGCAGCAATGCACGAGAGGGGTGCTTGATCACTTTCGAGCGCAACCGTTACAGCGTGCCTGCCAGCTTTGCGAACCGACCTGTCAGTCTTCGTGTTTATGCCCCGCGAGAGCGCCCAATGGCCTGGCAAAGAATCCCCCTTTTGCGCCCTGACCCGAACGATGAACCTTAACGATGGTGCCGTCCCTCGCCAGGCAGTCGAAACGCAGTTTCGATGAGAGGGGATCATGACGTATCCGAGGTCGGCGTCTGAGGATAATACCTTGAAAATATGATATAAAGTATCCACCTTGACCCCTCTGCGAAATCGCCTGAACACGCTATTCCACTTGCCGAATTCGGGCAGTTCGCGCCATTGCGCCCCGGTACGGACGATCCAAAGGACGGCCTCTAAAAACAGCCGGGGAGCACGCCCGGTCTGCCCCGGATCGCTGGATTTTCCGAGGCCGTAAGGGTCGATGATCGCCCACTGGGCATCGCTCAGGACCCTTCGCGTCAAGGCTGCTCCCCAATGTTTGCAATCTTGAAGCAGAAGTCAGATGATTTGGGAATCCCGAACGTCAACAGGTCCTAGTTGGCGTTTTCCAGGAATTGAATAAGCACCACAGACCTCTGGATGGCAAAAACCTAGCGTCATGTCATTTAATCGCGTCTGGCCCGCATTGCGAAGATTGAGCGGCGTTTCGTTAGATTTTTCCAGCAGCAGTACAAAATTTGTCGGTATTTAGTGAAGCGCGCCTTGGTGCCATGTGCCAAGCTCAGCAAAAAATGGGAAAGTTTCGAGCAAACTGATTCCAAGTATCGCAAGTGGCGTAGCTTGCTTACTTTGCTCCAACCGCTTGACTTTTCGACCAAAACCGACAATCCGCAAAAACATTGGATCGGATGTTAAGGTTATGTTAATCTTTCCGCTGAGTTTTTACGATTGGATTTTGATGCGTTTTTGCCTTCTGCCCCTCATAGCACTCTTATCCTTTGTTAATACCGCTTGGGCGGCGACATTTGATTTCGACGTGGTGGCAAGAATTGATAGCGCCTTTTTGCGCCCTGCATCGCAGGATGCCAAGGTGCCCATCGGTGGCACCCTATTCGGTCGCATGACCTACAGTTTCCCGCCTTCAAGACAATCCGGCAACTCATACGAATACAACTCCGGCCTCGAAACCCTTAGCATTTCCACGCAGGAGGGCTTTTCTCTTACGCTGGACAATCGCTTTACGGTCGTCTCGAGCGTCAACAATCAAGATAATTTCATCGCCCAAAGCTTCATCTCCGAGGACCCGAACGGATGGAATATGATATTCGAAATCCTGACAATAGGCTGGCTCGGTGGCGCCACCGAATTGCCCAGCAGGTTCCCCACGACTTTCGATACAGGGTATATTTCTGCCTATTTTCTGGACGAACTTGACGTTATCCAATCGGTCGAGGCATCAATCCTATCCATCACGCCAGTTACAGGGCCGGTAACACCGGTTCCGATTCCGCCAACTTTCGTACTCATGGGGACGCTTATGCTCATCGGACTTGGTCGTCTAAGCTTTGACAACAAAATAAGAATGCTAGCTCCGAAAACCCGGCTGCCTCGACAATGCGCAGGTTGGAGCCTTGCGGACACAGCGCGTCTTGTCCTGAAAAACGGCGGTTTTCAGCCGATACGCCTAAAAATTAGCCACGCTTCCCGCCGTCGGCGGTTTATTTCCGCAACTGTGAATAATTTCCTTTCATTGACCCACAACTCTGAAGAGCTATTATTAACAAAGTGTAAAGATTATTGAGAATCAGATTTTAGGAGTTTCTCGTTATGACCGCATTCCATTTGGAAGAGTCTGAAAAATCAAAAGTGTTCTCTGAACTAGGCGGCGGTGTCGCAATCTACAGACGCGCAGGAAAGCGCGTGTTTGACCTGATTTTGGCACTCATCATTTTGCCACTTGTCGTACCGATCATAGCCCTGCTGTGGGTTTTGACAAAACGCGATGGTGGCACGGGGTTCTTCGGTCACAGACGGGTCGGGCGTGATGGAAAGGTTTTCAGGTGCTGGAAACTGAGGACCATGGTTGTGGATGCAGAAGAGAAACTGCGCGTACATCTTGAGAATAATCCAGAAGCCGCCGCAGAATGGGCACAAGACCACAAACTGAATGATGATCCTCGGATTACGCGCCTGGGCAACTTCCTGCGCAAGACCAGCCTTGATGAACTTCCGCAGATCTGGAATGTCATTTGCGGGAATATGAGCTTTGTCGGTCCGCGACCGATTGTGCGCGTCGAGTTGCACAAATATGGTATCCACCGCCCGGTTTATCTGTCCATGACGCCCGGTATTACAGGTCTGTGGCAGGTCTCAGGGCGCAATGACGTGTCATATTCCGAGCGCGTACAGTTCGATGTCGATTACTCCAACGATCTATCCCTTTTTACCGATATCCGACTGATCGCCATGACGGGGTTCTCGATCTTGGGTGCGACCGGTCGCTGAGACCGCACGAGGCCGCTCTCTCTTGGTTGGACCCGCTGAATGATCCTCTGACATATGGCGCGCTTCCGGGCCGACAGCCTTTCGCAGAGATTGACTTGATTTTCTTCGTAGCATTGCCCGATCCGCGGCCTTAAACAGACCGTTGAAAGGGCCAGTTTCATGTCATCCAAGACGGTCTCTCTAAGCGACAAGTTATCACGCTCCTTTGTCCTGTGGGGCAAGGTGATCGCGTTGTTGAAATTCAGCGATAAACGCTTGGGCATCTTTGTTTTTGTGGCCTCCCTCTTCGAAATCGCGCTCACACTCGGCGCTCTGTTCGCGGTGAAACTCGCCGTCGAAGACATTGCGCAGACCGCCAAGGTTGAGACCGACATCGACCTCGCACGCGTCATGGGATCGGTCGTTGTCGTTCTGGCCCTCTTTCTGGGCGGGCGGATCATGCACTCCCTGGCAAATTACTTCCGCGCCGCGCAGGGCTTCATCGTCAGCGACTATGTCAATCGTGCGATACAGGAACGCGCCGTAGCGGCAGACCTGAGCTTTTATGACAGCTCGCTCTATTATGACACACTGGAGCGAGCACGACAGGCCGGAGCGCAACGCCCGGCACAGGTCATTTCCAACGCTCTGAATGTTTTCAGGGGCGGGATGATGCTCCTCGGGATCGCGGTCGTTTTGTTTTTCGTCGAATGGCGCCTGTTACCGATCAGCCTGATCGCGGTCGGATTGATGCTGGTGGTTCAGGTCCGCTTCACCCGCCAGCGGTTCCACTTGCAACGCAGGCTGGTGCAGAAAGAACGTCATGCCTCCTATGCGGATTGGGTCATGACAGCCCAACCCTTCGCCAAGGAAATCCGCTTATGGGACATCGGTGCCTATCTGCGCGCGCAATATATGAACATCCGCAAGGTCGTCCGCAAAGATTACCTGGATATCGAACGCCGCAAATCCATCGCCGAAAGCCTTGTGTCCGTGGTTGGCACCTTGGTTGTTCTGGCTTCCGCGGCCTTCATTCTATATCGTTTCAGCACAGGTCAGGCAGAGCTTTCAGATCTGATCATGGTGGTCCTGTTGCTGGTACGGGCGGAAACGGCGGGGCGCGATTTCGTCACCAGCCTGTCCAAGCTCTATGATGACCAGCTGTTTTTGACCCAATTGTTCACCTTTCTGGATCTGGAGCCGGTGATGAAACCGGACACCACCCCAAAGCCGCTCCCGGCTGTCGCAAAGGCAGGTGTGGTTCTGGAGGATGTAACATTTTCCTATCCGGCATCAGAGCGCCCCGCGCTGCGCAATGTATCCCTCAAGATCAAACCCGGTCAATTTACCGCTCTGGTCGGCGGCAACGGATCTGGGAAGACCACATTGATCAAACTTCTCTGCCGTCTTTATGATCCGCAGGAGGGCGCGGTCACCTATGATGGAGAAGATGTGCGATCCTTCGATCCCATCGCTTACCGTCGCCAGTTCAGCGTGATTTTTCAGGACTTTGCGCAATTTGCCTATACGGGACGCGACAACATGCGCCTGTCCGATCTGGGTCGGGACAGCGACGCGGCGCGGCTGGAAAAAGCCGCGCGCCTCACCGGTGCCCATGAGGTTTTGGAAGAATTGCCCCATAAATACGATACCGTTCTGTCACGCATGTTTGATGGCGGTGTGGAACTCAGCGGCGGCCAATGGCAAAAAATCGCCCTGTCCCGTGCAATTTTTCCTGACTCGAAATTCATCATTCTGGATGAACCCACGAGCGCAATTGATCCAAACGCAGAGGCTGAATTATTCGACGGGTTCCGCGAAAAACTGGAAGGCCGCGGGGCGTTAGTCATCAGTCATCGGCTTTCCACGATCCGGCAGGCGGATTACACTTACGTGCTGAACAACGGTAGAATCGCCGAAGAAGGCACGCATGAAGAGCTGATCCGTCAGAATGGTCGTTATGCCGAAATGTTTGAGCGCCAGGGAAGAGGTTACCGATCTTAGATCAAAACATGTTAAAAACCGGGCAAAACGCGTGATTTGTCAAAATAGTCAGCATAAAACTCTTGAAAACTCTTGAGATAACATACCTAAAACTGATATAGTTAACGAGTTTTAACTATTATCGGTTAACGCAAAAGGAGAAGTCATGACTAAAGCTATTTACGAAGCGCCAGTCCTGCGGTCCCACGGCAAAGTAGAAGCCGTAACCAAAGGTGGCTCGACAGGTACATCCCTGGACGCCGCATTTCCAGTCGGCACACCATTCGCAGATATAACTCTGTCATAATACGTTACGGACGGTCTTTGAGCGTTCGAATCGTATAAATTATTCCGGGGTCCGTTTTTCGGGCCCCGGTTCATTTTCAGGATGGTGCCATGGGAATAAACCCTAAACCCTCTTGAAACTTTTGTTGTCGCAGTGGTGTATTTCCAGTGTGGCATCGTGTTAATTATTATAGCACTTTCGGAAAAACCTGAATCACTTAAGCCTGCCTGAAATCAGGGATTTCAATGATTTAGGGGATATGCTGTGTCTCATGTTTTCCGAGAAGTGCTCTAGTGATAGGGCTTTGATCCGGATAAGCCGAAAGTGGATTTTTGTTTATGTCATCTGACCCTCGTTATATCGCCCAAGCAGATGTGGTTGATTGTGATATCGGGGGTGACCGCGCGTTGATGCACCTCCAGACAAACACGTATTTCACCATGAATGCGACCGCCTCGACGCTTTGGCTGTCTCTTTCAGAACCCCGAACCCTCCATGATCTTGTGACCGTTGTAACCAAAAAATTCGCGGTCTCGGAATCTCAGTGTCGCCCGGATATCGAGGGGCTTTTGGCGCAGATGCTCGAAGCGCAAGTGATCGATATCGCACCTGCCGGGACCGACTAGCGCATGCGGGCCATCCGATGGGCGGGAATCTATGGTATCAGTTTTCTCGTTATCCTTGTGGTTCGTATTGGGCTCTGGATCACGAAATACCAACGTATCCGCGCGGCTCTTGTCCAGGCCTGCCCGGCTGATCCACAATATGAACGGCGCGCGACAGTGGCTCGCATTACCCATGCCGTGGCCCATATTGCACGCTTGATTCCCGACGCCAGTTGCCTGACGCAAACCATTTCCTGTCAGGCGATCCTGTCCTGGAAAGGGATCCCATCCACGATCACGATGGGCTTGAAGAAAGACCAACACGGCGCCCTCAAAGCCCATGCCTGGTTGAGCTGGAACGATCACGTGGTTCTTGAAGGGGATGAGGGAACGGTGACCGATTTCAACAAAATCCTCGACCTGCCGACACCGCTTAAAACCGAAACGCCCTCATGACACACGCCTTTGCTGTCCGGATACCTCTGGCCGGTGCCACACCGCCCCCGATCGTACCGGCGCGCCTGATACGGATGGCCGATCACCGTTGGGACGTTCGAACACCAAGGCCCGGAGTGGATGTTGCGATCTGCGGTGCCGCAGAGACCTGCCAGAGCGCGGATTGGAGCGCCGTTGGTTTGGTGTTTCTGGAAGATCGCGGTGCCGTAGAAACCCGCCTTGGGTTGACCCATGGTAGCACGCAGTCGGACTTGCAGCTTCTGCTAGAGTTGCGCCTGGCCGATGGCCCAGAGTTTGCCGTAGCGGTCGCCGGGTCCTTTTCGGTTGTTTTTATAGACCTGAAAACAGGTGCCTTTGAGGCCTATCGCGATCAGATCGGCCTCTATCCGCTCTATTACTCCGTGCAGAATGGGGCTTTGAGCTGTGCTTCTGATCTGCGCGCTTGCATGCATCTTGCCGGCATGGACCTTGATCCTTGTCCGCTGCGTATTGCGGATTTCATCCAGGGTGAGGAAATTGATCTGGCGCAGACGGCCTTTGATGCGCTCCTGCGTCTGCCTCCTGCCCATGCGCTGCGACCGACATCCACCGGGGTAGCGGTCGATCGTTACTGGCAGATGGACATACCACACGCTTATGGTGGCACAAATGCACCGGGCGATCTGCGCGCTGCTCTCTCTGAGGCTACGGCGGCCTGTCTGCGCCCCGATGTAAAATCAGGCGCGATGCTCAGCGGTGGGCTTGATTCTTCCGCGCTGGCGGGGTTGGCCGCAGAGCGGATGCCCGATTTTCAAACCCTGTCCTTCGTCTATGGGTCCGACAAAACCTATGATGAAACGCCCTATATCGATGTGGCAAATGCGGCGTTCAAAACGCTGCCTCACAAAATTCCGATCACCGCTGGAACCCCGCTTGAGACCTTGGGATCGGTTGTTACCGAACAGATGGATCTTTTTCTCGCCCCCGGTTTGCCGAAAAGCAGGCAGATATATACCGAAGCACGCGGCTTGAACATCGATGTGCTGATCGATGGGCATGGCGGTGACGAAGCGATTTCGCATGGCTATGGCCGTCTTGTGGAACTTGCAGCCGCGCGGCGTTTCGCATCACTGTTCCGCGAAGCCCGCGGTGCTGCGCAAGTGCACGGCGTCCCGCTATTGGCACTGGTGGCAAGCAATATCGCGCGATATGGCGGGTTGCGGCCAAGACATCCGCTGCGCCGGGTCCTGATGAAGATCGCCCGCCTCTTGTCACAGCACAGGCTGGTGTCGAATTGGTCCGGCAGTGTCACGGCTCTCATTGCACCCGATCTGCGCAAACAGGTAAATGCGGAAACGCGCTACAGGCCCGATCCGGTTCTCAAGACCAAGGCGGATTTCCAGAATGCCGCGACCATCACACATTTGAAATCCCTGACCGATCCGCTGATCATTCACTCTTTTGAAGTTCTGCACCGCTCTGCCACCGCCGCGGGGGTTCTGCCGCGCTACCCGTTTTTGAACCGGCGTGTTCTGGCGCTCTGCCTGTCTTTCCCGGCGGATATGAAACTGCGCGACGGGCGCAGCCGGTGGGCGCTGCGAGAGGCCATGCAGGGCCTTTTGCCCGATAAAATCCGCCTGCGCGCGGATAAGGCAGAGTTCGGCAAGGAGTTGGGGGATACCGTCCTGGCGTTTTATCGTGATAAAGATGCAAGTGTTTTCGCATCTCTCGCTGATTTCGTGGATATTGCGCAGGCCGAACAGCTACGGGCGCAGGTCATCGCAGGCGACATAACCGACGTGGCCGCGATCCGCGCGCTCTGGCGGCTGGCCGTGCTGCTCCACTGGGTCGCCGCTTTTGAGCACTGGCGCGATGCACAAACCAAAGGAGTGCTGATCTGATGACACAGCATTATTATTCAGTATTCGGGCTGACGCTTGCCTCTGAGTTTATGTTCGATGTGCTCGATCCGATTCCGCCTGTGGCGCATGCGAACACCCTAAAGGTCAAGCGCCGGGCAGGCATTCATCCCGACGCGCCACCGGCCTTTGACCCCTATTTCGATATCCAGCCGGAACGCCAATTCCTGCACTGGAAAGCCGTTGGCACATTCATCATTGAGGACCCAAACACGGTTCTGGTCGAACCCCAGGAGGGCGTGTCGGATCATCTGCTGTCGCAGGCTTTTCTGGGGCTGGTGATCTCGCTGGTACTCGAGAGGCGTGGCATCCTCTGCCTGCACGCCAGCGCCGTTTCAGTGAATAACCGCGCTGCCCTGTTTTTGGGCGATAAGGGTGCCGGAAAATCCACCACCAATGCGGCCCTCCTGGCGCGCGGGCATGTGCCAATCACGGATGATCTGGTGGCGGTGGATCGCACGCTGACCGAGGTGCCCGCCCCAGTGGTCTGGCCGGGATTTTCCAGCATGAAACTCTGGCCCGACACCGTTGAAGCCCTCGCGCTCAAAGCGGATGAAGGGGATCGGCTGATCCACCCCAGCGTGCAAAAGGTACAAAAGCGCATGCCCACACCGCTCGCCACGCATCCCGTACCGATGGGCGGGCTTTTTGTCCTGCGGCGCAGCGCGGATGTCATAAGCCCAAGCGTGATCCCCCGCCCCGCCCATGAGGCGCTCCAGATGGTCATGCGCTATACTTTCATGGCGCGATACGGCGAAACCCGTCTGGGCCGCGAACACCTGGGATTGCACCTGAAACGCTGTGGCGCGGTGGTCGCCAATGCGCCGGTCTATGATCTGATGGTACCGGCGGATTTATCGCAGCTCAACGCGCTTTGTGAGGTCATTGAACGGATCTTTGATCCCGCCGGATAACCGACCCACCGCCACCTTTTGACGGCGAACCGATCCAATACAGCGTCTGAACGCGCGCGGTATCGGTATTTTTGTCCTTTCAAATCTCAAAAAACTCTTAAGGGGCCGCCCGACATCTTGGCGGTTTGACAAGGTTCATTTGTTCATAACTGAGCGCCGAATACGTCAACCTTCCTGAAAAAAAGAGTGAACATGTCTGATCCATTTGAACGCCACAGCCCCGGTCTCAACGCACCTGCCTTCGGTGCCTTTCAAATCTCCCCAGATGACACTGCACCGCTGACCCATGTCACGCGCGCTTTATACGTCGGTGGTGAGGGCAACCTGACCGTCACCATGGCCCATGGCCAGACCGTCACATTGACCGCCGTGCAACCGGGCATGATGTATCCGCTGCGCTGTAAGCAGGTGCATACAACCGGCACAACGGCCTCCGGGATCGTGGGGCTTTACTGATGATGGGCGCTTTCACAATCGGCGCAGTTGCCGGCGGTGCTCCGAGCCGGGCCCGGTCGCTGGGGGTGAGCACATATCTTTCTGACACCAAGTTCAAGTTGAAAATGCAGCGGATTCCATCAGGCTCTATGGATGAACTGGCCCTCAATGTTCTCAGCATTGATGGGCAGTCCTTCCTGGAGGATGTCGTGGACGCCAGCAGCCCCCAGCTTGCGGCTAATCCAACGCCCGGGCGCGTCACTGGCAATGGGAAAGTCGTCTCGGCCCTGATCGAGCCGCTCGAGGTTGGCGCGCTTTATCTGGTGTCCTATGATATCATCGCGGATGGCGGCACGGCGGGCTTATTCTTTCCCGAAGGCGGTGGATCGCCTTTTCCATACTCGACCGTCACAGGGCATACGCTGGGGCGTCACAAAATTCTCGTCGTAGCAGAAGACACTGATACCAACGCAATTCTGCGCGTGAACGGTGATTTGACCTTTGGCTCTATTTCATGTCGCAAAGCGGAATGGGGCATGAACCTTCCCGCCGGTACCGCACATCCGGAATTGGTTCAAAACCGTGAACCCGGCCATATTCGCGGTGACGGGATCGCGATTTCCGCGCTTACCTCACCACTGGAGACTGGCACCGCCTATACGCTGCGCTATGAAATCAAGGGTGCTGGCAGCGATCTGAGGCTGTTCACGCCGCCCGACGCCGGTGCGCCATTTCCCTTCACGCGATTGCCCACAGATGTCGGGCATCACGCGGTGACATTGACCGCACAGAACGATGCCACGAAAGCCGTTGCGCGTCTTGTGGGGGATGCGGTTTTTGGGTATTTTTCCTGCCGCAAAGCGGGTGGTGTCTCTGGACGTCAAATCCAAATGGATGTGGCCTCTGGCAGCGCGCGGTCCCGCCGTACCGTTTATACCGCCGATCCCCTCGTTCTCTATGTCGCTCCCTGGGGCGATGACAACAGCGGTTCGGGCGCATTTGGCTCGCCTTTTGCCACGCCGAAAGGGGCCCTTGCGGCGGCTTTGCCGGGTGATACGATCTACCTGCGTCCCGGTGTGTATTCCCCTTTTGCAATCACGGCCAGCGGCACAGTCAGCAACCCCATCACAATCAACACTCTACCTGGCGAAGAGCATCTTGCTATTATCGAGGGTGATCTGACCCCGCCGAGCGGGACAATCGATGGCAATTCTGTTTTTGGCGCACCAGAGGTGCAATCCGAAGAAACGCGCGACGGCATCTATATGCGCGCGCAGGATCACGTCCACATTCGCAATCTGACAATTCGTAACGTTTGGCGGGCTGGCATCTTCGTGATCGGGACACCGGGCAAGCAACACGGTCACCACGTGGTTGCGGACAACCAAATCTACAACACCGGCTCTTCCAGCATCGCAATTAACGGCCAGAATTCAGACACCCTTCTGCCCCTTGCGGAGACATCCGACACCAAGATGCGCACGGATGATATACTGATTGAGAACAACGACTGCTCCGCCAGCAACGTGATCACGCGCTACAACAACAACATCACGAATAACCAGGGCGTTCCCGGCGGCGTGGACGAATGTATCAGCGTCACCAGCGGGTGCAGCAACATCATCACCCGGTTCAACGATGTGCATGACACGCGCCAATACGGGATTGACTACAAGGCAGGCGTCAAGGGCGGCGCGATTTACGGCAACCGGGTCTGGAACGTCAAAAGATATGGCATCTATCTGGATTCCGGGCGGCGTTATGTCGAAGACGTGGCGATTTATAATAACCAGGTCTGGGCCTGTCATCTTGGCATCGTGCTCGCGCGTGAAGCCGGATCTACTTCGGTGCCATACGATACATTCACCGCGCAGCAAGGCATCGGCGAATTCGTTCAAACCTTGGCCAATATCGATGTCTACAACAATCTGGTCTGGGACACGCAAGCCGCCGGCATTTATTGCCAGCGTCACCCTCAAAAGGACGGGCCGAACGGGATAATCTCCAATATCCGGATCCGCTTCAACACCGTCTATAACGCAAACCGGATGGAGAGCGGTCGGGACCTGAACCTGTCTGGCTGGTCTGATCCCGAATTCGAAGCGGCGGGCGTTGTGAGCGATTTCGATTTCACCGGTAATATCGTCTGGAACGATACGGCGGCAGTGCGCACTATTAATACCTTTGACGGAAAACCGGGCTTTAGCGTGCACAGCAACGCGATCGGCGTAGATCCCCTCTTTGTAGGTCCAAAGGCAACGCCACCAGATCTGTCACTATCGCCCGGATCCCCGGTGAGCGCGGTGGTGAACGCCGCCCATACGAGCGGGCCGTTTGCGACGGACATCAGCGGGCTGGCGCGGGGCGCAGCCCCCAAAGCAGGCGCGTATTCCGTCACCGCGACCTAACAATTGGAGAGTTTTGACATCAAAAGGTCGCGCAGCACCCTGCGCGATCTTCTTTAGGGGTGGCGGGCGGCATCGTAGACCGCGATCGTTTCCCTGACCATTGTTTCCACCGTCCGATCGCGCGCTAATGCCCGCGACACCGCGCCAAACTCCGCGCGCAGCTTGGCGTTTTCGGCCAGGCCCGCCAAACGCTCCGCCAGGTCTTCGGCTGTGCAATCGGCGCTTAACACGAAGCCGTTTTTACCCTCACACACGGTTTCCTCAACGCCGCCCACCCTGGTCGTCACAATCGGCACACCGGCATGCAAGGCCTCGATCAACGTATAGGGCATGGCCTCATAATGGCTTGTCATGCAAAAAACGTCGAGACCGGGGAACAGCGCCGGTCCATCCTGCCAACCCAGAAACCGAACGGTATCTCCACCGTTTTGCGCTTCGCAGGCGGCGCGCAGATGCCCGTCCCCAATAACGACGCCGCGCAGGTTCGGGAATGTCTGTGCGGCCAAATGGACCGCTTGTACAAACCGAAGCGGGGCTTTCTGGTCATCAAGCCGACCAATGAAACCCACCGCGACATCTTCTTGGGTCAAGCCCATAACATCACGCGCTTTTTCTCGATCTGCACCGGGCGGTAAGCTGGCACCATTCACCACGGTCGTCAGCTTCGCCGGGTTGATCCCGAGGCCGATGGCATGGGTTTTTTCCGCCGCGCTGACAGCGATGATCCGGTCGGCGCGCCCGGCCAGCAGGCGTTCGATGGTGCCATAGACCCTGACCCCGCGCGCGCCCATTGTCGGGTCCATCGTGCGAAAGGCATGGGGCGTGTAGATACGCGCGCCGGGAATCGCACGTGGTAACAGCCGAACAAGCGCACCCGCCTTGGAACTATGGCCATGCAGAACATCAAACGGCCCTTGCGTTCGCAGCAACCCCGCCAGGGCGCGCAGGCTGGAGTAATCGGCCAGACCCACCGCGCGGTGCATTTCCAGCGGCAGGTTCGCAACCTTGTCCAGCGCCATCAATTGCGTGCGAAAATCATCCTGGGCGCGGACCGGCGACCAGATCACCGTCACGCGATGGCCCAGCTCCGCAAGGCCCTCCGCCAAATCCAGGACATGACGCCCCGATCCCCCGCCGGAGGTTTCAAGCACAAGCGCGATATTCAAAGGGTCCGGCATCGGGAGGTCTTTCGTCAATCTTGGTTCATATCAAAGGTGGTTTTGCGGATTGACGTTACGGCCCCGCACCGGCGAGGCGGTTCCGGCTCAATCCGTTTCTTTGCTCGCACGGTCTCGGGTGCGGGCGATCAGATGCGCGAAACGCGGGAAAACATAAAGCCACCGCAGCCCACCCGGCAGAGGATAGCGGGTGTATTGACGGATCGTAGGCTGCATGACCTTGCGCCAATGCTGCCAGCGCGCGCGGCGGATCAGGCGGGGGCTGGCTTGCCAATCGAACATGAATTCGCCGCCCTTCATGCTAAAACCAATCTTCTTTTCAAGGTCAAGATCGCCCGAGAGATTCCGCAGGCTGAGTTCCAGAAACTTAAGACCGCGCCAGGTATCAGGGGCCTCCTCCCAGCTTGCGGTTGGCGACATGAGCCGCTGCATCTCGAGGCTTGCCTCAACCGTTCCGCGCTGATTGAGACGCTCCGCCATGGCGACCGCCGCGTCCACGTCGAACCCCGGCGAGGTGATCATCGCATCCAGATCGCTCAGCCAATGCAGCCGCGACCAGACGTGGCGCGCATGGTGATGGCAGATGTAGTTGAACAGGAAAACCGGCGGCATGGTCAGGAATTCCTTGCCACCCAGCATGACCGGCACCGCCTGCGCAAACACGTCTTCCTTGGCGAAAATACCGGAGTATTTGTCGAGTTTCACCTGCAGATCAATCGCCATACCTTCGGGCGTCAGCAGGCTGGCATCATTGCGATAATGCAGGGCGGCATCAATCTCGGACGGGTCCACGAGCGGGTGATCCGCCTGACCCGGCACGACAAATTTATACCCCTGCTCGATCGCGCGCAGCACGATGGGGCGCAGCGAGGCGGGGCGGACCAGCACGTCAATATCCCTGCAGGGCCGCAGCCCAAGATCCGGGTAATACTGGCTGACCAGGCTGATTCCCTTGAAGAACACTGCGATCTCTCCCAGCGGATCAATGCAGTTCTCCTTGAAACGGCGCTGCGCGGAAATCAGCAACATGTTGCGCATGGCAGAGGCGTTGGCGAAATCATTCACCTGGCTCAATACATCGCCCGGCACACAGTCAGGGTCCATCTGCGCCAGATGCATCCGGATATTGGGCAGGCTGAAATTACGCGAAGCGGTTTCGATGAACCGGTCCCACTGGGTGATCTGGCGTGCAAACCCGTCTGCGGCCCGCTTTTCCGCGTCAGTCAGACGGGTTTTGGCAAAGGCGACATGCAGTCGCATTTCCGCGGTATTGAGACTGGGCTCCATCGTCTGCTTTCATCCTGCGGTTCGAGTACGCATGCCAGACAGAACGGCATCTGTTCTCCTTTGATACGACCCTGATACGAAAGCTTCCAGTGGCAAGGTGCAGTTTTAGACCGATTCCGCCCGCCCTGCGCTGACAAATACGCAGCCATTTTGCTCTCGCAGACCACGCTGGCCCCGCTCAGGTCAACCGTTCACCCCGATATCTTGCCCGGCATTGGACAGGCGCTCCACTGAAAAGCCCCCGACGTAAATCGGGACAATCTCCGTCGATCTCAATTATAGCTCACCAGCACCTCGATAACATCACCCGGTTTCAGAAGCTCGCTTGGCAATATCTCTATTGTGACCTCACCACCCCTGGTCTGACGGTGCAGCAAGAAAGTAAGCTCCGCCAACACCTCATCGTCATCGGTCAGCGTTCCAAGGGCAAGTTCGCGGTTGAGGCTGTTGAGGCGTGCTTTGGCCTCATCAAAATCGCGCTCAAATCGGGCCCGCTCATCCCGCAGCGTTTGATCGAAATCTTCTTGCAGACCCTGCTTTTCAATAACCAGCGATTGCAACTCGCGCTCTGCCGCAGCCAGATCCGCCTGCGTTGTCAGCAACCGCGATGAGGCATTCAACGCCCCTTCGCGGGCATTATCGAGGGCATTGGCCGTCACCAGCCCGCGATCCGACAATTGCAGGATATCCTGCAACCGCTCCTCTTCGATCTCTGATGCAGTGGTGAACTGCTCCAACGCAGTCTCAAGAAATGTAACCCGCTTTTGGGTCAACGCCAATTTCGCCTCATTGTCCTGCTGCTCGCGCTCCAGGGCACCCCGCGCGCCGTCGATCAATTCTCGCAGGCCTTCGATGTCTTTTTCATCCAGACGGTCCGCTGCGATTTGGAAATCTCCCTCGATGGGCGAAGAGCTTGATGCGCCGGACAATAAGACATCCATGCGCCAAAGCTCCGCCGCCAGCCAGGCTTCGGTTTCACGCAATTCAGCCTGACGGGTTCGGAAATTCGCCAGTTGGTCGACCCGCTCGGTTTGCCCGGCCAAAGCCGTGCCGCCTGCTGATCCAATCGCCGCACGCGCGCTCAGACCGGGAACAAAATCCACACGACCCGGCGATGCCACGGCCCCAACGACGGTCACAGGGCGATATGTTTCGATATCCAGAAAGATATCTTTTTCATCCAGAACGATCACGGAAGTGACCCCATCGCGGACCGATTGGATCTGGCGGCCCGCAACCGAAAGCGCGATCTCCTGCGCCAGTTCGTCCAGTGTTTTATTCGCCGCCTGATGCGTCCCAAGGTAGGGTAAACGTAAGTCACCAGCTGTGTCGACCGTTCCCACATAAGATTGATTATTCAGCACAATAATTTGCACCAGGATCCTGTCCCCCGGTGCCAGCCGATAGGTTTGTGCCATGGCAGGAAGCGTGGTTGCGATGAGCAGGCCCACCGCCAAAACCCATAAAACAAGCCGTCCGCCTTGCGAAAAGATGCTCTCGATACCTGAAACTGACCGCGTCTTCATACGTAAACTATCCTCTCGTTTCGTGCGCAGACACTGACCCGGTTTCGCGCGTTTTGTCCAGAGACAGCCGCGCTCCAAAGTCCAGACGACCCCAGTTTTTGCCATATTACGCTCGATTTCGGGGCAAGCCGCCGAATACTGCGCTAATTTCCGGTGAAGGGCTTGACCCAGCCGGTGCTCTCCAGCACTGCTTGCTGGGTATTTGCCGGATATGGCACTCTGGCTGCATATTTGTCAGGACATCGGACCAAGAGCATTGCAGATGAACCGGTCATCACACGGAGAGCCCATGGTCACATCCGCATCAATTGGCTTCAAACAAACGGCCCGGCCATTATTGGTGTATATTTTGGGATGGGGCCGGAGCGGTAGCTCCGTTCTTGCCAATATTCTGGGATCCATGCCGGGCTGCGCGTCACTGGGTGAAGTGCGATATCTGTGGGATCGTGGCGTCGTCGAAAACGGCATTTGCGGGTGCGGTGCGGCGTTTTCTGAATGTGAGTTCTGGCCCACCCTCCCCTTGGGGGATAGCCATTTGGGCATAGTGGATACGGAGCGCGCCCGCGCCCTTGTGAAATCCATCGGCAGTGGCGCGCGCCACAGCCAGATCCCGGGCCTGCATATCGACGCCGCGCGCGCGGCTTATTTCGAACGTAACCGCGCCGATCTTGATCTGCTGATGGAATTATATACCGCCGCTTTCGAAAAAAGCGGTGGTCGTGTTTTGGTGGATGCGTCCAAAAGCCCGTTCTTTGCCCTCAACCTTATGCACCCTGATCGGCCTTTCGACGTGGCATTCCTGCATCTGGTGCGGGACCCGCGCGCCGTGCTGCATTCCTGGAAAAAGACGAAACCGCGCACAGATAGCTCTGAGGATCAGCTTTTCCCGCGCTACTCGTCGGTGCGGTCCCTATTGCAATGGGCGCTGCTCAATTCACGCTGTGAGCGGTTTGCCCAACTGGCCCCCGATCTTTATTGTCAGATCCGTTTTGAGGATTTTGTGGATAATTGGCAAACGGCGCTTTTGTCCGGTGCCGGTGATCTTTTCGAGCCCGTATCACATGGCGCGACACCCGGAGACGCGCGTGCGGCGATCGTGCACGCGCAACATTCCATCAGCGGCAACCCTTCCCGGTTCAATCTGGGCGAGGTCACGCTGAAGCCTGATACATCCTGGAGCGATGCGATCACGCGCATGGACCGCGCTCTGGCGGCAATCATCTGTGGCCCGGTCGCCCGGCGTTACGGGTATTGCATGCGCTAGCGCGCGATAGACAATCCCGGCACAAGCGACAGCACCGATGTATCCACGCTCAGATGCTTGCGGCACCACAGGACAGTCATCATCGTAAATAGAACCCGCGCCACGCAGGCCGCCATGGCCGCGCCCAAAATGCCAAAGAGCGGCACCAGGATGGGGATGAGCGCGAGACCAACGGCTTCCGAAATCAGGGTCATGCGCACAACCTGCCGTTCGCCGTCAGCCATGAGCATGAGTTGCCGCGTCGGCCCCCCCAGCCCAATCACCAGATAGCTGCCCGCCAGCAGTGTCAGGGCGAGTGTTGCCGAAATAAATGCCGGATCGAACAAAGCCAGAAGCTGCGGTGCAAAGCCCACGATCACCGCCGCCCCGATGGCCAGCGGGATCGCGACCAGCATCGCCAGATTGCGGCCGACATTGCGCAGGCCGGCTATGTCATTCTGGCTATACAGCCGTGCGAAAACCGGGGTCACGGCGATATCGATAGCAATGATCGGCAATTGCAGCAGCTGTGATGTTTTCTGCGCTGCGAAATAAGCGCCAATCTGTTCGGGGGGCAAAAACAACGAGGTCGCGGACAGGTTGAGGCTCCCCCCCATCGTGCCGAGAGAGGCCAGCCACATCCAGGCCGAGATGCGCCATGGCATCTTTGGGCTGTTTTGGACGTCCGGGGGAGCGGCAAATCGGTGTCGGTGCGTTTTGATCGACGAGATGATCTGTAAGGCCACGATGATCATAAGCGTGACCGAAATGGCCATCATGGCGACAAGCGCATTCGCAAAGAAAAACGGAAGTGACGCCGCCGCGAGACAGGCCAGAACTACCGCGCCGCGCCACACCACGTCCCGCGGTGCCAGCGCCCAGAAGATCGAGCCGAAAGCGCGGTATTGATGAGACACCAGATCCGCGAGCGCGAGCGGTAACAACAGCGCGCAGGCCCCGATCAGGTATCGCATGTCCAAATCAAAGCCCAGGGCACCCGCGATCGCGCCGCCGCCCAGCAGCACGGCAATGACGAGCGAAATCCCCGCCAGCACAATGCGGTAGCCCTGGCGCATCATCTGACGGCGGTCGGCGGCCTGTCCAGGCCCTTCGCCCAGCGCCGAAAGGGTTTTGATGCTGAGCGTATGTTGTCCAAAGAGGGCCACGATGGCCCCTACCGTGCCAAGCGCAAACATCGAGGCAAAAAGCCCGTATTCCACCGGACCCAATGCCCGCGCGAGGAACATGAACATCAAAAAGCTGAGACCCGCACTGATGATTTTCAGACCGGCGGAAAGCAGACTTCCAAGCATGAGGCGTTTCATTTTAGGACTGTCCCGATCTGTGATGACGTCATTTGCTGGCTTGCGCCAATGAATGGCGTCGATGGTGCCGCCGCTTTTTCCAACCAAAATCATCCGGCAACAAGCGGTCCGTGGTATAGGTGCCGAAAGCCATGCCACAGAGCAGGTAGAGATGACGCCAGTGGATCGCGCCCACCACCTGCATCAACACCAAAAGCCCCAGTAGCACCGAAACGATCAGAGCGTATTTCGTCCAACCGGGGTTTTGATGGAGGATTTTCACCCCGCACCGCATCATCGCCGCGCCGTAAATCAGCATGAGGCCCAGGGAGGCGAAAATCCCGTTATGCATCGCAAAGGCAACAAAGGTGTTATGCGGCAGATACCCATAGACAAAACGCGCCTGAACCGGGCCGATCCCCAGCGGGTGTTCCCAAATAAGTGTGGCGGCTTCGGCGACATAGCCAAAGCGCGAGGTATCATAGCTTTGCAGCGAGAGACGTTCTGCAAAAAAAGAATCCGCCAGCCGCGCGGTGATCTGATCCAGAAACAACAGAATCGTGCCACAAATCACGATGAACACCCAGACAATCGCGGTCATCGTCGGGCGGGCGGTTGGGCGATAGATCAACAAGGCGAGGCTAAAAAACGAGAGCGAAATGAACGAATGGATCCAAGCCCCGCGCGAATATGTAGACAACAGCGACAACAGCAAAAGCCCCATGACCGCGAGCGCCAGAAGTCGAAAACGGGCGGATTCAACCACAACCCATGTCACAAACAACAAGCTGGGGACGATAAAGGGGCCAAAGACGTTCGGATCCTTGAACGTCGCCTTGACACGGTAGCGCACGCCTTCCCCGCGAAACAGAATATCACTGTTCGGGATCAGATCGAGCAGCGCAACGATGGCCACGAAGGAGGCCATCACACCGCCGATGGTCAGCGCAAGCAAAACCGTCGCAAAACCCGCATCGCCGCGTGTTTTCATGAAATAGGCGGTCAAGACGAAGAGCGCGATCATGTAGAATTCGATTGCGACGGCACGATATGCAAGTGTGGGAAAATACTGCACGAAAGCAAGCGACAGCACCGAGAACGCCAGATAGAGGAAGACCCCGATGATCGCGGCACTGTTCAGGAACGCGGTTTTGATCGGGCGCGAGAAACAGAAAACGCCCAGAGCAACCATAAAAACCAGATCGGTTGGCGCGGGTTCGACCACCACAAAAAAGCTCAGCGCCATGGCGAAGATATAGATGCGCCAGCTCATCTGTCCAACGGTGTCCACCGCCCTGCCCGCCTGTGCGGTTGCGATCACGGGCGCGCCCGCCAAGCCGTCAGGTCGCGCCCCAGCAGCGTTTCAAGCCGGTCGATTTCGCCAGTATGGCGATCCGCTAAAAAATTCCATGCCTCGGGTTGGTCGCGCAGTTTGGGCACACGATCCGCGCTGAACAGAACCTTATCCAACAACGGGTTGGATTTCAATTTCCCCAGAACGGTGCTCAAACCAGCCGCGCGCAGGGCCACGGCACCCTGTTTCAGCACCCCGTTCAGCCGGGTGTTTCGCGCCGCCCGTGCGACGTTTTTCGCACCCGTGTCGGCTTGCGGGATTTCGCGCCGTACGACACCCAGAAAATCAAAGAGCGAATCTGCGGCTGCCTGAGGTTGCGAGCGGATGTCTTCAAACCACAGGATGTGGGTATTTTCCTTTCCAAAGAGCCGCCATGAGCGCTCAATCGCATCGGAATAAGCGCTGCATGTGGACAAAAGCCGATGCGCGGTATCCGCTTCCTGTTCGAGCGGCCCATGCGCTTGGCCGGTACGCAAAAGATGCTGATAAGCCGACCAATCGCGCTCCGCCGGATTGCGCAGAGAAAAGAAAACCCGCGCATCCGGGACATGGCGTGCCAGCCGTTCCGCAGCCTCGGGGACAAAGAGATAATCCGTTGTCAGATCACACCGCGCCACCTGATCCACGCGCGCGCCCGCGTAGCATTGGGCGTACCAATCGATCCCGCGATCGTAGAAATCCGTGAAGAATTGCACGTATTTACCATCAGGGACAAAGACATCCGGATGCGTGCTGAGCAGGGTGTAAATCCAGGAAGAACCCGCCTTGGGAGGACCACCATAGAAATAGTTCGGGAGCGTCATCGGCACATCACCTGTTCGTCGGGATTAAAGGTTAATCTGGGCACTGCTCTACATCGTTACCCCTGCGGCACGCAAGAGAAGGCGGGAGCCTTTGAGGATTTGCAAACCCCTGATGCTGGTTACATGAGCACCAAGAGACATTTCGGAGCGTCATCAGCCAGCAAACGGCCTGTCGTTAAGATTAACCCTTTCATGCGCCCGCCAACATCCCTATTAAACGGTCACGCCAAAACTTGGCTGTGATCTCGGGGTAAACGGCGCGCCAGTACCGGGTGATTGAACAAAAACATATTGTCGAATGAGCAGGCCAGATGAACCAAACTTCCAGAGATAATTTTGCCGCCGGTCCTGACGATGATGATTCTCCCGTTGGAATCATCGCGCTTTGGCAATTGTTGTGGCGCAACAAACAGCGCATCCTGATCCCGGCCTTTGGTCTGGCGTTCCTGACAGGTCTTTTGGTACTGCGCTCGGATGACACCTACACGGCCGAGGCGCAGATCCTGCTGACGCGCGGCAATCTGGAAATCGTCGAGTTTGACAGTGCCGGTGACATCGAAGTCAGCCCCGGAGCCATTACCAATGCGCTGACGATTCTGGGGTCGCGCAGCATTGCGCTGGGCGTGATCGACCGTGTTGATCTGACCAATGATCCCGAAATCAATCCAAACCTGTTATTGCCCGACGACGCCGATCCAGAGGAATTTTACCCCGAAAACGTGGTGCGCCAGCTTGCGTTGGATTGGCTGGCAGCCTACGCACAGGCGAATATTCTGCCCGGCAGTAACGCGATCCTGATCCGGGTCACGACAACCGGACCGGGCAAATCTGCCGCCATCGCCAACGCCTATGTCGATGAATACCTCGAATATCAGGTCCGCAGCGGTCAGAATGAAACGAAACGGGCGGCGGTCGCGCTGGAAACACGCGTCAACGAATTGCGCCTGCAACTGGAAGAAGACCAGCAACGCTTGCAGAGCTTCCGCGGCGGTGCGGTGAGTTCCGTGCTGGACTCCTCAGATGCCCTGATGGGCGAAGCGGTGGACATTCGCGCGCGCCTTGCCAGCACTGAAAACGCGCTGATCGTGACCGATGCGGCCATTGCCGCCCTGACCGCCGTGGATGACGCAGGCAGCGAGACCCTGAGCGAACTTATCGCGCAAAACGAAATACTCTCGCGCCTGCAACGCTCCACGTTAGGGCGCAGCATCAACACCGATAGCTTCGATCAGGACATCCAAGCCATCGAGAGCGCCCTGCAAGACGAGCGCGCCCGCCTTGTTCGTTTGCGCGACGCACTCACCGATGGGCGCACCGCAATCGAGGCTCGGATCGCCGAGGTCAACGCCTTTACGGTGGGTTTGCGCCAGCTCGAAGTCGAAGTGGAAACCACGTCGCAGGTCTATGAATCCTCGCTCGCACGGCTCAAGGAACTCTCTATTCAAACCGGATTGCGTGATGCGGGTGCCCAGGTGCTGGCACGTGCCGAAGCCCCCCTGCGCACCGATGCACAGGGCCGCCGCCGCATGGTTGCGATTGCCGGTTTCCTCGGGCTCTTCTTTGGCATCGCCTATGTGCTTTTGCGCGAAGCTGCCAATGACCGGGTCAGAAAAGTATCCGAACTGGTCGACATCACCGGGTCTGACTGTGTGGTGCAATTGCCCCCGGCCCATCCCGGTGTCCTTGGCCGGGGCATGCTGGCAGGTTTTGGGCAATCCAAGCGCAAAGCTGCCCCTTTTAAGGAGGGTATGCGGTCTTTGCGCCATAAGCTGATTGCGCGCGCGGGGCGGACGTCCGGACCGTTGATCGCCGGCATTTTCTCTTCGCTTCCGACAGAAGGGAAATCAACCGTTACGCAGGGGCTCGCCAGTAGTTTCACCATGATCGACCGGCGCGTTATTGTTGTGGACGGCGATATGCGCGCGGGGACCCTGTCCAAAACGCTTGGTGTCGCGCCGGATCAGCCCGGTTTGCAGAATGTCATTGTCGAGAAATTCGATCTATCAAAGGCCATCGTGTCGCTGTCCGAACAGGGCTTTGACCTGCTGCCCAGCGGTCAATCAGACATGAACCCGGCCGATCTGCTGGAATCTGACCGGTTTGGAGAGCTGATCATGACCCTGCGGGAACGCTACGATGTGGTCCTTTTTGACACGCCACCGGTTCTGGTCTTGCCCGATGCGGTAAAGATTGCGGTGCATCTGAATGCACATGTTCTTGTGGCCGATTACGACCGCAGTCCGAGGGCGGCGGTACGTGACACGGTCGCGGCCCTACAGGAGGTTGACGTCGAGCATCTTGTGGTCGCGTTCTGCAATGCGCCAAAAGCCTTCGGTCAGAAATACGGCTTCTCGGATCAGGCCTACGCCGAATACTGGAACTGACGCAGAGCGCAAAACCTGCCCGCCATGGGCGCATCAGCACATCTCTGCCGATCACAGCCATCACTCGCGTGACGCGCAAGAAAGCTCTGAAAAATTCGGCGGTTTTCCCCGTGATTGCGCTGCTTTTTGCCCCTTGTGACCAGATCACAAGCGCCGCCTTTCCGATATTGCATTGTCCAACTACCGGTTGCAGCACTCTAGCAGCAATAAGGATGACGATAGCATGTCAAAAGCAAACCCCCTTGAGTGGCAGATGTTGGATCTGATCAACGCCGAACGGCTTTCAGCCGGGCTTGACCCGTTACGACTTGAATTACGACTTAACGATGCCGCCGAAGATCACAGCCAGTGGATGATTGACACGGATCAATTCAGCCACACAGGGGTCGGCAATTCGTCTCCCCGCATTAGGATGGAGGATGCCACCTTTAACTTTACGGGCAATTGGAGTGCGGCGGAAAACATCGCCTGGCAAAGCGTACGTGGACAACCCGGCCTGGCGGATGACGTGCAAAACCTGCACGATGGGCTGATGAACAGCCCCGGCCACCGCGCCAATATCCTCGACCCCGACGCTGAAGTCATAGGGATCGGGATCGAACGCGGTGAATATGAGGGGTGGGACGGTCTGTTCGTAACCCAGAATTTCGCGCGCACCGATGCGCCGCTCGAACTGGATTCGCGCACGCCAACCCCGGTTGACCCACCGGTGCCTGCGGATGGCGTGCTTCAGATCGGCTCGGAAACCGTTGCGCAACCCTCACGCGACATCTGGCACAGTGTCTCCTTTGATCAGGAGATCAAGGACGCGGTGGTCGTCATGGGTCCTGCGAGCCATGCGGGCAGTGATCCCGTCACCATCCGGGTGCAGAACGTCACCGACACCGGCTTTGAGTTCCGCATGGAGGAGTGGGAATATCTCGACGGGATCCATATGGCAGAAACCATCAGCTGGATGGCGGTGAGCGAAGGCACACATAGGCTGGCGGATGGGCGCACCATCACAGCCGGGTCCGGCTCGGCCAACCACACGGCTACCGAGGTCGATCTGGGCGATGCCTTTGACAGCGCGCCGCTGGTATTTGCGCAAGTGACCTCAAACAAGGGCGGCGATACGGTGGTCACGCGCCTGGACAAAGTCGACGCGGACAGCTTCGAATTTCGTGTGCAGGAAGAGGAGAAAAGGGGCTTTCACGTCCTTGAAGAGATCGATTGGATCGCCATTGAGGCGGGCACGGCGAATGACATCATGTCCGGTCAAGTGAGCGGGGTCACGAATCGCCCCACATCCATTGATCACGACACCCCTGATGCCCTGTTTGCGCAGATGCAGACCTTCAACGGCAGCGATACCGCGAACATCCGCTATGACGCATCAGACGCGCAGACGCGCGTTTGGGTGGACGAGGAAACCTCGCGTGATAGCGAGGTGGCGCATATCGCCGAAACCCTCGGTGTGATGACGGCCGGGTTGGGAACTTATGAGCTCATGGCCTGACGGAAAAGGGGACCGGGTGGCGTGCAGCCACCCCGTCCCCGCATCGAAGACTTATGTCGTCATGACATTATGGCCAAAATACATGAATTCCCTGTCCATGCCGCCCGCCTCCGCCGCAGTCAGCGACAAACGCGCGCCATCCAGCATCTGGAAGCTCTTCTGGCTCTGCACCCACTCATCCGCCGTCCGGAGCGTCGAGAGCGTATAAGTCGTGGTTTCATTAAGGTAATGCGTCGGGATCACCACCTTGGGTTTCAGCCGCTCGATAATCGCGTTGCCCTGCTCATAAGACAGGATGTGCTCTGAGCCATCCACCGGCAGGGTCAGGACATCCACTGCGCCAATCGTTTCCCAAAATCCCGGTCCAGGATCGGCGCGATTATCCCCCCAGATCAGCGTCCGAAGCCCGCCCGTCTCAATCAGGTAAACAACCATATCCATGTGACCGACGTTATTGGGCGCGCAGGCCTCAACCCCAAACTCGGCTAAGGCATTGGTCCAGTCATAATACCCCGGTGCCTTGCAAACGTGTTTATCCGCGAAGCCGGTGATCTTGAGATCGGCAAATTCAAAGGTCCCGACCATCCGGTCCAGCACCATGGTCGACACAGGCCGATCAATCGCATCGTGATCAAAATGCGTATGCGTTGACAGGGTGATGTCGGTCACGGTTTCGGGAAACTTGTTCTTGTACCACAGACCCCAGGCGCCGGAGGGATCATCTCGCCAAGGATCGACCACCACGGACGCGCCACCCGGAGAGGTGATCTTGAACGCACAGTGACCATAATAATCGATCGTCATGGCCCCTTCCGCGTGGCTGGTGGCGTTCTGCAATTCGATAACGTGGTTGTTGTTGCCCGGCTGCGTCCAATCGGTCGATTGCGCCTGTGCCGAGGTGGTGGCGAGCAAGCTCGCCGCACTGCCCACGCCAACGGCACCCGCCGCCATGAAAAACGAGCGGCGCGACAGGCCCGGTGCCAGATCGTCTTTTTGCCCGTTCAATTTGATCGGTTTCAGGTCATTCTTGTCCATTTTGGTTTTCCCTGTTTTTGGTGACGCCCAAGTGGGCGGACACCGAAAAACCTAGAGAGAAACGATTTTCCTGTCCTGATAGAAAATCATGGGGTTAATATGGGGGTATCACCCCTATTACGCGAGCGATGCGAGATGCTGGCGCAGGTTTTTGCCGCGATGCGTGAGGCCGAGTTTCTGGCGGATATTGTTGCGATGAAAATCGACCGTGCTGGTTCCGCGAGACAGCGTATTGGCGATTTCCTTGGTGCTGCGCCCCTGCACGATCAGCTGCACAATTTCCGCCTCCGTGGGGGTCAAATCCGCAAGCGCCTCCGCCAGTTTACCCGTCATGGCGGTGGTGATGTTCTTGAGGTTGGCCTCAATGACATCGAGGTGGGACAGGGCGCGCGCGTCCTCCCCGTTCAATTGCCGCAGACGCCCGATGTGGGGCAAGACCAACCCCCTGATTTGCTGGGCGATCCTGTCTTCAACCTCATTTCTGGACGCCTCGACGCTTTGCAGCAGCACCCGCAGCGCGGTATTGGCGTCCTCCAGATCCTGCGTCCGTGTGGCAATCAGCGCCTCACGGGACTCCAACTCCTGTTGCAGCCGCGCCTCGATGCTCTTGCGCCGTTCGATCTCCTCCAGCAGGGCCAGATCATCTTCAACAATACGGCAAAATTGGCGCAGGCCCTTGCGAAATGACAACGCCTGAATGTTGCGACGCCGGTCCAACATGCAAATCGTGCCGAAAATACCGCCATCGGGCCATTTCAGCGGCAGTCCCACATAGAAACTCATCCCATATTCCATATCGGTATTGTCACGCCAGCGCGGATCATGCGCGGCGTCCGGCACACAAAGCTCACCGTCATTCTCAAAGACGCCAAAACAATAGAGCTTGTCGTGAAGCTGGAAAGATTGCCCTTCGCTGTAGGGGTTTTCCGCCCCTCCGCTGGTCACACAGACGTCGTGGCGCTGTGCCTGCGTATGCATGATCAGCGTGGCCGGCACCTGCGCGATCTGCGAAATATGATCGACCACGTTTTGCCATTTGGCCAGCGTTTGCGCCGACACCGGCGGTCTGTCTGTTTGGACATCAGGCTTCATGGGGGTCGTGGCGCTCATCCTGCCTCCGTTGTTTTGCAAAGAACACGAGTCAACGGTAGGGTGGCACAGGATAAAATGTCCAGTTTTTCCGCCACATCGAAACCAGAACGGTTTTTCCAAAGCACGATATGCTTCGGGATCAAAAGACCGGCGACATCAGGTCCAGACGCTAGTTTGTGCAAAAAGATCGGGCATGCGGAAATAAACCGCGCCCCAGAAACGTAACTCTCTTGAAGGCAGACCGGCAAGTAGCTCGCAATTGAGCGCAAGCCACGTTAATATGCCGGGGACGGATGGATCATGCAGATAATGGGATGGGAATGACGTTCGACCAGTTCAAATCCCGGATGATCGACCTGCTGCCACGGTTGCGCCGTTTTGCTTTGAGCCTGACGCGGTACGGGCCGGATGCGGATGATCTGGTGCAGGAGGCCTGCACCACGGCACTTTTGAAATGGGATCAATACGATCCTGCGCAGCCTTTGGACCGTTGGATGTTTCGCGTTTTGCGCAACCTCTGGATTTCTGAGATTCGCAAGCGCAAGGTACGTGTCGGTGCAGGGCAGGTGCCCGCCGAAGAGGAGCCCGGCCTGCGCGTCGAAGACCGCATCGTGGATCAGCTCGCAGCACAACAGGCGCGCGGGAAGATCGACGCCATGCCGAGCGATTTGTCCCAGCCGTTGATGCTGGTCTGCTCGGAAGGATATAGCTATCGCGAAGTATCCGAGTTGCTCGGCATACCGATCGGCACAGTGATGAGCCGGGTTCACCGCGCACGGCAGACCCTCATTACCGCGCTCTCGGACGTGGAAAGTATCGCAAAATGACGGATTTATCGTTGAAATTGAGCGCATATCTTGATGGGGAACTGGACCCCGCCGAGGCGGAGACAATCGAAGCCCTGCTGGAAACAGATCAGGCGGCACAGGACGAACTGGACGCGCTGTTGCAGGCGCAGGGGATCGCGCAAGAGGTCTTTGACGCCGAGTTGAGCCACCCCGTCCCCTTCGACCTCATCAAACAGATCAAGGAAACACCACCTCCCGCGCGCTCCGTTGCAAAACGGCCAATCTGGGGCGCTATGGCGGCCAGCATCCTGGCCCTCATGATCGGTGGGACGGGCGGCTATATGCTCCGGGATCAGACGGCACCGGTACAAACAGCCGGGTGGTTGTCGGATATCGCGGATTATCACGGCGTCTATGCAGGCCAGCAACGGCATCTGGTCGAGGTCGGCGCAGACGAGTCCGATCATATCGAAAAATGGCTGGGCGCGACCATTGGGACGACCTTCTCGATCCCCGATCTGTCCGACCTCGGTCTGACATTTGAGGGCGGTCGCTTGCTTGTCGCCAATGGCAGGCCGGTCGCGCAGCTGATGTATCGGCAAGGCGATGGCACCGTGATCGCGCTTTGTCTGCAACGCAGCACGGTTGCGCGTGACGATCAGCCGACCTTCAAGCAAAGCACCATCAACGGGTTCGATTTCGTTTCCTGGAGCGCGCAGGATGCGGATTATGTCGTAATCGGCCCCGGCGGGCATCCCGATCTCGGGGCTGTGGCCGCCAAAGCCGCGCTTGAAATCTAGGCCTGTTGCGCGCCCCGCGAGCTGTGCGGATCACTTACAAATGGACATCTGGCAGCGCCGAAATTCCAGGTGACGAAAATTTTTCACAAATCCACAGAATAATTCCCAGGCTCCGGGCGTAACCCAAACAGCGACGAGGAGAACTGCCTCATCACAGCTCGCAAACTGGATTTCAAAAAGGAGTTTCTACCATGGTATTTCAAAACTACGTGGGGCATGCCGCCCCCTTCATTCTGATCTGCTCACTGGCTTTACCCGGCAGCGTTCATGCCGCCCAGATTTTTTCCAGCGCCGGATACGCCCCGGCTGATATTCAGAAGAAGGTGGATGATTTTCGGGATGAGTTGGGCGATTTGAACCCTTTCACTCCTGAAAACTTCGACGATGGGCGTCGCCAGATCAACTGGGACGCGGCCCCGGACGCCATATCGGACCCTGCCGCCTTTCCCGGTGATTTCTTCAACGGGCCCGCCGCCCCCCGAGCCCGCGGGATCGAATTCAAAGGTAATGATGACTACGCAGGCGGCGGTCGCGGTGCCAAGGGCTTTCAACTCTCCTCCACCGCCGCATCGGGCGAGCCGGTAGAGTTCGGTTTTGAAAAGAACCTGCAAACCTTCAGCCCTGAACGGCTCTTTGCGCCCACCGGCGGCACCGTTTTCGATGTCCTGTTCTTTGATCCGGCCGATCAAACGACACCTGCCCTGACGGATGGTTTCGGCGCTGTTTTCACCAACGTCATCGACAATGATTACGTCTATATGTCGTTTTTCGACGCTTTTGATAACCTGCTGGCACAGGAATATGTCGAAGAAAGCGGCGCAGGCGGCCTGTCTTTCCTCGGTGCATCCTTCAAGGACAACGTCCTTGCAAAGGTCACCATTGTTGCGGGGCTATTCGCGGTGGACGATCATTATGCCAACGGATCGAACGTGGTTGCCATGGATGATTTCATCTTCGGCGAACCAATAAATCCTGCACCAGTTCCGATCCCGGCGTCTTTGTTTTTGCTCCTGAGCGCCTTTGCACCGCTGGCTTACAGACACCGCGCCAAGCTCAAGGCCGCCTGAGCACAGAACCGACTTAACGAGTATTCCCTGTTAAACTTTACGGCCGGCCCAGAGCGCAATTTCGCGCATCTGGGTCGGTTTTTTAAGACCACAGCCCTCAACATTTTACGATCCGCCGATCTTCAATCCTCCTGCCACGCAGGAATCGGCGCTTTTTGTAGAAACGCCTCAATGCCCCGCTCGGTATCGCGCGCCATCATGTTTTGCGCCATCACCTCGCCCGTGTAGGCATAAGCAGACGCCAAATCCATTTCCGCTTGTTTATAAAAAGCCTCCTTGCCGATCTTGATCGCAACCGGGGCCTTGGAGGCGATCTTTCGCGCCATGTCCTGCGTGGCCTGTGACAGCATGTCTTCGGGCACGACCCGGTTGATCAAACCGATCCGCTCCGCATGGGCGGCCGTCTGAAACTCCCCCAACAGCAACATTTCCATCGCTTGTTTGCGCGCCACATTACGCGATAACGCCACCATCGGCGTCGAACAAAACAACCCGATGTTCACGCCGGAAGTTGCAAATGTCGCGGTGTCGCTGGCAATCGCCAAGTCGCAGGTGGCGACCAATTGACACCCGGCGGCGGTCGCGATGCCTTTGACTTCGGCAATCACCGGTTGGGGCAATTGGGTAATGCAGAGCATCATCTTGGAACAGGTAGCAAAGAGCGTGTTGAAATAGGATTGTCCGCCATCGACGTCCTGTCGCTGCGCGCTCATCTCCTTGAGGTTGTGACCGGCACAAAAATGCGCGCCCTGCCCGCGCAGGATGACCACCTTGACCGACCTGTCGCCGGACAACTGATCAAGCGCGGCTTGCAGGCATTCCAACATCTCTTCGGACAAAGCGTTCAGGGCTTTGGGACGGTTCAAGGTCAGTGTTGCAATGCCGTCGGCACGCTCCAAAAGCACGGGGGCGTCTGTGTTCTGCATCATCGGGTCTCCGGGGTCTGTTGCGCCGTAGGTGACATCAAAGCGGGAAACGTGGTTTGCCTGCAAGAGAAATGCGCATGTGAAGCGACATTCAAAGCTTCAAATGACCTGTCGAGCGAGAGGGGGCGGATTGTCGGCTGGCACCTATGGCGCGTTTTCTTTGGGCCCGCGGGTCAATCATTACCGGCCAGAACGGCGCGCGCAATCACTATCTTTTGCACGTCGGACGCGCCTTCATAAATGCGCAAAGCTCTGATTTCACGGTAGAGCTTTTCGGGAATACTCCCCACGCGCACACCCTCCCCGCCATGCAATTGTACCGACCGATCAATCACGCTCTGCGCCTGGTCTGTGGAGAAAAGCTTGGCCATCGCCGCCTCTCGGCTGACGCGCGCAGCCCCCATGTCCTTGGCCCAGGCCGCGCGATAGACCAGCAAGGCCGCCGCGTCCACATCCAGCGCCATTTCCGCGATATGCCCCTGCACCATTTGCATCTCAGAGAGGGGTGCGCCAAACAATTCGCGCTGCTTTACCCGTATCAGAGACGCATCAAGCGCACGACGCGCGAATCCAAGCGCGGCGGCAGCGACGGTGGAGCGGAAAACATCCAGCACCGACATCGCAATTTTGAACCCTTGACCCGGCAGACCGATCATGGCGTTCGCATCCAGCCTGACATCCTCAAATGACAGTCTTGCCAGAGGATGCGGTGCCATGACGTCGAGCCGCTCTGCGACCCTTAATCCGGGCGTATCCGCTGGCACCAGAAAAGCGGATAGCCCCTTGGCCCCGGCGGCCTCACCCGTGCGAACGAAAACGGTATAGATATCCGCAATACCGCCATTCGAAATCCAGGTCTTTTCACCGTTCAGGCGATACCCGTTGCCATCCCGTGTCGCCGTCATATCCATATGCGCGACATCCGATCCCGAGCGCGGTTCAGAGAGCGCAAAGGCGGACAACGCGGTTCCAGCCCGCGTTTTATGTAACCAGTCGCGTTGCGTTTCAGTGCCAAAAAGAGAGACAGCGCCGGTCCCAAGCCCCTGCATGGCGAAGGCAAAATCCGCAAGGCCGTCATGGCGCGCAAGGGTTTCGCGGATCAAACAAAGGCTGCGCACATCCAGCTTGCCGGGTGCATCGGGGTCAATCGCGGAATATGTGAGCCACCCCGCCTCCCCCAGCATCGCGACCAGTGAAATGCAGGCCTTATCCGTATCCGAGTGGTCAATATCGGACAGGGACGCCGCGCACCACGCCTCCAGATCCGCCGCCAAGGCCCGGTGGTGATCCTCAAAGAACGGCCATGTCAGAAAACTCCGGTCCGGCATGGCTCAATCCCCCTCGAAAACGGGCTTTTCGCGCGCAACAAATGCCTCATAGGCACGGGTAAAATCCTGCGTCTGCATGCAGATCGCCTGCGCCTGCGCCTCGGCCTCGATGGCCTGATCAAGCGTCATCGACCATTCCTGGTGCAACATCGTTTTCGTCATCATATGGGCGAAATTTGGCCCCTCGGAGATTTGCTGCGCCAGCGCCAGAGCATCAGCCACCAACGCATCCGCCGCGACAAGACGGTTGAAAAAACCCCACCGCTCCCCTTCTTGCGCACTCATCGACCGCCCAGTGTATAACAATTCCGCCGCGCGCCCCTGCCCGATAATCCGGGGCAGCATGGCACAGGCCCCCATGTCACAACCCGCCAATCCGACGCGGGTAAACAGGAAGGCGGTTTTGGCCTCAGGAGTCGCCAACCGCAAATCAGAAGCCATCGCGATAATCGCCCCCGCCCCGACACAGATACCATCCACAGCCGCAATGATCGGCTTGCCGCAATGTAACATCGCCTTGACCAGATCACCGGTCATGCGGGTAAAGCGCAGCAGGTCTTTCATATCCATCGCGACCAACGGGCCGATGATGTCATGCACGTCGCCACCCGATGAAAAATTGCCACCATTAGGGGCAAAAACGACCGCCGTCGTGTCATCGTCATAGGCCAGCGCGCGGAACCAGTCGCGCAATTCTGCGTAGCTGTCGAAAGTCAGGGGGTTTTTGCGATCTGGCCTGTTTAGGGACACAACTGCGACAGTCCCTTCCCGTGTCAGGTTGAAATGCTCGGGCATCACGCGTCCCCCTCGAGTTTGTCAGAAATCCGGCCCAGGCGGGTGTGTACCGTGTTCAGGCCCTGCGCCCCGATGGGAGAGAACAGCTCATCCACCCAAAGCTCATGCACGGCGGCCATTTCGTCAAACATCGCGCGTCCGGTCGGTGTCAGCAGGACATGCATCGCGCGCCGGTCGCCCTTGACGCTTTGGCGCGCCACCAAACCATCGGCTTCCAGGCGGTCGACGATACCGGTGACGTTCCCGTTGGAGACGCGCAATTCACCGGACAGGTCGCTCATTTTCATGCCGTCCTGCGCCCGTCTGAGCGCCGCCATCACATCGAAACGCGGTAGGGTGATATCCCACGTCTGGCGCATCCGTTCCCGCAATTCGGCCTCAATCATCCGCGTTACTTTCAACATGCGCAGCCATACGCGCAGTCGGTCCTTGCTGAGATCGGAGGGGATTTCGTTTGCATCAATCACATGGTTTCTCCGCCGGATATGGAAATGGACTGTCCCGTGATGGCGCTGGCACCGGACCCGGCAAGCCAGAGCACGGTATCCGCGACCTCCTGCGGTTGCACGAAACGGCCTTGTGGGTTGGGGGCGCTCAGGGCCTTTTCCGCCTCTGACTGACTACGCCCGGTCTTGGCCATGATGTTCTCAACTGACGCCCGCAGCATGGGCGTTTCGGTGAAACCCGGACAGACGGCGTTCACGGTGATGTCGGTGCGCGCAAGCTCCAGCGCCAGAGACCGGGTCAGCCCGATGACGGCGTGTTTGGCTGCGCAATAGGCACTCACATAGGGGTATCCCTTCAATCCTGCGGTCGAGGCCACCGAGATCAACCGCCCCGTGCCCCGCGATTTCATCGCCCCCAATGCGGCGGCATAAATGTTGAACACGCCAAAGAGGTTGATGGACAGCATCGCCTGCACATCATCCGGGGTCATCTTGTCGAAGGGTTTCGAGATCGACGCGCCCGCGTTGGCGATCACGATGTCCGGATCGTCTGCGACCTTGATCAGGGCCTCGCAATCTTGTGGATCGGTAACGTCCCCGACACATGCCTCAATGTTGGGGGTCTGCGCTGCGATAACCTCCAGAGGCGCAGGACGTCGCCCGGCAATCCAGACCTGCGCACCGTTTTGCGCCAGAACCTGCGCGATCACGGCCCCGACGCCGGTACCGCCGCCCGTCACAAGCGCGCGTTTGCCGGACAGATCATTCATACTTTGACCTCTGGGGTCTGCGCGTCTTTCTCAGCCAAACGCCACGCCTGATCGCGCCCCGCCAGATAGGGCGCAGGCCATGTTTCATGGCGATCCCCAAGCTGCGTCGCGGCATGCAGCGTCCAGTAGGGATTCGCCAGATGCGGGCGCGCCAGGCAGACCAGATCCGCCCGACCCGCCATCAGAATGGAATTGACGTGATCGGGTTCAAAGATATTACCAACCGCCATTGTCGCCATCCCCGCCTCATTGCGAATGCGATCCGAAAAGGGCGTCTGGAACATCCGTCCATAGATAGGTTGCGCCTCAATAGAGGTCTGCCCGGCGGACACATCGCAAATATCCACACCGTGATCGCGGAAGGCGGCGGCGATCTGCACGGCCTCTTGTGGCGTCACGCCCCTATCGCCCGTCCAGTCATTCGCGGAAATGCGCACGGCCATCGGGCGATCTTTGGGCCAGGCGGCGCGCATCGCATCAAACACCTCAAGCGGGTAGCGCAGGCGGTTTTCCAGCGTTCTCCCATAGGCGTCGGTGCGCCGGTTCTGCATCGGCGTGATGAAGCTTGAGATCAGATAACCATGCGCGGCGTGCAGTTCGATCATGTCGAAACCGGCACGGGCCGCCCTTTCGGTGGCCTGCACAAATTCCGCTTTGACGCTATCCATATCCTCACGCGTCATCGCTCGGGGCTTGGCATTACGCGCGGACCACGCGACATCGGAGGCGGCGATCAGCGGCCAATTCCCATCTGCCAGCGGCGCGTCCATCTCATTCCACCCCACCTGCGTCGAGCCCTTGGCACCGGAGTGGCCCAGCTGGAGGCATATCTTTGCGCCCGCCTCGCCCTGCACGAAATCAACGATCCGCTTCCAGGCCGCCTCCTGTGTATCTGAATAGATCCCCGGACAGCCCGGCGTGATGCGACCCGTCGCGCTCACACAGGTCATTTCGGTATATATGAGACCCGCACCCCCCTTGGCCCGCTCGCCGTAATGGATCAAATGCCAATCGGTGGGGTCGCCATTCACCGCCTTATATTGCGCCATCGGGGACACGACGACGCGGTTTTTGAGATGCATATCGCGCAACCGATAGGGCGCGAACATCGGGTGGCGCAGGGGCGCGTGATCCCCCGCACCGGCCTGTGTCTGGAACCATTTTTCCGCTGATGCGAGCCACGCCGGATCCCGCGCGCGCAGGTTTTCATGGCTGATGCGCTGCGAGCGGGTGAGCAGGGAATAGTTGAACTGCACCGGGTCCAGATCAAGGTAACGTTCAATCTCCTCAAACCACTCCAGCGAATTGCGCGCCGCGGATTGCAGTTTCAGAACCTCAACACGGCGTTCATTCTCGTATTTCTCGAAGGCTGCGGGCAGCGTCGCTTCCCGCGTCACGTCATCCGCCAGCGCGATCGCGGATTCAAGCGCCAGTTTCGTGCCCGATCCGATCGAAAAATGCGCCGTGGCCGCCGCGTCCCCCATCAGGACAATGTTTTGATGATGCCACTTTTCGCAAAGTACACGGGGGAATTTGATCCAGGCCGATCCGCGCACATGGTTGGCGTTTGACATCAGCGCATGACCGTCGAGGTATTTCACAAAAATCCGCTCGCAGGCCTTAATGCTATCCGCCTTGGACATCTGAGCGAAACCCCATTTGTCGTACGTCTCCTGAGAGCATTCCACGATGAAAGTCGCCGTATCAGGGTCGAATTGATAGGCGTGCGCCCAAACCCACCCATGCGCCGTTTTCTCGAAAATAAACGTGAAGGCGTCGTTGAATTTCTGCCGGGTGCCAAGCCAGGTGAATTGGCATTTGCGTAGCTCCACATTGGGCTTGAAGTGGTCTTCGAACTCCGAACGCGTGCGGGAGTTCAACCCATCCGAGGCCACAACCAGATCATAGTCCTTGGCAAGGGTGGCCGCGCTTTCGACCTTTGCTTCAAAGCGCAATTCGACCCCTAATTCCCGCGCACGGTCCTGCAACAGCAACAGCAGTTTCTTGCGACCAATGCCACAGAACCCGTGACCCGACGAGACGGTATGATGCCCGTCATGGACTACCGCGATATCGTCCCAATAGGCGAAATGTTCCTGGATCATCGCAGCACTTTTAGGGTCGTTTTGTGCCAGGTTAGAGAGGGTTTCATCCGACAGAACCACGCCCCAGCCGAAGGTATCATCCGCCTTGTTCTGCTCCATCACGGTGATTTCATGCCCGGCATCGCGCAGTTTCATCGAAATCGCGAAGTAGAGCCCCGCCGGACCCCCTCCCAGACACGCAATTTTCACAATCGACACCCATTCGTTTTGTTTCCACAAAACGTAACGAAACGCCTAAATGTTTCAAGTATAAAATGTTTAGGTATAAAATTATTTAGCGGCGATCAAAAACGAGCCCATGCGCGCGCGAATGTCATCGGACCATGGCACCGGGCGGCCCGTCGCCATATGCACCGACACCAGAACCGGCGTCGCCGTCATCCGCAGCGCCTCGCCACAGACCGCGATAATCCGCAAATGCGCCGAGGTACGCCCGAGTTTTGTGACTTCAAGCGACCAGGTCAACACGTCACCCATATGGCTCGGCGCGGTGAATTCGGCCCCGATAGAGACCGTGGGAACGCCATAACCGGATTCGCGGTGCATTTGCGAAAATGAATGGCGCAGCCCGACTTCGTGCCATTCCTCCACGGTCTGGTTCACCATTTCAAAATACCGTGGATAAAACACGATGCCCGCAGGGTCGCAGTGCTGGAAAAGGACCTTGATCTTATGTTCGAATTTCTGGTTCATATCCGCCAAGGTGACACGTCTTGGCTCCACGTCAAGGGGGCCACCTCTCTAGAGATCCGCCGCAAGATCCGCAAGAATGGGACAATCAGGCCGATCATTCCCGGCGCAGGCATCAATCAGATGTGCGAGCGTGTCACGCATTTGTTTCAACTCATCAATCTTGGTGTCGATCTCATTCAAATGATCCTGCGCCAAAGCCTTCACATCCGAACTGGCGCGGGCCTGGTCATTGTAAAGGCGCAACAATCCGCGACAGGCATCGATGGTGAACCCCAAAGACCGTGCACGGGCCAGAAAAGCCAGTTTGTGCAGGTCAGCCTTTGAAAACTGACGGTATCCATTGGCGCTGCGGGCGGGGGTGATCAAACCGATTTCCTCGTAATATCGGATGGTTTTCACCGGCAAAGCCGTGCGGTCTGCGACCTCTGAGATATTCATGCTGTCCTCCTGTTGAGGCCGCGCAATCGCAGCGCATTGCTGAGCACAAAAAGGCTCGAAAGCGCCATGGCACCCGCCGCCAATTCCGGGGACAGCAGAACGCCATGGCTTGCAAAAAGCACGCCCGCCGCGACCGGAATGAGCGCGGTATTATACCCGAATGCCCAAAAGAGGTTCTGCCTGATATTGCGCATCGTCGCTTTTGACACGCGCGTGGCCGTCGTGACACCGTTCAAATCGCCCGACATCAGCACCACATCCGCCGCCCCGATCGCGATATCCGTGCCTGTACCAATCGCGATACCGACATCTGCACAGGCAAGCACGGGCGCGTCGTTAATACCGTCCCCGACAAAGCCGACCTTTGGGTGATTTTCGCGCAGGCGGTTCAGTGCCGCGACCTTCCCCTCGGGCAGAACGCCGGAAACGATGTGATCAATGCCGATCTCACGACCGACCGCATGGGCGGTTTCGGCGCGGTCCCCGGTGATCATGGCGACGGCAATGCCCTGCGCTTTGAGCGCGGCAATCGTGGCTGCGGCATTCGGCTTGATCTGATCGGAAACGGCGATTAAAGCGGCCAATGCACCGTCCACGGCGGCGAAAAACACGGTCGCACCGGATTTGGCCATATCCTCGGCCTGGTGTTCCAAGCGGGTGACGTCGATGGCGTTATCATCCATCAATTTGGCCGTGCCGACCATGACACGGTGTCCGCCGACCTGCCCCAGGATGCCCATACCGCCCATGGCACCAACATCCGTGGCAGTTTTGACCTCGATCCCTTCATCCCTGGCCCCGTTCAGAATGGCGTGGGCGATGGGATGTTCCGCGCGCGCCTCAACACTGGCGATCAGGCCGAACACCTCGGCGCGGTCAAACCCCTCCACAACCTGCAAGGCCGTCAATTCCGGCTTGCCCAAGGTCAGCGTACCGGTCTTGTCAAAGGCGATCAGGTCAATATCCGCAAGGGATTGCAGCGCATCCCCCTTGCGAAACAACACACCCAATTCCGCCGCGCGCCCCGTCGCGACCATGATCGAGGTCGGCGTGGCGAGACCCATGGCACAGGGGCAGGCGATGATCAGCACCGCCACCCCGGCCACCAGCGCATGTGACAAAACCGGCGTCGGGCCAAAGGCCAGCCAGGCAGTAACCGTCACCGCCGCCAGCGCCAGAATGACCGGCACGAACCACAGCGTGACCCGGTCGACCAGAGCCTGTATGGGGAGTTTCGCGCCCTGTGCATCCTGCACCATGCGCACGATCCCCGACAAAACGGTGTCCTCCCCGATGCGCGTCGCCGTGAACGTGAGGCTGCCGGGACCATTGATCGTGCCTCCGGTCACCGTGTCACCCGTCGATTTTACCACCGGCAGGGGTTCGCCCGTGATCATGCTTTCATCCACGTGGCTGTCCCCTTCGGTGACCTGACCATCCACAGGCACCCTCTCTCCGGGGCGCAACAGGATGGTATCGTTCAGGATCAAATCATCGACGGCCACGGTTTGCGTGACACCCGCCCGCATCACCTGCGCGGTTTTTGGTCTGAGGCTGAGCAGGGATTTGATCGCCGCACCGGTGCGTCCCTTGGCGCGCGCCTCCAGCCATCTGCCCAGCAAGATGAACACCACGATGACCGCCGCCGCCTCGAAATAGACGGCCTGCGCATCAGCCGGGAGCAGGTGCGGCGCGATCAGAACGCAGACCGAAAAGCCATAAGCCGCTGAGGTGCCAAGCGCCACGAGGCTGTTCATATCCGGGCTGCGTTTGATCAATGCGCTGAACCCAGCGGCATAGAAATGCCGACCCGGACCGATCAGGATCAGCGAGGTCAGAATGAATTGCATCCACCAACTCGCCGGTAATCCGATGCTGTTCAGGATGAAATGGTGGAAACCGGGGATCATATGTGATCCCATCTCCAGGACCACGACCGGTGCAGCCAGGACAGCCGCCAGCAAGGTTTGCCGACCCAGTTCCTGCGCCGCCTTTGACCGTTTCGCCTCCTGCACCTTTAGCGCGCGAGACAGCACCGGCCTCGCCGGATATCCGGCCTCGGTGGCGATCCGGGCCAAAGTGTCGGCAGTTACCTGTGCAGGGTCCAGAGACACGGTCGCCTCTTCCGTCGCGAGGTTTACGGAAACCTCCAGCACACCCGGAACCGCCACCAGCGCACGGTCCACACGCCCCACACAGGAGGCGCATGACATCTTTTCAACGCTGAGCGTAATTGTATCGCGCATCTGTCCGGCCCTCGTCATAATATCAGAGGTCAGACATAGGGCCTCCAGTTACTGGAAGGTCAAGCCCTATGCTTGTTTTACCGTGGCATCTTCGCCTTGGGGCGTGGCATCAGGCGGCAAAATTTCCGCATCCTCAATGCCGTCGCCCTCTTCGGGCTCATCCGGTGCATCCGGTGCATCCTTGCTCTCCAGAGCGCCGACAATCAACGGTAACATTTGCACCCCACCCGGCATCGCGACTTCGGAATTGGGCGGGTTTGTCCAGGCCAACGTATCGAAACTGTCGCAATTCTCGCAGATCGGGGCCCATTCCGCATGAATATGCTGGCAATTGTCACAAATCCACTGTGGCCCGCGCGGAACAGCCAATGCACGCGCCAGCCAACCCCGCACGACGGCATCCTCGGCACCCTCGCCGCGCTCAATCGCCGCCATCAACGTCACCGATCGCGCCGTTGGATCGGTATCGACCAAATTACCCAACGCGCGCCGCGCCTCCGGGAAATCCTCATTGGCAATATGCAGCTCTGCCGACAACATCTGCGTTTCGGGGTTGTCCGTGTTCACGCGCGTCAAAGCAGCGAAACGTTTGATCCGCTGTGCTGGCGTTTCATTCGGTTCGATTGCCGCAAATGCCGCGGCAAGGTCTGGATGTGGCGCGGTTTCCCACGCCTTTTTCAGGATCCGGGTCGCATATCGCGGCTTTCCTTTGGTGACGTAGCTTTGCGCGGCCATGACCGCAGCCGGTATCAGATCAGGCGAGAGCTTATTGGCTTCGATCGCCTTTTCCTGAACCTGAATGGACGTCCCATCCGCAATGATATCCTTGGCCTCTGACAAGGCAAGAACCGCGTCGCGACGCTTGTGGACATCCCTTGGCAGGCTGCCGTGCTTGAGTTTCGCGCTCAGCGTCTGCCGCGCGCCTGACCAGTCTTCTTTCTTGGCCTGCAAGCGCAACAGAACATCCTGAACTTCTTCATGTTTTGGTTTTATGGCAAAAGCGCGCTCGGCCAATTGCAAGGCCGTTTCCGTATCCCCATCCGCCAGTTTTTGACGCATGATCCCGCGCACACCGACAAACCGCGTGGCGTCATCGGCAACCAGTTTCTTATAGGTCTCTTCCGCCTTGCGCCGATCCCCGGCCATCTCCGCCGCCTGCGCCGTCAAAAGATTGGTCAGACCGGGCTTATTGAGGTATTTTTCCGCTTTGGCGGCGCGGGCCATCGCCACACGCCCTTCGCCACTGGCCAAGGCCATCAGACCCTCGGAGAGCGCCTCAAACCCCTTGCGTTCCCGGTTACGATCAAAATACCGCGATAGCGCCGTTTCATCCCCGGCCAGAAAATGCCAGGTCGCCATCAATAGCGATATCAGCTTCAAAAGCAGCCACACCGCAACCACCAGGACCACAACCGCGATCACCGATTGAAGCGGGCTAAAGGTATATTCGCTCCCCATCACTGTGATCTGTACGCCACCTTCGCTTTCCAGCAGGTAACCTGCCCCGAGCGCCAGGGCAGCGACCGCAACGACAAACAGGATTATCTTAATCAGGGACCAAAGCATATTTTTGTCTTTCTCAATTAACCGTCAGGCTATCTGACAGGGTCTGCGCGGCATCACGCGCAGCTTGCCGGGCAGCAGCGCCGTCAAACCAGCCCTGCATGGCCGCCTTGGCGCTCTGCGGCAATGCATCCAACTCGCCAAGTGCGCGGTCCAGATTACCCGAATTCACTGCGGCTTCGGCGCGCGACAGAATGGCATCAGGATCATCCCCTTCGCGCGGCGTCACAGAACGAACACTCAACTGGCGACGCAGGAAATTTCCTATTCCTGCAACTTCCAACTCCGGTACATCAGCGCGGGCGGCGGCCAGTCCCGCGCGCGCGGCCTGCGGGAAACTCTCGCGCAGCGCGGAAAGCGTCGGGACGCCTTCTGCCGCGGCAAGACGCAATGCCTCGGGCACATCAACCGGTGCGATCGCCTCCAAAGCGCTCAGCGCCGGCTCAAAACTGTCACCACTATCAACCGCCGTGACCACCCGCGTCAGCGCCGCCTGCGCCAGCACGCGCTCCGCTTCGGATTTGGCACGCTCTTCATCCGCGCTGATCCGCGCTTCCAGGTTCTCGATAGACGATTGCAACGCGGCAACCTCTTCGGAATTATCTGCGGGCTGCACCACCACAGTCTCCACCGTTTCCACAGGCCGCGATTCCATCTCGTCAATTCGTTGGTTCAAACCGGACAGCGTTTCATTGAGCGCTTCAATCTGGGCCATTGCTGCCTCCAATGCCTCATTGGAGGCAAGAGTGCTTTGATCCAATTCCGAGGCGGGGGCGTCTGGTGCAGGCGCATTCTCAAGCGCCTCAAGCCGCTCTGCAAGAGCCGATGTTTCGGCAACAACGGGAGCGATATCCACGGTTTCGCGTTGCATGGAAGCAGGCAGATACGCATCAAGCTGATCTCCGCGCCCCGCGATAAACCCAATCATCGCCGCGATCACACCACCAATGACAGCGGGCCAGATAGAGCCGCCTTGCTGGGCTGGAACCGGCGCGGGAGGATCCTGTGGAGCGCTCGTAGTTTCCGCCTCTCCCTTGTCCTGCTCGGTATATCTCTGGGCGTTGTCATCGTCATTCCGGGCGTCTTGTGCATTCAAGGGCGTATCAGGTGCCTCGTCCTCGCGCAGCGCGGCGTCACGATTGTCATCTGGCTCAATATCGTCGCGAGCCTCGCCCGGTTCAATCTGTTCCTGTGCTTTGGACTCTTCGGTCAATTCGGCGGCCTGATCTTCTGGCTCAACCGCTTCTTGTGATGCGGATTCCTTATCCGCCTCAGGGCTTATCACCTCATCCTGCAGGTTGCTTTTGTCAGTCACATCATCATCTGTCTGCGGAAGCTTGGGTTCAACCGGTGTTTCCGACCCATCAATGGGTGCCGTTTCAGAAGCCAGTTTTTCGGGCGCATCGCCCCATGGTTTCTTGTCTTTCGCCAATTCAATCACCCTTTTCGAATCTGCCCGGTAGGCCACCCTTTAACAACCTTACCCGTGCGCACTCCTCCTCTCAACCCAAGCTGACGCGGGTTATTAGTTTTTCAAGACCCGCCTGCATTGCTGGCGCACTTGGATTGGCGGCAATATCAACACTCGCACGTTTCAAGACCGCCAATGGATGCGCAACCGCAGCGCTCAAGGCCAGGAGCAGGGGCGATGCATTCTCCGGGCATTCACGTGCAAATTGAGCCGCCGTGCGCGGTGAAAAAAGAGGGACAACGACCGGGCCCGCCCCATCCAGAACGCGCTTGATCTCAGGGCTCAACGATAATGTCCTTTGATCATAAAGGGGTTCTCGCACCGCTTCGATGCCCGCGTCAGACAACCGCTGCACAACATCGCCTCTGGCGTGGATGCCTGACAAATGCCACAGACGGTGAGCCGGTCTTATGGCGATCAGTTCGGCAATCAAGGCATCGGCAGTTTGCCCAAGACATCGACTGCGCCATCCGTTTTGCCCGGCAGCTTTCGTCGTCGCCGCGCCGACACAATATGCCACCCTGCCCTGGCCGTCCGGCGCGAATCGCACCCCATTCGCAGAGGTAAAGATCACAGCGTCATGCTCCCCCACAAGCGGCGTCCCTTCAACAGAGACAATTTCGATCAACGGGTTATACATCACATGAAACCGCGACCGTAAATCCGGTGGCAAGGCCTGCACAAACGCTGCACCGGCACCTTCCGGACGGGTTATGATCAACGGGATGGGCGCGGCGACCATCGGATCCTCTCGGCATTGTTTGCGATCCCTTACGGTGTTACCCCCGAGATCAAACGCATGCAACGGGGTCGGCATTTGGCGCATTCTATCACGATTCTAGGCCTGGAGAGCAGTTGTGATGACACGGCCGCTGCGGTGTTGCGCCGTGATCCTGCGGGCAAAACTGAAATCCTCTCTTCCATCGTGCAGGGTCAATCGAGCCTGCACGCTCAATTTGGCGGCGTTGTTCCCGAGATCGCTGCGCGCGCGCATGCCGAGATCTTGGATCTCTGCGTCGAGCAGGCTCTAACAAGCGCAAATGTGGCTCTAAGCGACATAGACGCCATTGCCGTTACGGCCGGTCCGGGCTTGATCGGCGGGGTCGTTTCGGGCGTGATGTGTGCCAAAGGGCTGTCCATCGCCACCGGTGCGCCGCTCTATGGGATCAACCATCTCGCAGGCCACGCGCTCACGCCGCGCATGACAGATGATGTGAGCTACCCCTATCTGATGTTGCTGGTGTCTGGCGGGCATTGCCAGTTTCTCATCGTTCATGCACCGGACAGCTTCGAGCGGCTGGGCGGCACCATTGATGATGCGCCGGGCGAGGCTTTTGATAAGATTGCAAGGCTTGTCGGTCTGTCGCAACCGGGCGGGCCTTCCGTGGAGAAAACGGCACGCGACGGGGACGCCGACGTTTATCCCCTGCCCCGGCCACTTTTGGATCGACCGGGTTGCGATCTGTCTTTTTCCGGTTTGAAAACCGCTGTGTTGCGTATGCGAAACCATATTATCGAGCGGCATGGCGGGTTGCCGAGCCAAGCGCGCGCGGATCTATGTGCTGGCTTTCAAGCGGCTGTCGTCGATGTTCTGGCGGAAAAGACAAAGCGCGCGCTGCACTTATATTTAGAGACTAATCCTGCGCATCCCACGGCCTGCGTCGCGGGCGGTGTTGCCGCGAATACGGCAATACGAGCCCGGTTAGAGACTGTTTGTGATGTCTATGGCGCAAAGTTCATTGCCCCTCCGATCGCCCTGTGCACAGATAATGCAGCCATGATCGCCTTTGCCGCACTTGAACAAATGTCGAACCGCGCCCCGGACGATCTGACACTGTCAGCACGTCCCCGCTGGCCATTGGATCAAACCAGCCCTGCGATGCTCGGAAGCGGGAAGAAGGGAGCCAAAGCATGAATATCACCGTTGTTGGTGCAGGCGCGTTCGGCACGGCCTTGGCGATTTGCTTGTCCAAAATAACCGCTGTGACGCTTTGGGGTCGCAACGGCGAGCACGCCGCCGCCATGAGGCAAGACCGCGAGAACCGAGCGCGATTGCCAAATTGCGCCTTTCCGGACGCTTTGGAAATTTCCGCATCACTGCAAGAGGCCTGTGCCGGGGACATCGTACTGCTGGCTGTTCCAATGCAGCAATTGAAACACTTCATCGACCAAAATCAGGCGGTTTTGACGCAGAAAACCTTGGTCGCCTGTTGCAAGGGGATGGATCTGGAAAGCGAGCTGGGACCGCTGGATGTGATTTTGCGCGTTCTGCCAGACAGCCAAACTGCATTGCTGACCGGCCCAAGTTTTGCGCGTGACATCGCGAGCGGCCTGCCCACCGGATTGACACTGGCCTGCGCGGACGAGGCGATGGGACGTATTCTGCAACACCGCCTGTCCACACCCACGCTGCGCCTTTACCGAACGCAGGACACAGTCGGGGCGTCATTGGGCGGTGCGTTGAAAAACGTGATCGCGATTGCCTGCGGGGCCGCCATGGGCGCGGGCCTGGGGGAAAGCGCACGCGCCGCCGTAATGACACGTGGATTTGCCGAAATACAGCGGCTGGCCGTGGAAAAGGGTGCCCAACCCGGTACCCTTGCGGGGCTGTCTGGTTTTGGTGATCTGGTGCTGACCTGCACCTCGACGCAATCGCGCAATTACCGCTTGGGCGTGTCAATTGGTGAGGGTGTCGACTTTGATCCCACCACAACCGTCGAAGGGGCCGCCACAGCAAAAGCCGCGCATAAAATGGCACAAAAGGAGGGCCTCGACATGCCGATTACCGCGGCAGTTGCAGGTTTGGTCGAAAACCGCTTGGATGTGCAAGAGGCCATGCAACGCCTCCTGTCCCGCAGTCTGAAGGAAGAATAAATGCTCATTGCCCTGATCGCCCATGACAAACCCGGTGCTTTGCCGATCCGTCAGGAAAACCGTCCCGCCCATGTCGCCTATCTGAAATCCAGCGATGCCGTACAACAAGCCGGACCCTTGCTTGACGCGCAAGGCGAGATGGCCGGATCGCTGATCATTCTTGATGTCGAGGACATCGCGGACGCGCAGGCTTGGGTCGACGGGGACCCCTATGGCAAGGCGGGTCTGTTTGCCTCGGTGGAATTGATCCCCTGGAACCGGGTCATCGGGTGATGGCCTATTGGTTGTTCAAATCCGAACCCTCCGCCTGGAGTTGGGATGACCAGGTTGCAAAGGGCGACGCGGGCGAAGAATGGGACGGCGTGCGCAACTATCAGGCGCGCAATTTCATGCGTGAAATGGCAGTCGGTGATTCAGGTTTCTTTTATCATTCGCAAAAGGAACGCGCCATTGTCGGGATCGTTGAGGTTTGCGCAGAGGCGCATCCCGATAGCACCACCGATGATGCACGCTGGGAATGCGTGGATATCAAGGCGGTCGCGCCGGTGAAAACGCCTGTGACCCTGGAGGATATAAAGGCCGAAGAACGGCTGGCCGAGATGGTTTTGGTGCGTAATTCACGATTGTCCGTGCAGCCCGTTACACAAACCGAATGGCAGATTATTTGCCACATGGCCGGCGTTTCGAGCGACATCTGAAGCCCTGCCCCGATGCAATAAGGAGAAGCGTCATGGAATTCATAAGCGTCGCAATTGCCGGAGTAGCGGGCTTTGCCTTTGGTGCCATTTGGTACATGGTTTTGGCCCGCAAATGGATCGCAGCGTCAGGTGTGCCACAAGACAGCGCGGGCAATCCGGCGAACCGTTCCGACCCGATTCCCTATATCACCAGCCTGCTGAGTGCTATTTTGGTGGCGGGCATGATGCGGCATGTTTTTGAGTTAAGCGACATACAAACCGTCGGCAAAGGGCTGATTTCGGGTTTTGGCATCGGCTTGTTTCTGGTCAGCCCGTGGATCGCGACATTCTATAGCTTCAGCGGACGGCCAAGAAGCCTGCTCCTGATTGATGGGGGATACGCTACTTTGGGCTGCGCCGTGATCGGACTGGTTTTAACGCTTTTTTGATTGCGTTTCAGGATCATAAAAAGTCGAAGGGTCCCGACAAGATTGCCAGAACCCTTCTTCACCCCACATGCACCCACTGCACGAGATCGAAACTGGTCCTGGCCATGCTGGCCGGATGAGATATTGATACCTAAAGGGGATCAAAACCTCAAGCTTTCAATAGTTTAAAAGCCGTCTAAAAAGGAAACGCTTCTTTAAGAACAAGAAGCGTTTCGCATTTTTCACCGCAGTATCAGCCGTAAACCGCTTCCTTGCCGAAGTGTTTCGTCAGCATATAATAGACCACGGCGCGGTATTTATTGCGTTCGGATTTGCCATAGGTTTCGACAACCTTGTCAATTGCCGCCGTCAGCTCGGGACCATCAGACAATCCCAACTTTTTGATCAGGAAGTTGGTCTTGACGGTTTCGATCTCGCTGGCCTGACTGGCGGCCACGGTCGCCGCATCCACGTTATAAATCGCGGGGCCACATGCAATTGTGACCTTTGTCAGTAAATCCATATCCGGCGTCATGCCGCATTTATTTTTCAGATCATCTGCATATTGCGCGATCAAATCATCTCTTTTGCCCATGAAAAATCCCTATCATTCTATAAACAGGCCCATCGGAGCCCTGACACAAGCAGCCTAGCAATCAAAATACTTGCAACATAGGGGGAAATAAAAAACGAAATCTGCTTAGGCGGATTTGATCCAATCCGCAGGGCATATGATATGCCCCGACAGCATTCAGCCCATCCCCACGATACACGAAAAATGGCAACCGCTTTCGCGATTGCCACCTTCAAGATTATTGAGACAGACCCGAGATGCACGATGCGAAGCGAGATGAGTTTCGCAACACGCAGAGGCCGCAAATCAGTAGCGGTAATGCTCTGGCTTGAACGGACCCTCAGGGGCCACACCGATGTAGGCCGCCTGTTCCGCATCCAGTTTGCTCAGCTTCACGCCGATCCGATCGAGATGCAGACGCGCAACTTTTTCGTCCAGATGCTTGGGCAGAATATAGACCTCGTTCTTATATTCGTCGCCTTTCGTCCAAAGCTCGATCTGCGCCAGCACCTGATTGGTAAAAGAGGCGGACATCACAAAGGACGGATGGCCCGTCGCGTTACCAAGGTTCAGCAAACGACCCTCAGACAGCAAGATCAACCGGTGCCCGTTGGGCATTTCGATCATATCCACCTGTTCTTTGATGTTGGTCCATTTGTGGTTCTTGAGTGCTGCGACCTGGATTTCATTGTCAAAATGGCCAATGTTGCCGACGATCGCCATGTCCTTCATCTCGCGCATATGCTCGATGCGGATAACATCCTTATTGCCGGTCGTGGTGATGAAAATATCAGCCGTATCGACCACATCCTCAAGCAGCACAACTTCATAGCCATCCATCGCGGCTTGCAGCGCGCAGATTGGATCAACCTCGGTGACCTTCACACGCGCACCCGCCCCACTCAGCGACGCCGCCGAACCCTTGCCGACATCGCCATAGCCCATGACAACCGCGACCTTGCCCGCCATCATAGTGTCTGTTGCGCGTCGGATGCCATCAACCAGCGATTCCTTGCAGCCATATTTATTGTCGAACTTCGACTTGGTCACAGAATCGTTCACGTTGATCGCGGGGAAAGGCAGCTGGCCGTCACGTACCAATTCATATAGGCGATGAACACCGGTCGTTGTTTCTTCAGAAACACCAACAATCTGATCGCGCATTTTCGTGAACCAGCCGGGGCTGGCTTCAAGACGCTTTTTGATCTGGGCTTTGATAGCCACTTCTTCTTCGGAGCCCGGCACCGGGATAATTTCTTCGCCCGCCTCAGCGCGTGCGCCCAGCAGAATATAAAGGGTCGCATCGCCGCCGTCATCCAGGATCAGGTTCGGACCTTCGTCGAACATGAAGGATTTGTCCAGATAGTCCCAATGCTCTTCCAGGCTCTGGCCTTTGATCGCGAAAACGGGCGTGCCGCCTGCTGCGATGGCCGCCGCGGCATGATCCTGGGTGGAGAAAATGTTGCACGACGCCCAGCGCACATCCGCGCCCAGCACAACCAGTGTTTCAATCAGAACAGCCGTCTGGATGGTCATGTGCAAGGAGCCGACGATGCGCGATCCCTTGAGGGGCTTGCTGTCGCCATATTCCTCGCGCAAAGCCATCAGACCCGGCATTTCGGTTTCCGCAATATTGAGTTCTTTGCGTCCGTATTCAGCAAGTGCGATGTCTTTTACGATATAGTCGTTGGCCATGTTTTCCGGTTCCTATCCATGCAATTTGACGCGCAGATAGCACCGGGGGCTGCATGAGACAATCCTTGAGGTTGAATCGGTATGAATACCCCGTGAAGATTTGCCGTATGGCGGGCATCACGTCATGCAAGCTCTGATCGGGCATCCGTTTGGCGATTGGATGCTATCGGTTTAATGAAAGCCAATACACAAGCCGTTCGGGAGAGTTTTTATTGGTGGCGGTCCGGCGGCGGGTAGGCTTTACTTGGGCACGGTAAAACAGCACGAACATCAGGCTTTATAATCATGGCGACACATAAACGAGCCTGGCAACGTATGCTTTCGGGTCGAAGGTTGGATCTTTTGGATCCAACACCATTTGACATCGAAATCGAAGATATCGCACATGGCCTGGCATTTGTGGCGCGCTGGAACGGTCAAACACATGGCGAGTTTGCCTATTCGGTCGCCGAACATTCGCTTTTGGTCGAAACGCTTTTTGGACGGATCGCACCGAAAGCCCCGGCAAAATGGCGCTTGGCGGCGCTGCTGCATGATGCACCGGAATACGTTATTGGTGATATGATTTCACCTGTGAAAACCGCCGTGGGTGCAGGATACGGTGCACTGGACGACAGGCTTGCCGCCGCGGTTCACATCCGGTTTGGTCTCCCGGCTGTTGTCCCGCCGCAGATCAAACGGAAGATCAAAAAGGCCGATAAAATCAGCGCCTGGATGGAAGCGACGCAAATCGCGGGATTTTCAGAAAAAGAAGCCGATAAACTTTTTGGGGTGCCCGATGCTGCCGTTATGGAAAATCTGGCCATCGTGCTGCGCCCGCCGGTCAAAACACGCGGGGCCTTCACCGTACGGCACTATGATCTGTTGCGAGAGATGGGATGATCGTTGTGCGACCAGCAATGAGGTTGGATTGTGGATCCATGGCGCGCCTTCTGAATGATATCATTGCAAAGGGCGATACGACCGCGCTGACCCGACCGGTTATTGCACAAGACATCAATGATTGGATGGCCGAAACACCGGAGAAATCCGCCTGGCACGTCGCTGTCAATAACAAGGAAGAAGTGGTCGGCTTTCAGTGGATCGCACCGCATTGCAACCTCCCCCCTGAAGCCGTCGATATCGCGACCTTCGTGCAAATCGGGCAATCAGGTCTCGGGATTGGCTCGGCGCTTTTTGATAAAACGGTGAAAGCTGCCAAGAACCATGGCTATGTCTGGATCAATTCAACCATTCGAGCCGATAATGATGGCGGGTTGACGTATTATCAAAGCCGTGGATTTAGGGATTGGCATATCGACGAAGCTGTTATTTTGGACAGCGGTCAAGTCGTGGATAAAATCAGCAAACGTTATGACCTCTAGAGGGAATGGTGGCCTGAAAGCCCACCCTACGGCGCGATATGGTGACGTAAGGTGGGCTTTCAGGCCACCTTTGCTTTCACCGCGGTGAGCGTTTGGCCAGAATCCTCTGAAGCGTTCTGCGGTGCATGTTCAACCGCCTGGCCGTTTCGCTGACGTTGCGGTCACAAAGCTCAAAAACACGCTGGATATGCTCCCAGCGTACCCGGTCGGCGCTCATCGGATTATCCGGCGGCGGGGGCAGGTCGTCTCCCCGTGTGAGGAGCGCGTTCACGATATCGGCTGCATCGGCAGGTTTGGACAGGTAATCCGTCGCACCAATTTTCACTGCCGCAACTGCCGTTGCGATTGCGCCATAGCCTGTCAAAACAACGACCCGGACATCTGGGCGCTGTTCGCGAAGCACTTCCACAACATCAAGGCCATTGCCATCACCCAGCCTCAGATCGACGACCGCAAAAGCCGGTGGCCTTGAAACAGCGATCGCCCGGCCAGCCGCGACAGAGTCGGCCGTCTCCACGGAGAAGCCACGCTTTTCCATGGCCTTCGCGAGCCGGCGTAAAAACGGTTCATCATCATCCACCAGCAACAGGCTGGTATCTTCTCCGAGGTTCAGTTCAGTAGCATCCTGCATCAAATGTCTTTCCTGGCGCACGTTTTATACCTTTGTATATGTTGCCGTACCCCTGTTTCGTCAAATCAGATCGCGCAGAAAAAGCCCCATCAGGCATTCTGTGCAAAACAAGACACCGTCTCTACCATCTGATCGACGGATGTTTCGCGGCGGAAAAACTCAACAAACCCGTGCTCGGGAAGGACCAGATAACTAAACGTCGAATGGTCCACGAGATAATACGCGTCGTCCCCATCCTGCGCCTTGTAATAGGTGCGATAGGCCTGGCTGGCGGCCTTTACCTGCTCGGGCGATCCGGTCAGACCAATCATGCGTTCATGCAGATTAGCGGCAAAGTCACCGACGACTTCCGGCGTGTCCCGCTTGGGGTCCACTGAGATAAACACCGGCGTTACCGAGATGTTATTCTCTGCCAGCACATCGACGGCGACTGCATTGCGCGCGGCATCAATGGGGCAGACATCCGGACAAAATGTATACCCGAAATAGACAATGCTGGGTTCGGTAATGACGTCCTTATCTGTTACCGTCTCACCCTGCGCGTTCACCAACTCAAAAGGTCCGCCAATGGCACCGGCACCGCCTGCGACCTGGCTGGCCCGGCATTGCGCAAATTGGTCGTTCGCCTGTGACCCTTGCGTTGCAAACCAGACACCCCCCAGGAGTCCAACAATCGCAAAGGCAGAAATCGGGGCAATATAGCGCATGTTTTCGCGTCTCCTGAACTGCGTTAGAGTAATCATATCAAATTGCAGTCCTAACGTCCTGCGACATCTGTGCAACTCAATTAGCGGTGAGATCAATGCCCCAATCAGACGTCAGACCCCTGAGCGGAGATATCCGCGCAAGCTGGATACGGCTGCGTACCATGATCTTGCTGCGCTGGTTCGCCGTTGGGGGGCAACTCACCGCCATCGGGGTCGCGCATTATTGGTACGGTTTACAGCTCGAAATCGGCCTGTGCTTCTTTGTCGTGGGGACATCGATCATCGCCAATCTGGTCGCGATTTTCATCTTTCCCGAAAACAAGCGCCTGAACGAAGTTGAAAACATGTTGATGGTTCTGTTTGACCTTCTCCAACTGAGCGTTCTGCTTTTCCTGACCGGCGGGCTTCACAACCCATTTGCGCTTTTGCTGCTCGGGCCGGTGACAATTTCCGCGGCCGTTCTGACACTCAGGTCGACCGTCCTGCTCGGCAGCACAGCGATCATCATTGTGACCGTTCTGTCTCAATTCTACCTGCCACTGCGCACCGCGACCGGATCGGTTCTCGAATTTCCACAGCTTTTCGTGTTCGGGAATTGGATTGCACTCATTATCGCGATTGTTTTCATCAGCGCCTATTCGGTGCGCGTCACCTCCGAAATCCATTCGATGTCGGACGCCTTGGCCGCCACGCAAATGGCACTGGCACGCGAGCAGAAACTCACCGATCTAGGCGGCGTGGTTGCGGCAGCCGCGCATGAACTCGGCACACCGCTGGCCACAATCAAGCTGGCTAGTGGAGAGCTTTATGATGAGCTGTCAAACCACCCCGAACTGCGCCAGGACGCGGCCTTGATCCGTGAACAGGCGGATCGGTGTCGCGATATTCTGCGCGATATGGGGCGCGCAGGTAAGGATGATCTTCTTCTCCATCGTGCGCCATTGATGGCAATTGTCGAAGAAGCGGCACAACCCCACATGGACCGCGGAAAAATGGTCCGGTTCCAGCACTTGAATGAGCCGATGTCACAGCCCGTTATTCTCCGAAAATCAGAGATCATTCATGGCCTGCGAAACCTGATCCAGAACGCCGTCGATTTTGCGGAGACGCAAGTCTGGATCGAAGCCAGTTGGGATGACACGGACATATCGCTGCGCATCATGGATGACGGGCGCGGGTTTCCGCCCCATCTGATCGGACGGATCGGTGATCCTTTTGTGCGCAGGAGACGGTCCGGAATGCAAAATGGTCTACGCCCGGAATATGAAGGCATGGGTCTGGGTTTGTTCATTGCCAAAACGCTCCTGGAACGTTCCGGTGCGGAGTTACAATTCGCAAATGGGCGCGATCCCTTGAGCGGGAACGATAATCAGCAGGGCCAACTCGGTGCGGTTGTCAAAGTAACGTGGCCGCGACACAGAATCGAGGAAGATTCCAAGGCAACCACGTCTGGATTGGGAGAAAATCGCCCGATTAGCTCTTGATCAATGGCAAAATTAACTCCGAATTAACCAAGCTGAGTGAAAAATTAATTTGGTTTTTGGTCAGGATGGGGATTCTGTAACACATGCCTTTTTGGGATATTGCTGCCATCATCGGCACCGCTACGCTGAGCGTGCTGGCGGGGTTGTTTTGGGTGCGAAAAACCACTGGGCAATCGGGCGGCGCATCCCATTTGGGGCAGGCGGCACAAAACGAGAATGGGGTGTCTCTCCTGTTTGATCATGAAGACCTGCATCATGCGTCTGAGGCCGCACAACATCAATATAACGTGACCCCAGGGCAGGATGATTGGCATTCATGGCGCGAGCGGATGCTGAAACGCTTCCCCAAGCTGCCGGAACACCCGCCAACGGACCAATCCGGTTCGGTTTCAATCGAGGCGCGCCATGCCGAAGACGTCGCCACACTGAGGCTGACCTGTCGGGGAAGGTTCATCCAGGTTCATATGGATGATGATCGCAAGGTGAGCACGGCCCAATCCGAGAAGATGCTCAAGGTCCACCGCGAACTTGCCGATCTGCGCCGCGCCAGCGACACCACGCCGCATGCCGTTTGGCAGGTCAATGCGGAAGGAAAGGTAACATGGTTCAACGGCGCCTATGAAGACCTTTACGACAGGTTGCACAGAACCATGCCAAAGCCGGAAAAACCCGTCTTCGAGGTGAAGCCGTTCGGGACTGCAAAAACCGGACGACAACGGCTGTCGACCCTGACCAAAGAGGGCGGACGAAAAGACTGGTATGATGTGACCGCCGTCACCGTCTCCGACATCACCATATTCCACGCGGTTGACGTAAACGCCGTGGTGAAATCCGAAGCCGCCCAGCGCAATTTTGTCCAGACCCTGGCAAAGACATTCGCACAGCTCTCCATCGGTTTGGCGATTTTTGACCGCAACGGACAATTGGTCCTGTTCAATCCGGCCCTGATCGACCTTACCGACTTGCCGGCTGAATTCCTGAGCGGGCGGCCGACGCTGTTGTCTTTCTTTGACCGGATGCGCGAAAATCGCCGCATGCCGGAACCCAAAAACTATCACTCCTGGCGCCAGGAAATCGCCGAGGTCATCGCCGCGGCGACCGATGGGCGGTATCAGGAAACATGGACGCTGGAAAGCGGGCAGACCTACCGTGTGCGCGGGCGTCCGCACCCGGACGGTGCCATTGCGTTTTTGATCGAGGACATCAGCGCCGAAGTCTCCCTGACGCGGAATTTCCGGGCGGAGCTGGAGCTTGGTCAATCCCTGATGGACACCTTCGAGGAGGGTCTGGTGGTTTTTTCCTCAACCGGCGTGCTGACCTTCTGCAATTTGGCATATCGTGAACTTTGGGGTCTGGACCCGGATAATTCTTTTACCGACATCACCATTCTGGATTCCGTGGATGAATGGAAACGCCAATGCAAACCCGGCGCACGCTGGGCGGCGCTCACCGATTTCGTACGCAACATAAGTGATCGAACCTCCTGGGACATGCCCGCCACGCTGAACAATGGCGCGCCCCTGACCTGCACGGTATCGCGTATCGCCTCCGGTGCGACGGTCATTCGGTTTATCCAGACCGAAAAAACCGCGGCCAAGCAGCTACATCTGGGGGCGCGGGCTTCCTGATCCCTGTTATGGCTTGCAGCCGCGACTGCGCAGGGTAAGCATGGGTCTATGCCCGAACGTACTCTTTCACTGATCCTGACGTCCAGCGATGCAACCGCACAGGCTGCCGCACGCCTTGCGCCGATGTTGCGTCCGGGAGATATCGTGCTGCTCGAAGGCAACGTCGGCGCAGGCAAGACACATTTCGCGCGCGCCGCCATTCAATCGCTGTTGCGGGTGCCCGAAGACGTGCCGTCTCCGACATTTACGCTGGTACAGACCTATCAGACCCGGCTTGGGCCAGTCTGGCACGCCGACCTCTACCGGATCGGCGCGGTGGAGGAGATTGAGGAGCTTGGCCTGCTGGAGGCCTTTGACACCGCCATCTGTTTCCTGGAATGGCCCGACAGGTTGGGCCCCTTGCGACCGCAGGGGGCATTGACCCTTCATCTTGCGGATGGGGGTGATGAGGACGCCCGACGGCTCACAGCGCAGTGGGAAGATGCCCGCTGGGACAAAAGACTGCAAGGTTGGACACAATCATGAGCCGAAACAACGACCTGATGAATTTTATCCAGCAGATCGGATGGGGCGCTGCCAAAATCGCCCCCTTGGCCGGTGACGCCTCCAACAGGCGGTATCATCGCCTGCACCATCCTGATGGGCGGGTTGCGGTCTTGATGGACGCGCCCCCGGACAAGGGTGAAAATATCGCGCCATTCGTCGATATTGCCACATATCTCACCGGTACAGGATTGAGTGCCCCGGAGATTTTCGCAGCCAATACAGAGCGGGGGTTCCTGCTGATCGAAGATCTGGGGGATGACCTTTTTGCGCGGTTGATCCTCGTGGAACCCGCTTTGGAACTGCCGCTTTATCAATGCGCGGTGGATGTTCTCTCGCACCTGCACCGCCAAGCGATGCCAGAACTTGAACCCTATGACGCGCGCGTAATGACCCCGCTCGCGACGCGGGCGTTTGACTGGTATCAATTCGGGGCTGAGGGTGCTGTTGATCTAAGCGCGCGGTCGCGTTTTCTGCGGGATTTTCACGCTCTGCTCGCGCCGCTGGATACCCAACCAAAGGTGTTGATTCAGCGGGATTACCACGCCGAAAACCTGTTGTGGATACCGGAACGGGACGGCGTCGCGCGTGTTGGGCTGCTTGACTTTCAGGACGCAATGGCCGGCCACCCCGCCTATGATCTGGTCTCGATGCTGCAAGATGCCCGCCGCGATGTGCCACGCGCCGTAGAGCAAGCCATGATTGATCGGTTTCTGGAACAAAATCCACAAGACGCGATACAATTTAAGACCGCCTATGCCCTGCTGGGCGCTCAGCGCAACCTGAGAATACTTGGCGGATTCTCGCGGCTTTGCCTCAAGGCAGGCAAGGCACAATACATTGACCTTATCCCGCGGGTCTGGGCGCATATTCAGACCAATCTGCAACACCCGGTACTGCGTGGGATAGCCGATCTTATCAGAGAAACACTGCCGCCCCCCTCCCAAACCGTTCTGGACGAATTGAGGTTGAAATGCGCGACATACCCCAATCGTTGATGCTCTTTGCCGCAGGCTTCGGGGCGCGCATGCGCCCTCTGACCAATGACATCCCCAAACCCATGGTGCGCGTCGCGGGCAGGCCGTTGATTGATTATGCCCTCGATCAAACCAACGGCGTCGAGATCGACCGGATTGTCGCAAATATGCACTATAAACCCGCGCCGCTGGAAACGCATCTTGCAGGGACCGGGGTCCAGACCGTTTTGGAAACACCGGAGATTCTGGATACCGGCGGCGGTCTGCGAAATGCCCTCCCGCTTTTGGGTCCGGGTCCGGTCTTCACCCTGAACACCGATGCCGTTTGGCTCGGACCCAGCCCGCTGGCATGGCTGCGGGACGCGTGGCGGCCCAACGATATGGACGCCTTGCTGATGTGTATTCCGGTGGCGCAGACGCATGGCTATGCCGGACAGGGTGATTTTCAAATTGGCCCGAACGGCCATCTGACACGCGGTCAGGGGCAGGTCTATGGCGGCGCGCAGATCATCAAAACAGAGCGCCTTGCCGAAATCGGCGAAACGAAGTTCTCGCTGAATGTTCTATGGGACCTGATGCATGCGGAAAATCGCCTCTTCGGGCTGAGTTATCCCGGAGATTGGTGTGACGTCGGCCATCCTGCTGGCGTTGAAACCGCACAAAACCAATTGGCCCGCCGCGATGTTTGACAGCACCGCGCACCCCCGGATTTTTGGCGTGGCGCCGGGCGTCGATTTTCCGCGTGCGCTTGTAGGCGGGTTGGTGGCCCGGTTGAAAGGACAGCCCCCAGAGGCCATGGCACGCGTGCAATTGATCGTGAACACGCGCCGTATGCAACGCAGATTGCGCAGCCTTTTTGAAGAAGGCCCCCCCTGCCTGTTGCCCCAAATCCGGCTGCTGACCGATCTCGATGTGCTGGATCCCGCCATAACCCTGCCCCCGGCGGTGCCCCCTCTGCGCCGCCGGTTGGAATTGATCGCGTTGGTGTCCCAACTCCTGACGCAACAAAAAGACCTCGCGCCCCGCTCATCGCTGTATGATCTGACCGACAGCCTCGCCGCGCTTATGGATGAAATGCAGGGCGAAGGCATCAGTGCAGAGGTCATCGCAAATCTGGACGTGACCGATCAATCCGGCCATTGGCAACGCGCGCTGCGGTTCATCCAGATTGCGCAGGCCTATCTTGATGAGGCCACGACCCTGCCCGACAGCGAGGCGCGCCAACGTCTGCTGGTTACGGCGCTGGCGGCGAAATGGGCGATTACACCGCCGAAAAACCCGGTGATCATCGCCGGGTCAACCGGATCACGCGGCACCACGATGCTGCTGATGAAGGCCGTCGCAGCTTTGCCGCAGGGCGCGCTGGTGCTGCCGGGTTTCGATTTTGAAATGCCCGCCGCGATATGGTCCGAGCTCAAAGACCCGCTTTTATCCGAAGACCATCCGCAATTCCGGTTCTACAAACTGCTCTCGGAAATCAATGCCGCGCGCGGCGATGTGACAGAATGGCATGACAGCCCGCCCCCGTCAGCCGCCCGCAATGCGCTTGTCTCGCTGTCGCTGCGCCCTGCCCCCGTGACGGACGCCTGGCTCACCGAAGGCGCAGAGCTACGCAACATCGCTCAGGCCACCGCGGATGTCACAGTGCTGGATGCGCCCAGCTCGCGCGCGGAGGCGCTTGCTATTGCGCTGCGACTGCGCCGGGCGGCGGAGACCGGCGAAACCGCCGCCCTCATCACCCCCGACCGTATTTTGACCCGGCAGGTGACGGCAGCACTTGATCAATGGGGAATCCTGCCAGACGATTCCGCGGGAACGCCGCTACATCTGTCGCCGCCGGGTCGGTTTCTGCGGCATGTGGCCGGGCTATTCGTGCGACGTCTGGACGCCGAGGCTTTGCTCACGCTGCTCAAACACCCGCTGTCCCACAGCGGCACGGAGCGCGGCCCGCATGTCCTGAACACACAACGTCTCGAATTGCGCATCCGCGACAAGGGCCTGCCATACCCCGATCCGGAAGGCATTATCGAGCTGTTGCAAAACGCCGTAGCCCATCCCGAGGAACAGGCGAAAATCGACCTCTGGGCGCATTGGATCGGCGATACCCTTTGCAAGTGTTTCACTGATCAGATGCGACCACTTGCACAATGGGTCGACATGCATACCGCCCTTGCGGAAACAATCTCAGCGGGCACGGATGGCACGGACCCCGGAGAGCTTTGGCAAAAGAAGGCCGGGCAAAAAGCCGAAGCCGTGATGCGCGGGCTCAAAGAGCAGGCCGCTTTCGGCACGCAGATGACGGCGACCGATTACAGCGATCTGGTCGGCGCGCTGCTGTCGGGAGAGGAAATCCGCGACCGCGACGCACCCCATCCCAACATCATGATCTGGGGGACGCTGGAGGCGCGGGTGCAGGGCGCGGATCTGGTCATCCTCGCCGGTCTCAACGATGGCACCTGGCCCGAAGCGCCCAAGCCTGATCCCTGGCTGAACCGCACGCTTCGGCACAAGGCCGGGTTGTTGCTTCCCGAACGGCGCATCGGACTGTCGGCGCATGATTACCAACAAGCGGTTGGCGCAAAGGAAGTCTGGCTGACGCGTGCGATCCGTTCTGATGATGCCGAAACCGTGGCTTCGCGGTGGGTGAATCGGCTGCGCAACCTGCTGGCCGGTTTACGGGATCAGGGGGGACCGGAGGCCCTGGATGCCATGCTGGCGCGCGGTGATCTGTGGCTGGCCAAGGTGCGCGCCTTTGAGGAGGTCACGCGCGTTGACTCCGCCAAACGCCCCTCGCCGCGCCCCCCTGTTGCTACGCGCCCACGCCAGCTTTCCGTCACCGAAATCAAGCGTCTGATCCGCGATCCTTACGCCATTTACGCGCGCCATGTGTTGAAACTGAACCGGCTTGGCCCGCTGGTCCAAAGCCCGGATGCCTTGATGCGGGGCACCGTGGCGCATGACATCATGGAGCGTTTCATCAAGGATACGGTGGCCGACCCGGTCTTGCTCAACCCGCAACATCTCAGACAGGTCGCCGCAGCCGTGATGGCGGATCAGGTTCCCTGGCCCGCCGCCCGCGCCATGTGGTTGGCCCGAATCGATAAGATCGCGCAGTGGTTTGTGGACCGCGAAACCGAACGGCGCGGCTATTCCGCGCCGCGCGCCTTTGAGGAGGAGGCGAAGGGCAAACTCGTCTGGCCTGACATCGGTTTTACGCTGACCGCAAGGGCCGACCGGATTGATCAGACCGATGTGGGTGATGCGCTGCTCTATGACTATAAAACCGGGAAACCGCCCACCGCGAAACAACAAGGTACATTTGACAAACAACTCCTGATCGAGGCCGCGATGATCGAGGAGGGCGCGTTCGAAACCTTGGGCGTGCGCCCCGTTGCGATGGCCATTTTCATCGGTTTAGGCTCGACTCCTATGGAGGTCATGGCGCCTCTGGATGATGAACCGCCGCGCGAGGTTCTGGCCAATCTGCGCAAGCTGATCGATAGCTACCTTTCACCGGGGCAGGGGTTTACGGCGCGCCGGATGATGCAGGAAGACAAGATCGCGGGCGATTATGACCTGCTGGCGCGTTTCGGGGAATGGGACGCCACGGATGATCCGGTGCCGGAGGATTTGACATGAGCCCGCGTGATGACGCCACAGAGGCGCAGGTGCGCGCGGCGCGCCCCGATGCCTCCACCTGGCTGGCCGCAAATGCCGGATCGGGCAAGACACGGGTCCTGACCGACCGGGTCGCGCGTTTGCTGCTGGATGGGGTGCAACCGCAACATATCCTCTGCCTGACCTACACCAAGGCCGCCGCCTCGGAGATGCAGAACCGGTTGTTCAAGCGGCTCGGCGCCTGGGCGATGCTTCCCTCAGATGACCTGACCGCATCGCTGCGCGAGTTGGGGGTCGAAGGCCCCATCGGGGAGCACCGCCTGCGCGATGCCCGCACGCTGTTCGCCCGTGCGATCGAAACGCCCGGCGGGTTGAAAATCCAGACGATCCATTCGTTTTGTGCGTCTCTATTAAGGCGCTTTCCGCTTGAAGCGCAGGTTAGCCCGCAGTTTACGGAAATCGAAGACCGCGCCGCCGATCTGCTGCGCGCAGAAATCGTGGACCTGATGGCCGACGGCCCGGATGCCGCGTTGATCGACGCCATCGCGCGCCATTACACCGGCGAGGATTTCAGCAAGCTGACCCGCGCCGTGATCGGGCACCGCGATCTTCTCAGAACGCCCATGGGGTGGGGCGATATTCTTAAGGTTTTTGATCAGCCAGCAGATCTTTCGCGCGATGGTATCAGTGCCTCAGTGTTTCTGGGCGGCGAAGCGGTGCTTATCGCCGACATCCTCCCGGCGTTGCAAAACAAGGGCGGTTTGGACACGAAGGCCGCGGAAAAACTCGCCCGAATTGGCGATTTAGGGTATGATTCGCTTGCAGCACTTGAGGGTGTTTTCCTCTTTGGGGCGACGGCCAAATCGCCCTTTGGTGCGAAAATCGGCAGTTTCCCGACAAAACCAACGCAAGCGGTCCTGAGCGAACATATGCAAAGGCTCGATGATTTCATGGGCCGGGTGGAAGCGGCCCGCGAACCACGTTTGTCATTGATTGCCGCGGAAAAAACACAAGCGCTTCAGGGTTTCGCCGCCCAATTCATCCGCCGTTACGAAGGTCAAAAGCTGCTGCGCGGATGGCTCGATTTTGACGATCTGATCTTCAAGGCGCGCGATCTTCTGAACGATCCCGCCGTGGCCGCCTGGGTGTTGTTCCGGATCGACGGCGGCATTGACCATATTCTGGTGGACGAAGCACAAGACACCAGCCCCGCGCAATGGGACGTCATTCGCAAGCTGGCCGCAGAATTTTCCAGCGGTAAAGGCGCGCGTGATGAAGCGCGAACCCTGTTTGTCGTGGGTGACAAGAAGCAATCTATCTATTCGTTTCAGGGCGCGGACCCAAAAGAATTTGACAGGATGGAGGCGGAATTCAGATCGAAACTGCAAGCTGGCGAACGCGATTTTCAGAGCCTGACATTAGGATATTCGTTCCGATCCTCCGAAGCGGTGCTTGATGTGGTCGATGCCGCCTTTGCGGATCAGGAAGCAGCCGGGTTCAGCCAGGACGCCAAACACATCGCCTTCAAACAAAACCTGCCGGGGCGCGTGGACATCTGGCCATTGGTCGAAAAACAACAAGACGCCGATGACCGGGTCTGGCATGAGCCGCTGGATCGCCGCTCGGAACATCACCACACGGTCATTCTGGCGCAGCAGATCGCAGGCCAGATCAAGCAGATGATCAATGACGGGCAAACCATCCCTGTCGATATGCCCGAGGGCGGTCTTGCAAAACGGCGCGTGACCGCGGGCGATTTTCTGATCCTTGTGCAGCGGCGTTCCGATCTATTCGCCGAAATCATCCGGGCTTGCAAAACCCACGACCTGCCGATTGCCGGGGCCGACAGGCTCAAGGTGGGCGGGGAACTGGCGGTGCGCGATCTGGCCGCGCTCTTGTCCTTTCTGGCCGTGGCGGAGGACAGCCTGTCTCTGGCCACCGCACTCAGATCGCCGCTCTTTGGTTGGTCCGAACAGGATCTTTTTACCCTCGCGCAGGGGCGTGACGAAAAATACCTCTGGCAGACTCTGCGCAACCGGGCGGAGCAGTATCCCAAAACCCTTGCCGTGCTGAACGATCTGCGCGCCAATGTGGATTTCCTGCGTCCCTATGACCTGATCGAACGCATTCTGACCCGGCATAAGGGACGCCGCAATCTGCTCTCCCGGCTCGGTAATGAGGCGGAGGACGGCATCAACGCGCTGCTCTCTCAGGCGCTCGCCTATGAGCGCAACGCGGTCCCCAGCCTCACCGGTTTTCTGGTCTGGATGGAGACCGATGATCTCGAAATCAAACGCCAGATCGACAGCGCTTCGGATCAGATCAGGGTCATGACGGTGCATGGGGCCAAGGGGTTGGAAGCTCCTATCGTGATCCTGCCCGATACTGGCAAACGCAACATCCAGATCAAGGATGACATCGTGAAAATGCGCGGTCATGCCGTATGGAAAACGAGCACCAGTGATATGCCCCGCGTGATGTCAGACACGCTTGATGGTTTGAAAGAGACGCAGTTCGAAGAACGCCTGCGGCTCCTTTATGTGGCTCTAACACGGGCTGAAAAGTGGCTGATCATCGCGGCGGCGGGTGAGTTGTCCAAACAAAACGACAGCTGGTATCAGATCGTCGATGGCGCACTTGACCAGATGGACGCGCGCGACGTTACCTTTCAGGGACTGGCAATCAAACGACACACCCATGCGCATTGGGATGACCTGCCCGAGGCGGACATACCTGTGGAAGCGGCCAAAACAGTCGTTTTAGAAGATCTGTTTCACCGGCCACCACCCTCCCCGCCGGTGATATTGGAAACGCTTTCGCCCTCCGATCTTGGCGGTGCTAAGGCATTGCCCGGCGAACAAGGCAGAGATGAAGAGGCGGCCAAAGCATATGGCACGCTGGTGCATAAATACCTCGAACATCTCAGCGTCGCCGCCTCGCAAAACTGGCCAGCCACGCTGGCGTCCCTACGCAGTGCTGATCCAAACAATTCCGATCATGATGAGGCAGCAAAAGAGGCGCGTTTCGTATTGCAATCCGCAGAGCTTGCCAACGTTTTTAGCGATAACTCACTCGCTGAGGTGGCCGTTACGGCGCAGATTGGCCACCGCAGATTGGCCGGAATCATTGATCGCCTGATCATCACCGATACCAAAATTCTGGCGGTGGATTTCAAAACCAACCAAACCGTCCCTGCACAAGCCAAAAACTGCCCAGAGGGTATTTTGCGCCAGATGGGGGCCTATGCCCATGCGCTCGCACAGATTTATCCGCATCATAAAATCCGGACTGCGGTGCTGTGGACCAAAACGGCGATGCTCATGCATTTGCCGCACGAAATCGTGACGCAAGCGTTGCAAAGCACGCAGCATCTTGACGTTCCCAAACCGCGTCCATAGGTACAATGCCTTAATCATATCCTGTCAGGAGCGCACGATGGCCACCCTTGCTGTAACAGATGAAACATTCGACGCCGAAGTGAAGAATTCCGACATCCCCGTTGTGGTGGATTTCTGGGCGGAATGGTGTGGCCCCTGTAAACAGATCGGCCCGTCGCTCGAAGAGCTATCCAGCGAGATGGAAGGCAAGGTCAAGATCGTCAAGGTGAACGTGGACGACAACCCGAATTCCCCTGCTCAAATGGGCGTGCGCGGCATTCCGGCGCTGTTCATTTTCAAGGACGGTCAGGTCGTGTCCAACATGGCCGGTGCCAAGCCGAAAGCGGCGCTGCAAAGCTGGATCGAAGACTCGATCTGACGGCTTTTAGCACTTGAAACCCCGAGGGCGTTCCATCGGAGCGCCCTTTGTTTTTGGCGGGGCCGTTGTGGCACCGGGCTTGTACCCGTTAAACCAGCGCGCCATATAGAATGACACCAAGAAGGAGGTCCCAATGGCACGAGCAGAATTCCCCGGCTGGCACGGCACGACGATCATCGGCGTCAAAAAAGCCGGTGAGGTCGTGATTGCGGGCGACGGCCAGGTGTCATTGGGCCAGACCGTGATCAAGGGCACCGCGCGCAAAGTGCGCCGTCTGAGCCCCGGCGGTTTTGACATTGTCGCAGGGTTTGCAGGCTCCACAGCCGATGCCTTTACCCTGCTGGAGCGGCTGGAAACCAAACTCGAAGCCACGCCGGGACAATTGGCGCGCGCGAGTGTCGAACTGGCCAAGGACTGGCGTACGGATAAATACCTCCAGAAGCTCGAAGCGATGCTGATCGTGTCGGACGGGAAGGATATTTTCGTGATCACCGGGGCGGGCGACGTGCTGGAGCCCGAGCATGACGTCACCGCCATCGGGTCGGGTGGCAATTATGCGTTGGCCGCTGCACGCGGCATGATGGACAGCGAACGATCCGCCGAAGAGGTGGCGCGTGATGCCATGGCGATTGCGGCAGACATCTGTGTTTATACAAACGGCAATCTGACGGTGGAGAAAATCACCGCATGATTAGTCAGGACGATCTTCGGGCCTCCGTCAGCGCCGGGATCGTGACGGAAGCGCAGGCTGCCGCGCTGATGAGCCTTGCCCACAGCCGCAGCGGTGCGCGTGAAAACCTTGCGCCGGGCGACGAACCGTTTGAATTATTCAAAGGCTTCAACGAGATTTTCATCGTCGTCGGCATGCTCATTCTGGCCGTTGGATGGGTTGGTGTTGTGACGTTTGTCGTGACCAATGATCCGCTAAGCCTCAAAAACACGCTCATATTCTCCAGCCTCTTTGCCGCCGCCTCTCTCTGGGGGATGTCGGAATATTTCATCCGCCGCCGCCGTATGGTCGCGCCCGCCATCGCGCTGTCGATCATGTTCGCGATCAATGCAGCTTACGGGTTCGCCGGGGCCTTCTCCGAACTTTTCATGGTCGCACAGGGCGATAACAGCAGCCTGCCCCTGCCCTTTATCCTCGCAACACTGGCGCTTTTTGCCTACTGGCTCCGGTTCCGTGTCCCCTTCGCGCTGGCTTTGATCGCGCTGGCGGCCTTCGGCGTGGCCATCCTGATCGCGGGCAACAGCAGCGGATCACCCGGCTCAACTGAGGAACTCTTCCTGCTTTCCGCGGGCGGCCCCTTTGCCTTCATCACACTTGCGCTGGGGCTCGTGGTGTTCGCCATCGCCATGATGTTCGATATGTCCGACCCGCACCGCGTTACCCGACGTTCCGCCAATGGCTTCTGGCTGCACGTCGTCGCCGCGCCCGCCCTGGTGAATACCATCGCGCTGTCCCTACTCGACAATGACGCTGGCTGGTCCAACTCGCTGCTGGTCGCGGTCCTGACGCTCTTCGCGCTGGTTGCGATCATCATTGACCGCCGGTCTTTCCTGATCGCAGCCATCGGCTACACCGTGATCCTGACCGCTACCATTTTTGACGGGGATGGGGCGGTGTTCACGGTCTTTTTCCTCGGGATCGTGCTCCTCTTTCTGGGTGCGCGCTGGGAAAATATCCGCGCGCGTCTCCTGGCGCTGCTGCCCGGCTTCATCCCGCTCCAAAAATTGCCGCCCTCCCATGTTGCAAAGGCTTCTTCATGACCGACCTGACCCCCCGCGAAATCGTTTCAGAACTCGACCGGTTCATCATCGGCCAAAAGGACGCCAAACGGGCGGTCGCCGTCGCCCTGCGCAACCGTTGGCGGCGCAAGCAATTGGGCGATGATCTGCGCGACGAGGTCTATCCCAAAAATATCCTGATGATCGGGCCCACCGGCGTCGGCAAAACCGAAATCAGCCGCCGTCTGGCCAAACTGGCGCGCGCGCCGTTTCTCAAGGTCGAAGCCACCAAATTCACCGAAGTCGGTTACGTTGGCCGTGACGTGGAACAGATCATCCGCGATCTGGTCGATAACGCCATTGCCATGACCCGCGACCACATGCGCGAGGACGTCAAAGCAGGTGCCCGCCACGCCGCGGAAGAACGCGTGATCGACGCCATCGCCGGGGAGGATGCCCGCGAAGGCACACGCGAAATGTTCCGCAAAAAGCTCAAATCGGGCGAGCTGGACAACGAGATGATCGACCTTGAGGTGGCCGATACCTCTAACCCATTCCCGATGATGGATATTCCCGGTCAGCAAGGTGGCATGGGTATGATGAACATCGGCGATCTGTTCGGGAAAGCACTGGGCGGGCGCACCACGCGCAAACGGTTAAAAGTGTCCGAAAGCTATGACGTGCTGATCTCGGAAGAGGCCGATAAATTGCTCGATGATGAAACCGTCACCCGCGCCGCCATTGAGGCCGTGGAGCAAAACGGTATCGTTTTTCTAGATGAAATCGACAAGGTTTGTGCACGCTCGGACGCGCGCGGTGGCGATGTCAGCCGCGAAGGCGTGCAGCGCGATCTGCTGCCCCTGATCGAGGGCACCACCGTCAGCACCAAACACGGGCCGGTCAAAACCGATCATGTGCTGTTCATTGCCTCCGGCGCGTTCCATATCGCCAAACCGTCTGATTTACTGCCTGAATTACAGGGCCGCCTGCCGATCCGCGTTGAATTGCGCGCCCTCACGGAGGAGGATTTCGTACGCATTCTGACGGAAACCGATAACGCGCTGACCCTGCAATACACCGCTCTGATGGGCACTGAAAAAGTCACTGTCAGCTTTGAAGAGGATGGTATCGCCGCCCTGGCCAAGATCGCCGCAGACGTCAACCAGTCGGTCGAAAACATCGGCGCGCGCAGGCTTTATACCGTGATGGAGCGCGTGTTCGAGGAGTTGTCCTTCAACGCACCGGACCGCGAAGGCGACGCCGTTGTCGTGAACGCGGCATTCGTGCAGGCAAACCTCGGCGCATTGACGCAGTCTACGGATATCAGCCGCTACATGCTTTAACACTTCCAATTTCGGATTTTGCCTGCGAAACCGAACGGATGGGGTATCTTCGTTTCCTTGTCGAAAACCGGCTGTTCCTGACGGCCGGGTTTTTGCTCACCTTCACATCGTCCTTCGGGCAAACCTATTTCATCTCGCTGTTTGCGGGTGAAATCAAAACAGCCTTTTCGCTGACCGATGGCAGCTGGGGCGGCATCTATACGATCGGCACGACGCTTTCCGCGATCACGATGATCTGGGCGGGCGCATTGACCGACAGGTTCCGGGTCAAAAACCTCTCGCTGGGCGTCATGATTTTGCTCTCGGCTTCCTGCATCACCATGGCGCTTGTGCCGAACGGTTTTTTGCTGATCCTCGTCGTTTTCGCCCTGCGCCTCACAGGCCAGGGGATGATGTCCCAATTGGGTGCGGTGGCCATGTCGCGATGGTTCGTAGCCACACGGGGGCGGGCGATTTCGATCTCCTCTATGGGCTTCGCTGTCGGGCAAGCGCTGTTGCCAATCCTCTTCGTCGCTCTGCTGACGGTGTTTGACTGGCGATATCTTTGGGTTTTGGCGGCTGTCTGCGTGCTCGCCACCATTCCGGTCATGCAGGTTCTGTTGCGGCTCGAACGCACACCCCAATCGCTCGCTGAAAGCACGCAACGCTTTGGGATGCGTAATAAGCACTGGACCCGCCGGGAACTTCTGCACCATCCGCTGTTTTATTGCCTCATTCCGCTCATTTTAGGCCCCGCTGCCTTTGGGACCGCGTTATTTTTTCATCAGGTCCACCTGACCGAGGTGAAAGGCTGGAGCCTTGGGTCCTATGTCGCGTTGATGCCGATCTACACGCTGGCAACCATTGCGTTTACCTTCCTCACCGGCTGGGCCATCGACCGGTTTGGCGTGAAATGGATCGTGCCGTTTCAGATGGTGCCTTTTGGGGTGTCGTTTATCGTGCTGGCCTCTGCCGATACAATTTTCATGGCGGGTGTCGGGCTTGTCATTTTCGGTATCGGCCAAGGCATGCAAGGCCCCGCAACAACCGCCTTCTGGGCGGTATTTTACGGCACGAAACACCTCGGCGCGATCAAGGCCGCCGCCGCCGCACTGATGGTTTTCGGCTCCGCTATCGGGCCGGGGATCACCGGCGCATTGATTGATGTCGGTATCGTTTTCCCCGACCAGATGGTCGCAATAGCAATGTTCTATTTTGCCGGGGCGCTACTGGCGGGCCTCGGGATCTTCCGGTTTCAACGCGACCTGCCTAGCGGCGACGCCTGAGATAAACATAATAGGCACCGCCGCCCCCGTGGCTAATATGCGCCTCACTGACCTGCATCACCGCCGAGGCCAGCGGCGGCGTATTCAACCACTGCGGCACCTGATGGCGCAGCACGCCAAACCGCACCGGGATCGGCCCGCCTTCATCGCGGTTCTTGCCCTTGCCCGTGATGACCAGGACCAACCGCTTGCCGGAACCGTTTGCCCGCAGGATAAAGCTTGTCAGCGCCGTATGCGCGCGATCCAATGTCATCCCATGTAAATCAATGCGCCCCTCGGGTTTGATCTTGCCACGGTTCATCTTGCCGAAAGTCTTGCGATCCATCTGGACCGGCATCTGGCGCAGTTGATCGGGGAGGGAGGGCGCAAGGTTCATGGTATTCCTGCGCGCCTCAGGCTTGGGCGGAAATCCGGCGTTCAGCTTGGTAAAATCGGTTTTTTGCCGGGACGGGAGCGCCGTATTGGGTTGGGGTGCATAGGCGTCGGGATCAAAATTGCTGCGCTGCTCCAAAGCCTCCGTGCGTTCCGCCACCCTTCGCCATAGCGCGACCTCATCCTTTGACAGTTTGCGCCGTGTCACAACCCATCCTCGGGTGCCATCGCATAAGCGCGCTGTATCGGCAGCAATACGACCATGCGCCCCGGATCTTTCAACTTTCCGGCCGCACGACCGGCTTCTTTGCCCGTTCCGAAAAAGATATCCGCGCGCTGCGCCCCTTTGATCGCCGACCCGGTATCCTGCGCGATCATCAAACGACGTATTGGGCTTTGACCCGCCTTCTCGATCCAGACCGGCGCGCCCAGAGGCGTGTGTTTCGGATCAACCGCAATGGTGCGCATCGGCGTCACCGAACGGTTCATCGCACCCAATGGCCCCTTATCCGCGGGCACTTCGCTGACCTCCCGGAAAAAGACAAAAGAGGCGTTGTGAAACAGCAACTCACGGCCCTCAGCCGGATTGCGCCGTACCCAATTCTTGATGACTTCGGCGCTGACCTGATGCGGATCATAAGTGCCACGACGTACCAATTCGGCCCCGATGGAGCGATAGCCGTGACCATTCGCCCCTGCGTAGCCCACGCGCAGTTTTTCGCCGTCCGGCAGGTTAACCCGCCCAGACCCCTGAATTTGCAAAAAAAACAGCTCAACCGGATCATCGACCCAGGCGATTTCCAAACCTCTGTCTTGCATCATGGAACCCTCAAGGATCTGACGGCGAGAGTACCAGAGTTTCGTGTCCCTGGCTTCGGGTGGCATCGCATAGATGGGATATTTGAAACGCGCCGTTTGAACCCGCGAGCCCGTCAATTCAGGTTCGAAATACCCGGTGAAGATCATGGGATCACCGTCCTCGATCAACACCGGGCGAAACAGCAATTCGAAAAAGGCCTTTGGGTCGGGCCTGGAGGTTGCATAGGCACAGACCGCGCGCCAATCGGGATCATCCATGTCCAGACAGGTATTTTGAAACGTCTCGAAAGCCGCTGCATGATCGTCCGCTTGCCAGCCCTCCAGATCATCAAAGGACAAAAGGCTGACACGCGTTTCGGCATCAACGAAGCCAGTCATTATGACCAGCCCTGCCAAAAACGCCGCCGCACCTGCGGGCTTCATGCGTCGGTGGAAACGAGCAACCAGTTGGGATCATTTGTCCCCATCGCGCGGGCAAAGCTCCAGGTGTCTTTCTGCCGTTTCAACTCGGTTGTGCTGCCGTCAATGATCTCGCCTTCGCTGTTGCGCACAGCGGAGGTCAGCTCGGCCACAAATCTGATGGTCAATTCGGCCTCGTGATTGTCCTCATCAAAGGTTGCATCCACCAGTTTCAGCTCACGTACGCCGATGAAATTCGCCTCCACGGTAAGGCCCTGATCTTCGCGTGCTGCAATTCCGTCAACGAAGGATTCGTAAATATCTTCGGCCAAAAACGGCTGAATTTCAGCCAATTCGCCGTTTTCATACCCCATCACGATCATTTCATAGGCACCGCGCGCGCCGCCCAGAAAATCCGTGACGCTGAACGAAGGCTCAATCCTTTTCATCTCGGCAAGTGCGCGCGCCGCGGGGCTGTTTTCATCTACGTGATCGACGATATCCAGATCCGGCCCGCCCTCAATGACTTCAAAGTCATGTTTGCGTTCATTTGTGTTGGTTGGCAGTTTCGCGGGCGGGGCTTCAAAACCATCCCGTGTTCCCAGCACGTTTTTCAGACGTAAAATCAGAAAAACAGCAATGCCGGCCAGCACCAAAAGCTGTATCAGGGACGAATTCATAGGAACCTCATATGGGGTAAATCATGGAAACAGACGTTGTTACCTCTTATGTAGGTGTGGCACGTGGTCAAGTCCACTGCGTCGTGGACGAAAGGAAGTATCAAAATGTGGCTATTTATCGCTTTTCTTGCGGTTCCCCTGATCGAAATCGCCTTGTTTATTCAGGTCGGCGGTCTGATCGGTCTGGGCTGGACGCTGATCACAGTGGTTTTTACCGCAATCCTTGGCACCTGGCTTGTGCGAAATCAGGGGCTTATGGCGATCAATAAATTGAAATCGTCGTTTTCAGATTTGCGCGATCCCACTGAGCCTTTGGTGCATGGGGCGATGATTCTCTTTTCCGGCGCACTTTTGCTGACACCGGGCTTTTTTACCGACGCCTTTGGGTTTCTGCTGCTCGTACCGGCTTTTCGCACGGCGGTGTTCAAAGCTATCAGGGCGCGCGTCAATGTGCAGACCTTCGATACCGGTCCCCGTCAAAGGCGTAATCAGAACGGCGATATCATTGATGGCGAATATTCCGAAGTCACACCGGATGTTGATGAAATCAAGGGACCGTCAAAATGGTCAGACCATTGAGAACCCCATTTCAAGCTGTTAAGGCTCGCCCGATTTATTTTACACTTTAGGAGTCACTCATGGCCGAAGCCGAAGCACCACAACAAGCACCACAAATGCGCGTCCTGGGACAATTCATTCGTGATATGTCTTTTGAGAACATCATGGCCCAGAAGGGCGCGCCCGCTGACGTCACGCCCGACGTTCAGGTTCAGGTCAACCTGGACGCCAAAAAGCGCAGCGCAGACAATCAATATGAAACCTCCATTAAGCTAAACGTGACCTCAAAGGCAAAGGACGGCGACACGACGCTTTTTGTGCTCGAAATTGACTATGCCGGTATTTTCCACATCGAGAACGTGCCCGAAGACCAGTTGCATCCGTTCCTGCTGATCGAATGCCCGCGGATGATCTTCCCGTTCCTGCGCCGTGTGGTCAGCGATGTGACCCGCGATGGCGGTTTCCCACCGCTCAATCTGGAAAACATCGACTTCCTGGCGCTTTATCGCAACGAACTGGCCCGTCGCCAGAGCGAAGATGCACCAAGGGCTGACGCCTGATCTTCAGCCCTTAAGCCACAAAGCGTCGTCGCCCAGTTTTGCCACAAATTCGGCATGGGCGGCGGCCTCTTTTTCAGTAATGCGCGGCTTCAAAGGCGTTGCGCGGGGACGCGGGGTCCAGTCATCGCCGTCCGCGCCCGATGTGGAACCTGATCGCGTGGAGAGGCCAAAATCGGGCTGACGACCGCCGATTAACTCCAGATAAACCTCCGCCAGAATTTCACTATCGAGCAGCGCGCCGTGCAGGGTGCGCGCGCCATTGTCGATGTTGAACCGACGGCAAAGCGCGTCCAGCGAGGCCGGCGAGCCTGGGAACCGTTTGCGCGCCATCTCCAGAGTGTCGATGGCTTGCTCCCACGGAATTTGTGGCAAGCCCATCCATTTCAATTCCGCGTTCAGGAATTTGATATCAAAGGCCGCATTATGGATGATCAGTTTCGCATCGCCGATGAAGTCCAGAAACGCCTGACCCACTTCGGCAAACTTGGGCTTGTCGCGCAGGAATTCATCACCCAGCCCATGCACCTGAAACGCCTCTTCGGGCATGGCGCGTTCAGGGTTGATGTATTGATGATATGTTTTGCCCGTCGCCATATGCCCCATCAATTCCACCGCACCGATCTCAACAATCCGGTCGCCGGATTGCGGATCAAACCCGGTGGTTTCTGTATCAAGGACAACTTCACGCATCGCCTATTCTCTCTCTGATCTGTCTTACGATATCTTGAACCTGTGACCGGGCATTTTCAATCGTATCCGTGACAATCACAAAATCTGATCGGGCGGATTTTTCCTCAATCGGCATTTGCTGTGACAAAATATGCTCAAACGCTTCGCGCGTCATTGTCCCGCGCGCCATCACGCGCGCCTTTTGCTCTTTGGGCGGGATAGTCACGCAGGCGACGGCATCCATTTCGGTGTGGCCCCCGGTTTCGAACAATAACGGGATGTCCAAAACAACGATGTCTGCCGTGGTTTTGGCGAGAAACGCGTTACGGTCCTGCGCGACAAGCGGATGGACGATGACCTCTATGCTCTTCAGCGCATCCGGGTTTTCGCGGAGCAAGGCACGTAACTTTTCGCGGGACACCTGCCGGTTTTCAATGACCGCTGGAAAGACACCGCCAAGCGGGCCAACCGCAGCACCGCCGACGTCATAGAGCCGGTGCACCGCCGCATCCGCGTCCCACAAACCGCAGCCTTCCTCTGAAAAAAGCTGTGCCGTGGTGGATTTGCCCATCCCGATCGATCCGGTGAGGCCGAGTTTGAACGTCATATCAACACGGCGGCACGGGTATCGGCATCCACAACCGGGCGGTGACCGAACCAGCGTTCAAACCCGGGGACCGCTTGATGCAACAACATACCAAGCCCATCGACGGTAACGCATCCTTTTTGATCAGCCGCAGTCAAAAGGAGCGTTTGCAAAGGGGTGTAGACAAGATCCGTCACCACGGTGGAGGGCTCAAGACGGTCCAGCGATACGGCGAGTTCAGGTTTTCCAACCATACCGAGGGAGGTGGTATTCACGAGCAGGTTTGCCGCGTCCAGCACGTCACCGGCTTGCTCCCATGGCACGCTTTTAACCCGATTGCCAAAGTCCCCCTCGAGCTGTTCCGCCCGCGCATGTGTTCGATTAGTCAGCATAATTTGCGGAACACCTGCATCGAGCAAGGACATGATCACGGCACGCGCAGCGCCTCCCGCACCCAAGACAACCGCTGGTCCAAGCGAGGGATCCCAATTCGGTGCGCCAGTTTTCAGGTTTTCCAGAAAACCGTAGCCATCGGTATTATCCGCATGGATTTTGCCATCCTCGGAAAAAACCAGCGTATTTGCCGCCCCGATCAATCTGGCGTGGTCACTGATCACATCCGCGATTTCAAATACCGCTTCTTTATGCGGAATGGTGACGTTTACACCGACAAAACCGGCCTTGGGAAGGGTAGTCAGAACGTTACGTAAATCGGTGCTGGCAACTTCCATCGGGATATAAAACCCCTTGATCCCATATTTTTTAAGCCAATGCCCATGAAGCAGCGGCGATTTTGAATGAGCAATCGGGGCGCCAATGACACCAGCCAGAGGGATTTTCGCCAATCTCTGCGTCATTGTTCCAAATCTCCACGCAATGTTAAATAGGCCAGTAGTTCCAAGAGCGGCAACCCCAGCACATTGAAATAATCCCCCTCAATCCGGGTAAACAAGCGTACGCCTTCTTCTTCGAGTTTATAGGCCCCAACGGAATGGCGAATACTCTCCCAATTCCGCGCGACATACCCTTTGATATAGGCATCACTGGCATTGCGCATGCGCAAGCGCACCTGTCCAACGTGGCGCCAGACCGGTTTGCCCGCCTCATACAACACGGCAGCGGACAACAGGCTGTGACGATCATTTCGCAAGCTGGTCAATTGCGCCTCTGCATCCTCGGGGGTTTCAGGCTTGGACATCATGTCTCCGTTATGATCCAGAACCTGATCACAGCCAAGAACAAGCGCGTTGGGGTTTTTATCGCTGATCTTTCGGGCCTTCATCTCGGCAAGTGTGTCGGCAATATCACGCGGGGATGCGGCCTCTGCGAGCATCGCGTCGCGGATCATGTCTTCGTCAACACGGGCAGGCTGCGCGGTAAACGATACGCAGGCCTGGCGCAGCAATTGCGCACGAACATCCGAACCAGACGCAAGGATCAAGGGGTGTGGCATGTGGATATCCCTGTGAACAGCATTAAGGATTTATTAATAGTTTCTTCTGCGTAAATCTGCGGTTTTTCACAAGGGGCCAAATCTGGCGGTGTGTCATTGGCTTTTGAAGAAAACATACCCATGCGCACAAAGATAAGTCACGCCCTGTGATTAAACCCGCGTGTTCGGAGATATCCACAGATTTATAAACCAAAATGCAAATATAACATCATTTAAATATTTGAAATATAATGATTTTTCTATATTTTTACATATTTTCGGGTGCTGGTGATCAAAGATCTCCGCATCGGGACAAGTTTAGGCATAAGGCAATAATCCACAGAATTCTGAAACCCTACTTAATCATCATCTCTTTATCTTTTCTTATATTATTATAAGAGGGCAAGGACTGTTGGGAGAATGAGATGACCGAACTTCTTGCCCTTGGGTACCCTTGGGTCAAAGCATTTCATATCATGTCGGTCATCGCCTGGATGGCTGGGTTGTTCTATCTTCCGCGCCTTTACGTTTATCACGTTGAACAGGTCGGCCAAAGCGGAGAAACCCACGCGTTATTTCAAACGATGGAACTTAAACTTCTCCGCGTGATCATGAATCCGGCTATGATAGCGACCTGGGGCTTTGGGATTTGCCTCATATTTACGCCAGGTGTGGTTAATTGGTCTGAAATCTGGCCCTGGACAAAAGCCGGTGGTGTGCTCGCAATGACGTTGTTTCATCACTGGTTGGGTTTGCGGCGTAAGGATTTTATGAATGGCTCCAATAACTTGACCGGACGCCAGTTTAGAATGATGAATGAGGTTCCCACTTTGTTGATGGTCCTGATCGTTCTGTCGGTAGTGGTGCGGTTCTGAAATGATTGACTCCAAGAGGTCTGGTCCGTAAGAGATCATTACCGCCCCGTCCGGGGATGGCGCAGACCTCACATTCAAAACAAATACATCAACCAGCCAAAACGCGCTTGTTGATCGCAGGTATTCCCATGACATTAGACGCAACCGACACATCAAATGTTCCAGAAACGCTTGAGACATTGAACCTCGCGGATCTGAAACGCAAAAGCCCCAAAGATCTTTTGTCCATGGCTGAGGAATTGGAGATCGAGAACGCCTCCACGATGCGCAAGGGTGAGATGATGTTCCAGATTCTGCGCGAGCGCGCGGATGAAGGGTGGGAGATTTCCGGGGATGGTGTGTTGGAAGTCTTGCAGGATGGTTTTGGGTTCTTGCGGTCGCCAGAGGCCAATTATTTGCCAGGTCCGGATGATATTTATGTCTCACCAGAGATGGCGCGTAAACACTCGCTGCGCACGGGGGACACCATCGAAGGTGTGATTAAGGCACCGGATGATAGCGAGCGGTATTTTGCGCTGATTGATGTCACCAAGATCAATTTTGAGGAGCCAGAGAAGGCGCGCCATAAAGTTGCTTTTGAAAACCTGACGCCGCTCTATCCAGATGAGCGGATGACGATGGAAGTCGAGGATCCGACGGTCAAAGACCGCTCGGCGCGGATTATCGATCTGGTGGCCCCGATCGGTAAAGGACAACGTTCCCTGATTGTGGCCCCGCCACGCACCGGTAAAACCGTGCTTTTGCAGAACATTGCGAATTCAATCGAGAAGAACCACCCGGAATGTTATTTGATCGTCCTGCTGATCGATGAGCGGCCCGAAGAGGTCACCGACATGCAGCGGTCCGTGAAAGGTGAGGTTGTGTCATCGACCTTTGATGAGCCCGCGACGCGCCATGTCGCCGTTTCCGATATGGTGATCGAGAAAGCCAAACGCCTTGTGGAACACAAGCGGGATGTTGTGATTTTGCTGGATTCCATCACGCGTTTAGGGCGGGCCTTCAATACCGTTGTACCGTCCTCGGGTAAGGTTTTGACGGGGGGTGTTGACGCAAATGCCCTGCAACGACCCAAGCGCTTTTTTGGTGCCGCACGTAATATTGAAGAGGGCGGTTCGCTGACGATCATTGCGACGGCCCTGATTGATACAGGTAGCAGAATGGACGAGGTGATTTTCGAAGAGTTCAAAGGAACGGGTAATTCGGAGATCGTGTTGGATCGGAAAATTGCAGACAAGCGGGTGTTCCCGGCGATGGATATTCTCAAATCTGGTACCCGCAAGGAGGAGCTGCTTGTCGATAAGGTTGATTTGCAGAAAACATTCGTGTTGCGCCGTATTTTGAACCCGATGGGCACGACCGATGCAATTGAGTTCCTGATCTCCAAGTTAAAACAAACCAAGACAAATTCGGACTTCTTCGATTCTATGAATACATAATTTATTGTTATATAACAGTGATTTAATACATGGATACGATATTTGCTCTCGCGTCAGCACAAGGTAAAGCCGGCGTGTCCGTGGTCCGTGTATCGGGGCCAAAGGCCTGGGATTCCGCGCGTTTGCTGTGTGGAAATTTGCCGGAACCACGGTACGCCGTCACCCGCAGTTTAAGAGATCACAAAGGCGGTTTGCTTGATCATGCGCTGGTGATTTGTTTTCAGGCACCGCGGAGTTTCACCGGTGAGGACGTTGTTGAATATCATGTCCATGGAAGTGTCGCAGCGGTACGCGTCGTGCTGGCCGAGTTGTCACGGCACAGTGATCTGCGGATGGCGGAGCCGGGAGAGTTCACCCGTCGTGCCTTAGAGAATGAGAAGCTTGACCTTGTTCAGGTTGAAGGTCTGGCAGATCTGATTGCAGCAGAAACGGAATCACAGCGGAAACAGGCCGTTCGGGTACTGTCTGGCGTGATGGGTGAGAAGATAGAAATCTGGCGTGCCGACCTCATTCGGGCTGCTGCCTTGCTTGAAGCGACGATTGATTTTACCGATGAAGATGTTCCGGTCGATGTCAGCCCAGAAGTTAAGGGTCTTTTGGCCAATGTCATTTCTGGTATTTCTGAAGAAATTGCAGGTAGTTTTGTAGCGGAACGGATACGAACAGGGTTTGAGGTGGCTTTGGTAGGGGCACCTAATACCGGCAAATCAACACTTCTGAACCGACTCGCGGGCCGGGAAGCAGCGATCACATCCGAAATAGCGGGAACAACACGGGATGTGATAGAGGTGCGCATGGATTTGAATGGGTTGCCCGTTACGTTTCTGGATACCGCTGGTCTGAGGGCCACAGAGGACGAGATCGAGAATATCGGTGTAACGCGGGCGATTGATCGAGCGCGTGCCGCGGATTTACGGGTCTTTCTGCAAAATCAGGGTGATAAATCAATGTTGGAACCGGAAGAGGATGACATCGTTCTTCTTCCTAAGATCGACGAAAACCCTGTAATTGGAATTCCTGGTGTTTCTGGAAAGAGCGGTGAAGGTGTTAGCGAATTGGTTCTGAGAGTTCAGAATGTTCTGATGGACAGGGCTTCGGTGGCTGGTATAGCTACTCATGAGAGACATAGAACGGCGATGCAGCGATCTGTCGAAGGGTTGATCTGTGCGTCGGAGATTTTGTCGAAAGGTCCAGATAATTACGATCTGGCGTCGGCAGAACTTCGGAGCGCTGTAAATGCGCTTGAGCTGCTCGTAGGCCGGGTGGATGTTGAGAATCTCTTGGACGAAATATTCTCAAGTTTTTGCTTGGGTAAATAATGGAGTGTTTCACGTGAAACATTTTGATGTATTGGTTGTTGGCGGGGGACATGCGGGCGTAGAGGCTGCGCACGCGGCGGCTAGAATGGGTGTTGATACTGTTTTGGTGACGATGAGCCAAAATGGTATTGGGGTGATGTCCTGTAATCCGGCAATTGGGGGTCTTGGTAAGGGGCACCTGGTGAGAGAAATCGACGCATTGGATGGTGTGATGGGTCGTATTGCGGATAAGGCTGGGATTCAATTTCGACTTTTGAATCGTCGCAAGGGCCCCGCAGTTCAAGGGCCCCGCGCGCAGTCAGATCGGCAAATATACCAGAACGAGATGATTAAGGCCACGAAAGGGCAAGAAAACCTAGAGGTTATCGTCGGAGAGGTTGTCGATCTTGTGATGGAGGGTCCTCGTGTAAGAGGCGTCGTTCTTGATGATGGGAGTGCCATCCGCGCTAAAAGTGTTGTATTAACCACAGGGACTTTTCTTCGAGGTATAATTCATATTGGCGATGTGTCTTATTCTGCTGGGCGGATGGGTGACAGGTCTAGTGACAGGCTCGCGAAACGAATTGACGACTTTGGTTTTTCGCTCGGGCGTTTAAAAACCGGAACGCCCCCACGGCTAGATGGGGAAACGATAAATTGGGAAGGGTTGGAGGCGCAACCGGGCGATGAATCGCCGACGTTTTTCTCTTTTCTGACCAACGCAACTCAGGCCCGTCAAGTTTCTTGCGGTATTACCCATACAAATGCGCAAACCCATGAGATTATTAGGAATAACCTAACGAAATCGTCAATGTATGGTGGCCGGATAGAAGGGGTTGGGCCAAGATATTGCCCCTCAATCGAGGATAAAGTAGTTCGCTTTGCTGATAAGGAGTCCCATCTCATATTTTTGGAACCGGAAGGCCTTTCTACGACCACAATTTATCCGAATGGAATATCAACGTCATTGCCGGAAAATGTCCAAATTGAGTACGTTCGTTCAATTGTGGGGCTAGAAGATGTTAAAATTGTTCAACCGGGATATGCAATTGAATATGATTACGTTGATCCCCGCGCCCTAAATAGCAGTCTCTCTGCTTCAAGCGTTCCGGGTTTATACCTAGCGGGTCAGATTAACGGCACGACAGGTTACGAGGAAGCCGCTGCTCAGGGGATTGTTGCCGGTCTGAATGCCGCGCTGGAAGCGCAAGGCAAGGATTCCATACAGTTTTCGAGGGCGGATAGCTATATTGGTGTCATGATTGATGATCTGACGACTCGCGGTGTTACTGAGCCCTATCGGATGTTTACGTCTCGGGCAGAGTTTCGTCTTTCACTCCGTGCAGATAACGCAGACCAACGCTTGACAGGTGTTGGTATTGATTTGGGGTGTGTGGGCCAAGAAAGGCAAGCGTCATATCGATCCAAAATTGAGAAGCTTGAAAAAGCGCGTGGTAATTTGGAATATCAGACATTCACTCCCAAAGAGGCCGCTCGTGTTGGTCTAAAAATTAATGAAGACGGCGAAAGACGAACGGGAATGCAGCTGCTGGCTTTTCCGGGAGTCTCATTTTCAGACCTTCAAAAAATGGACCCTTCATTGGAAGCGGTCGAAATTGAAACTCAGAAACAGCTAGAAAAAGAGGCTGTTTACGCAAATTATCTTGATCGCCAGAAAAGAGAGATAGAACTTGTTCATAAAGACGAAGCCCAAGTCATTCCAGGTGATTTTGAATATGACGATATGGATGGCCTCTCAAACGAAATGAAAACTAAGCTTAATGCGTCTCGTCCTCGAACGATTGCTCAAATGGCGCGGATTGAGGGGGTTACTCCTGCCGCATTAACGCTGGTTTCGATAAAATTGCGGCAATTCAAGCGACTGAAATCAGCATGAACTTACTTGGAGAAGATGTTTCACGTGAAACATTGGATAAAATTGATTTCTATGTGTGTCTTCTTAAAAAGTGGAACCAAACCATAAATCTAATATCCAAATCTAGTGTTTCTGAAATCAACAACAGACATATATGGGATTCTGCTCAGGTGTATGATTATGCTGGTCACTGGGAAAAATGGGTAGATCTTGGTAGTGGAGGCGGATTGCCTGGGATCGTTGTGGCAATTCTGGCGCAACAGGCGTATCCTGAACGTCATGTAACGATGATCGAAAGTGATACGCGCAAAGCGACATTCCTGCGCAACGCCAGTCGAGAGTTGGGCCTCGAAACCACAGTTATCAACGCACGTATCGAGAAAGTGGCTCCGCTCGAATGTGATATTCTTTCTGCACGTGCTTTGACGGATTTGACAGGGTTGCTTGGTTATGCTGACCGGCACATGAAACGGGGAGGGTGTGCACTACTGCACAAGGGAAAAACATGGGAGGCAGAGGTCAACATCGCACGTGAATCATGGTCTTTTGATGTGATCGCGCATAAGAGTAACACAAATCCGGACGCAGCAATACTTGAGATAAGGGATATCCAGATTGTCTGATTTATCACGTCCCATTGGACCGAAAATCATTTCAATTGCCAATCAAAAAGGTGGTGTTGGCAAGACGACAACCACGATCAATTTGGCCGCTGCACTGGTTGAATTCGGACAGAAAGTGCTGGTTGTCGATTTGGATCCGCAGGGCAACGCGTCGACCGGGCTGGGCATTGAAGTTGAGAGCCGCGCATTAACGACATATGACCTGTTACTTGATGATGTGGATTTGTCGGAAATAATTCTCCCGACGATAACACCTGGGCTTATGATTATACCTGCGACGATCGATCTGAGCTCAGCCGATATCGAATTGATTTCAAACGAAAAGCGTAGCTTTCTTTTGCATGACGCACTTCGCCAAACCGCGATGGATTTGTTTCAATTCGACTACATATTGATCGATTGCCCGCCGTCGCTTAATCTGCTGACGGTGAACGCGATGATCGCGTCTCATTCTGTCCTTGTGCCGCTCCAAAGTGAGTTTTTCGCACTGGAAGGTCTTTCACAGCTCATGTTGACCATTCGAGAGGTCCGCCAAACGGGGAACCGGGATCTGCGTATCGAAGGGGTTGTTCTGACCATGTATGACCAGCGTAACAACCTGTCGATGCAGGTGGAGCAGGACGCGCGGGACAATCTTGGAAATTTGGTTTTTGCGACGAGAATTCCAAGAAATGTCCGCGTTAGTGAAGCCCCATCTTTTGCCATGCCGGTTCTGTCTTATGACACGGGATCAAAGGGCGCTGTGGCTTATCGCGCTTTGGCACAGGAAGTGCTGACCAAAAACACACAAAAAGTTGCTTAGGGGGATGAGATGGTGAGTGGAGTAGACCGCAAACGAGGCCTTGGTCGGGGCTTGTCGGCTTTGATGTCAGACGTTGCAGAGACGGAGCGCGCGACGAGTGCTGGACCGTCCTCAGCAGAAAAGCTTATACCTATCGAACAGATTTCACCAAATCCCGATCAGCCCCGAAAACGATTTGCAGAGGCGGATTTGGAAGACCTTGCAGCGTCGATCCGCGAGAAGGGCATCATCCAGCCACTGATTCTACGGGCTTTGCACGAGGGGCGATATGAAATCGTTGCGGGCGAACGTCGGTGGCGTGCCGCCCAAATTGCAAAATTGCATGCGTTGCCCGCGGTCATTCGAAGCTTCACCGATGTTGAGGTGCTGGAAGTTGCAATCATCGAAAACATCCAGCGCGCTGATCTGAACCCGATAGAAGAGGCGGTTGGATATCGCCAACTGATGGATCGCTTTGGTCATACGCAGGAGAAAATGGCCGAAGCACTGGGGAAAAGCCGCAGTCATATTGCCAATTTATTACGCCTGCTGAACTTGCCCGATGAGGTTCTGGAGATGGTCCGCCAAGGGGGTTTGAGCGCCGGTCACGCACGCGCGCTTGTGACCGCTGAGAACCCGCTCAGGATCGCACAGCAGATCGTAAAGGGCGGTTTGTCGGTACGGGCCGTTGAGGCGCTGGTCAAAAAAGAACAGGCGGACGAATCCAGCGGGTCGAAACCAAATCCAAACCGTGAAGCGCGCGATGCTAAAGATGCTGATACAAAGGCGCTGGAAGGCGATTTATCGGCTGCTTTGGGTATGAAAGTAGTGCTGAACCACAAGACAGGGCAGGATTCTGGCCAAATGACGCTGCACTATAAATCACTGGATGAGCTGGATGAGCTATGCCGTGTCCTAAGTGGAAGCTAAGAATCCAATAGCTTCGCAATAACCGAATTTAGTAATATAACACCTTGATCTAAAACGATTAAATGGCCGTTTTGGATGTCGATCATTCCCAGGTTCCGCAATTCTGTTAAGCGGGTGGGATCTAGCCGCAGGCCAGCGAGTGCTTCATAGCGCTGGATGTTCACACCTTCCTTAAGGCGCAATCCCATCAAAAGCAATTCACTTGCCTGATCCGTGGCTGACAATCGAACGCGGGGTTTTTCCGGTGCCCCATCCGATGCCGCACTGAGCCAACGGTTAGGGTTTGAATAACATTCGGTTGCGTATTTCTGGCCACTCAACGTCAATCGCCCATGCGCCCCCGGACCAATTCCGATGTAATCCCCGTATCGCCAGTAAATTAGGTTATGCCGCGATTGGGCACCGTCACGGGCGTGATTGGAAACTTCATAGGCGGGCAATCCGTGCCGGTCGCATATGTCTTGGGTCAGGGAAAAGAGATCCGCGCCCAGATCTTCGTCCGGCAGGTCGCGCAATCGCCCTGCATTATAGCGGTCCCCAAATGCCGTTCCTTGCTCAATCGTCAGCTGGTAAAGCGACAGATGATCGACTGCCAGGGATAACGCCCCTTCAAGCTCGGCTTGCCAGGCCTCAAGACCCTGACCTTGCCGCGCATAGATCAGATCAAAACTAACGCGTTCGAACGTTTTGCGGGCAATCTCAAAAGCCTGCAACGCCTCCTCCACCGAATGCAGCCGCCCGAGACGTTTGAGGTCGGCATCGTTCAACGCCTGTATCCCCATCGAAATTCGGTTAACCCCGCCGTCGCGAAATGCGCGAAAACGGCCGGCCTCAACAGAACCGGGATTGGCTTCGAGCGTGATTTCCAGATCGTTGGCACAGGGCCAGTTTCGTTTGATCCGTTCGATGACCAATGCAGCCGTGTCCGGGTCCATCAGGCTTGGTGTGCCGCCGCCAAAAAAGACCGATTGCAAGACGCGCCCCGGTGTTTCAAAGGCGGCGCGGTCGAGTTCTTTCAGATAAGCGTCGCACCACGCCGTTTGATCAATGGCGCGCGATACATGGCTGTTGAAGTCGCAATAGGGGCATTTGGCCTCGCAGAACGGCCAGTGCAGATAAAGCCCGAAGCCGCCTTGTTCCCAATCCTCAGCCAAAACAACCCGCGATCAGTTTGCTAAAGGCATCCGCCCTGTGGCTGATGCAGTTCTTTTGCGCCGGGTCCATCTCGGCAAAGGTCATCTCGTGGCCATCCGGTTGGAACATCGGATCATACCCATGCCCGACCGCACCGCGCATCGGCCAAACCAAACTCCCGTTGACCTTACCCTCGAACACCTCGTCATGACCGTCGGGCCAGGCCAGCACAAATGTTGCCCGAAACCGCGCACGACGGGGGTGCGGTGCCCCCTTCGATTCCAATAGATTGTGCGTCTTGGTCATCGCCATAATGAAATCGCGACCATCGGGCGTTTCGGCCCAATCGGCCGTGTAAACACCGGGCTGATTGTCCAGTGCCTCGACCTCAATCCCGGAATCATCTGCCAGCGCGGGCAGGCCGGTGGCCTTGACCGCCGCCTGCGCCTTGATACGAGCGTTGCCGATGAAGGTGGTTTCGGTCTCTTCTGGTTCGGCCAGGTTCATTTCGGCAGCACCAACCACGGTCACACCGAAAGGCTCGAACAGCTGCGCCATTTCCTCAAGTTTCCCCGCGTTATGCGTGGCAATCAGGATCCGCTTGCCGTCGAACCGCCTGCTCATGAGGTGGCTGCTTTTTGGGCGGCGGCCAGTTCGGAAACACCTTTTTCCGCAAGGTCCATCAGGGCGTTCATCTGATCGCGTGAAAAAACCGAACCTTCGGCGCTCATCTGAATTTCGATCAACTGATGCGATCCGGTCATGATGAAATTGCCGTCCACGCCCGCTTCGGAATCTTCGGGATAATCGAGATCCAAAACAGGTTGGCCCGCATAGATGCCACAGCTGATCGCGGCGACCGGATCGGGCATCGGGTCGCTAATGACATCGCCCGCTTTCATCAATTTGTTCACCGCAAGGCGCAAGGCGATCCAACCCCCCGTGATCGACGCGCAACGCGTGCCGCCATCGGCCTGCAACACATCGCAATCCACGGTAATCTGACGTTCCCCAAGGGCCACGCGATCCACGCCGGCGCGCAGGGAGCGCCCGATCAGCCGTTGGATTTCAACCGTCCGCCCACCTTGCTTGCCCGACGCCGCCTCGCGCCGCATCCGCGTGTTCGTGGCACGGGGGAGCATCCCGTATTCCGCCGTAACCCACCCCAAACCGGACCCTTTGATAAAGGGCGGCACCCGGTCCTCGATGGTGGCGGTGCAGAGCACATGCGTATCTCCCATCTTGATCAGGGCGCACCCTTCGGCATGTTTCGTGAAATCTGTTTCAATCGAAACAGTTCGCATTTCATCCAGAGCACGATTTGAAGGGCGCATATTATATCCTTTTCTATATACTCTCCGATACCTTTCCCATGTGATGATATGCAACCCCGATTGAAATCTGCCCCCCTTATGCTTTTATGCGTCATCAGGTAGGATGCCCCCATGAATGACGTGCCAAATATCCTGGGTGAAATGAATGACCGCTCACGCGAAGTGTTTCGCCGTGTGGTCGAGGGGTATTTGGCCGATGGCATGCCGGTGGGTTCGCGCACCCTAACGCGTGATTTCAGCGAAAAGGTCAGTGCTGCCACCATCCGTAACGTGATGCAGGACCTTGAATACCTCGGGCTGCTGGACAGCCCCCACGTCAGCGCGGGGCGAATCCCGACGCAACAAGGGTTGCGCATGTTCGTCGATGGGTTGCTGGAGATCGGCAATCCCGACGAGACCGACCGTGAAAAGATCGACGCGACCTTTGGATCAAACGAGCAGGATGTAAGCGGCCTTTTGGACCGTGTTGGGTCGGCGTTATCGGGGGTGACCCATGGTGCGTCGCTGGTGTTGACGCCCAAGCGTGAGGCGCCGATCAAACATATCGAATTCGTGTCGCTATCCCCGGAGCGCGCCTTGGTGGTGTTGGTGTTTGCCGATGGTCACGTCGAAAATCGCCTGTTCACGCCGCCTCCCGGACAGACGCCAAGCTCCATGCGGGAGGCGGCGAATTTCCTCAATGCGCTGATCGAGGGCAAGACCCTGAGCGAATTGCAGACCAGCATCCAGACGCAAATCACCAGTCGCCGCCAGGAAATCGATTCGCTCGCTCAGGCGCTGGTCCAAAGCGGTCTGGCCGTTTGGGAAGGTGAGGGGGATCAGATCGAGCGGCTGATCGTGCGGGGGCGGTCGAATCTGTTGACCGAGGACGGCGAATCCGAGGATTTGGAGCGCATCCGACGCCTGTTTGATGACCTCGAACGCAAACGTGACATCGCCGAATTCCTCGAATTGACCGAGGGTGGCGAAGGTGTGCGCATTTTTATTGGTTCTGAGAACAAACTTTTTTCACTTTCGGGTTCCTCTCTGGTGGTTTCCCCATATATGAACGCTGATCGTAAGATCATTGGTGCCGTTGGGGTCATTGGTCCCACGAGACTGAATTATGGACGCATTGTGCCGATTGTGAATTACACGGCGCAGCTGGTTGGAAAGCTGATCTCAGACCGGAGCTAGAGGTGAAAAATGGCCGAACCCAAGAATAACGAGTTTCTGGACGACATTGAGGACGCAGAGGCGGAAGCCTATGCAGAGGAAATGGCAGAGATTGACGATGAAGAAATGGAGTTAGAGCAGGTCCGCGCGGAACGCGATGAATTGCGGGACCGTTTCATGCGGGCTTTGGCGGATGCGGAAAACGCGCGCAAGCGTTCGGATCGCGACCGTCGTGAAGCGGAAAATTACGGTGGTTCCAAACTATCGCGCGACATGTTGCCGGTCTATGACAATATGAAACGCGCGCTGGAGACCATCACCGAAGAGCAAAAGGGGTCGAATTCCGCCTTGATTGAGGGCATTGAGCTGACCATGCGCGAGCTTCTGAGCGTGTTCAAAAAGCACGGTATTGAGGTGATTGCGCCCCATGTTGGGGATCGTTTTGATCCGCAACACCATCAGGCGATGTTCGAAGCTCCCGTGCCTGGTACGAAGGCAGGTGACATCATTCAGGTCGCAGCCGAAGGTTTCATGCTGCATGACCGCTTGCTGCGCCCTGCGCAGGTCGGCGTGTCCTCGATGCCTAAAAGTTAAGGTACGATCAGTTCTTAGCCGCCTCTTTAAGCGCATAGAGCATCTCCAGCGCCTGCTTCGGCGTAAGCTCGTCCGGGTGGATTGCCGATAGCCGCTCTTCAAGCAACGACGATTTCGCAGGCGCGGCTTGCGGTGTCGGTCTGGCCGAAAACAGCGGTAAATCGTCGATCAGTGTTTTCTGCGTGGCGCCGCCTTCACGTTCGCCTTTCTCAAGGGCTTCCAACACGACACGCGCGCGGGCAATCACCGCCGCGGGCAGCCCTGCCAATTGAGCCACCTGTACCCCATAAGAGCGGTCCGCCGCGCCGCGCTTCACCTCATGCAGGAAGATCACTTCGCCTTCCCACTCCTTCACGGTGACCGTCGCATTGTCGACACCTGGCAGCTTCCCGGCCAGCGCTGTCATCTCGTGATAATGCGTGGCAAAAAGCGCGCGACTGCGATTGACGTCATGCAGGTGTTCCAGCGTTGCCCAGGCAATCGACAGCCCGTCATAGGTCGCCGTACCCCGCCCGATTTCATCCAAAATAACGAGGGCGCGGTCATCCGCTTGGTTAAGGATCGCGGCGGTTTCGACCATTTCGACCATAAAAGTCGAACGACCCCGCGCGAGATCATCCGACGCCCCGACCCGGCTGAACAGCTGGCTGATCAGGCCGATATGGGCGGAGTTTGCGGGTACAAAACTGCCCATCTGCGCGAGCAGGGCGATGATCGCATTTTGCCTCAGAAACGTCGATTTACCCGCCATGTTCGGACCGGTGAGCAGCCAGATATTCGCAGCCCCTGCCTCGGCACTCAGATCACAATCATTGGCAATAAAGGGATCGCCCGAGCTGCGTTGCAGCGCATTTTCGACAACCGGATGCCTGCCGCCTTCAATGGCAAAAGCGCGGGAATCGTCGATTTTTGGCGCGCTCCAGTTTTCCGTCGTTGCGAGCTCGGCAAGGGCTGCCGTCAAATCGAGTTCTGATAAACCACCAGCCGCCTGTGCGATATCGGCGGCGTGTTTGAGAGCGTGGTTGCGCAGAGTTTCAAACAACCGCTTTTCGATCTCCAACGCCCGCCCGCCCGCGTTGAGAATCCTGGTCTCCATTTCGGAGAGTTCGACCGTGGTAAAGCGCACCTGATTGGCCGTCGTCTGGCGGTGAATAAACGTCTCTGACAAGGGCGCAGACAACATTTTTTCCGCATGGGTGCTGGGCGTTTCGATGAAATACCCCAAAACGTTATTGTGCTTGATCTTCAGAGACGAAATGCCCGTATTAGAGACGAATTCAGCCTGCATCTTCGCAATAACACCGCGACCTTCGTCGCGCAGCTTTCGCGCCTCGTCTAGGTCATCGTCAACACCCGGCGCGATGAAGCCGCCATCGCGTACCAAAAGAGGAGGCTCGGCGATCAGCGCCGTTTCCAGATGGTCGATCAATTCGGAATGACCGCGCAAGGCGTGGATGACATTCACCAGGAGGTCCGGGACAGCGGGCTCGCTTAGATCATCGCGCAGCAATTCCGCCTGCGCCAATCCGTTTCTGATCGCGGCTAAATCGCGGGGCCCGCCCCGATCCAAAGACAGACGCGAGAGCGCGCGATCAAGATCGGGAACTTTGCGCAGTTGGTCGCGTATTTTATGACGCTGTGCTGCATTATCATTAGCCCAGGCGACGGCATCCAGCCGCTTGCGCAAGACGCTGAGTATGCGAGACGGGCTGGACAGACGCCGTTCCAGAAGACGCGCGCCCCCGGCTGTGACGGTTTTGTCGATCACCGATAATAACGACCCGGCCCGTCCACCGGACAAGGCCTGCGTCAATTCAAGGTTGCGTCTTGTGGCTGCGTCGATCTGAACCGTGCGGGTTTCGGCTTCTCTCTGGGGTGCACGCAGGAGCGGCAATTTACCTTTCTGCGTGATTTCAAGATATTGTAACACCGCGCCCATGGCGGCAATTTCCGCACGGTCAAACGCCCCGAAGGAGTCCAGCGTTTCAACCTCAAACAGATCACAAAGGCGTTTTTCACTCCCCGTGCTGTCAAAGGCGGATCGCGCCAGGCCGGTCAAGGCAATACCAAACTCCTCAACGGTGTCGCGCAACTCCGCTTCTTGGGTCTCGCTCACGATCAGCTCAGAGGGTGCCAGACGCGCCAGCTCCGCACCCAAGCGCACCCGCGTCAGAGGCATTACATGAAACGCACCGGTGGATATATCGACCCAGGCGAGCGCATATGTGTCTCTAACCTGAGCGAATGCGGCTAGATAATTGTGCCGCCGCGCCTCCAGCAGCGCTTCTTCGGTCAGCGTCCCCGGCGTCACCAACCGCACGACATCGCGGTTCACGACCGATTTCGAGCCCCGTTTTTTTGCCTCTGCCGGGCTTTCCATCTGTTCACAAACCGCAACGCGAAACCCCTTGCGGATCAGCGTCAGCAAATACCCCTCGGCGGCATGCACCGGAACACCGCACATCGGTATGTCGGCGCCATCATGCTTGCCACGTTTAGTCAGGGCAATGTCGAGCGCCTCGGCGGCTGCAACGGCATCCTCAAAGAACATCTCATAAAAATCTCCCATGCGGTAGAACAGCAAAGCATCCGCATAATCGGCCTTCAATTCGAGATATTGCGCCATCATCGGCGTAACGGTCATGCGATGCCCCCCGGCGGTTTCGCATGACCTTACAAACGCGCGCGACGAGGTAAAAGCCACAAATGCTGTCTGCTTGAGGATGGTTGCCTGCTGGGCTAGATATCGGGGTTCAGAACATTAGCAAAGGCCGCCTTCCCATGTCCAAAACCCGCGTGACCCCCGAAGAGGCGCTGGCCTTCCACCTCGAACCAACGCCCGGAAAGTTTGAGATTACCGCGACCGTACCGATGACTACGCAGCGCGATTTGAGCCTTGCCTATTCCCCCGGCGTCGCCGTGCCCTGCGAGGCGATCGCGGCGAACCCGGAAACGGCTTATGATTACACCAACAAGGGCAATCTGGTTGCGGTGATTTCAAATGGAACGGCGGTGCTGGGCCTTGGCAATCTCGGCGCGCTGGCCTCCAAGCCGGTGATGGAGGGTAAGGCGGTTCTGTTCAAACGCTTTGCCGATGTGAACAGCATCGATATCGAACTCGACACTGAGGACACCGATGCCTTCATAAACGCGGTGAAGCTGATGGGGCCGACCTTTGGTGGGATCAACCTTGAGGATATCAAGGCGCCGGAGTGTTTCATCATCGAACAGCGTCTCAAGGAAGAGATGGACATCCCGGTCTTTCACGATGATCAGCACGGGACGGCCGTGATTTGCGCCGCCGGTCTTTTGAACGCGCTCAAAATTTCCGACAAGAAGATCGAGGATGTGCGCATCGTGCTGAACGGCGCGGGGGCTGCGGGGATCGCTTGTCTTGAACTGCTCAAGGCGATGGGCGCGCGCCATCAGAATTGTATCATGTGTGATACAAAAGGCGTGATTTATCAGGGTCGTGCTGAGGGTATGAACCAATGGAAATCGGCGCATGCCGTGGCGACGGAACTGCGCACGCTCGAGGACGCAATGAAGGGTGCCGATGTGTTTTTGGGCGTGTCGGTCAAAGGGGCCGTGACGCAGGATATGGTCACGAGTATGGGCGATAACCCGGTCATTTTCGCCATGGCAAACCCGGATCCCGAGATCACGCCCGAAGAGGCGCATGAGGTTCGCCCCGATGCGATTGTCGCCACCGGGCGCAGCGATTATCCCAATCAGGTCAATAACGTGCTTGGGTTTCCCTATCTGTTCCGGGGGGCGCTCGACATCAACGCCCGCGCGATCAATGATGAGATGAAAATCGCCTGTGCCCATGCTCTGGCCAATCTGGCGCGTGAAGATGTGCCGGATGAGGTCGCGTTGGCCTATGGTAAAAACCTCACGTTCGGGCGTGATTATATCATTCCCACGCCGTTTGATCCGCGGCTGATCCACCGGGTGCCGCCTGCTGTTGCAAAGGCCGGGATGGATACGGGCGCGGCGCGGCGTCCTATCATCGACATGGAGGCTTACGAGCTGTCCCTGAAATCACGGATGGACCCGACGGCCAGCGTTTTGCGTGGTATTAATGCGCGGGCGCGGGCCAATCAGGCCCGGATGATTTTCGCCGAAGGCGATGATCCGCGCGTGCTACGTGCCGCGGTAATGTATCAGCGTGCCGGGCTTGGAAAAGCGCTGGTTGTGGGTCGAGCGGAGGACGTGAAAGCAAAGCTCAAAACGGCGGGGCTGGAGGGTGCGGACCGCGAGATCGAGATCGTGAATGCGGCTAAAACAACCCATTTAGAGACGTATAAGCAGTTCCTTTATGAACGGCTTTACCGGCGTGGATTTGATGCGCAGGATATCCATCGTCTGGCGGCCAGGGACCGCCATGTGTTTTCCGCATTGATGTTGGCGCATGGGCATGGCGATGGGTTGGTGACGGGTGCGACGCGTAAATCGGCGCATATTCTGGATCGGATCAACCACGTTTATAACGCGGATAAGGAACACGGCGTGGCGGGGATCACGGCGCTTTTGCACAAAGGGCGGATCGTTTTCATCGCCGATACAATCGTCAACGAATGGCCCGATGAGGAGGATCTCGCCAATATCGCAGAACGTGCGGCGACGGTTTCCCAGAACATGGGGCTGGAGCCGCGTGTGGCTTTTGTCAGTTTCTCGACCTTTGGCTATCCGGTTTCCGAACGTGCGGACAAGATGGCAAAGGCGGCGGATGTGCTCGACCGGCGCGGCGTCAGTTTCGAATATGAAGGGGAGATGACGGTGGACGTGGCGTTGAACACGAAGGTGCAGGAAAGTTATCCTTTTTCGCGTCTGACCGGGCCTGCGAACATCCTGGTGGTGCCTGCCCGCCATTCTGCCAGCATATCGGTGAAGCTGATGCAGGAGATGGCGGGTGCGACAGTCATTGGGCCGATCCTCGCGGGTGTTGAGGGGTCGATCCAGATTTGCTCCACCGGTTCAACCGCCAATGACATCCTTAACATGGCTGTTCTGGCGGCGTGCAAGGTTGGCTAAATACTAGCTGCCCGCGAAGGGCGCTGCATTTCCCCAAAGCTCGCGAACGCGCGCGTCGCGTCCGCATGCCGCGCGGTAGGCCTTATAGGCGTTGGCTTTGCGCTTTGGGCCAAACCTTGTGATAATTACTTTCGAACTTTTGTAATAATCCTGATGATAGGCGTCCGCGGGGTAAAACTCAGAGGCGCGTAGAATCGGGGTTACAATTGTTTGACCCAAATCGTTCTGGGCTTTGGTAATGGCGGCTTTGGCGGTTTTTTCGTCTGCCGCAGAGCCGACAAAGATCGCGGTACGATAACTGTCACCGCGGTCACAGAACTGCCCACCCGCATCGGTCGGATCGACGGAGCGCAGGAACATATCCAAAAGCGTCCGCCGATCGACGACGCTTGCATCATAAGTGATCTGAACCGCCTCATAATGACCGGTGCCCCCGCCCGTGACCTGCTTGTAGGTCGGGTTTGGAACAGCCCCCCCGGCAAATCCGGACACTGCTTCCTTGACCCCCTTGACCCTCTCGAAGTCGGATTCCACACACCAGAAACAGCCCCCCGCAACCGTCAGGGTCTCCAGATCTGCGGCATGAGATTTGTGAGTTTGCACCACAAATCCAAGGGCGATCATTCCCGCAAGGACAATGGACTTCACTGTGTCACGTTTCATCATGGCAAGACTCCTTTGCTTTCAGAATGAAGCGGGACGCGTGGCGGCGCAACTCACGAGCCTGCGACCTCACGGGCAGGTGAACACAGTTTATGTCTTGGCATTCCCGGTGCAGGTTTTTAGCGTGTTTTGAAACATCAAGGACGGCACGCCATGCGCATTGAAACAAACCAAGCGGCTGGAATGGGCTCCTGATGCGCATTGCAATGTGGTCGGGACCCCGCAATTTATCTACCGCGATGATGTATAGCTTTGGCGCGCGCGCCGACTTTGCGGTCATGGATGAGCCGTTTTACGCGGCCTATCTGGCGCGGTCGGGCGCGGATCATCCGATGCGGGCGGAGATATTGGCGCACCATCTGAACGACCCTAAAAAGGCGGCGTCACTTTGTGCGTCCTGTGACGGTGCACCGCACCTCTATATGAAACATATGCCGCATCACATGCTCGAGGGGTTTCCGCTCGATTGGGCGCGGGATTGTGTGAACATTCACCTGCTGCGTCACCCGGCGCGGGTGATCGCGAGCTATACGGCTAAACATGTCATGCCGACGCTGGAAGATATCGGATATGCGCAACAATCGGCGCTGTTCGAGAGCCTGGGCGGCGTGGTGGTGGACAGCACCGATATTCGCGCGCACCCCGAAAGGGCGCTGCGTCGGTTATGCAGGGCGATTGATCTGCCTTTTGATCCGGGGATGCTGGAATGGTCTGCCGGTCCGCGCGATGAAGACGGCGTTTGGGGCGCGCATTGGTATAATGCCGTTCACAAAAGCACCGGGTTTGCCGGGGCCGAAGGGCCGTTGCCAAATCTCAACGGACCAGCCGCGGAGGTTCTGGCGCAGGCATTGCCCTATTACGAGACCATGAAGGCCCGCGCGCTGCGGTAATCGGGTCTATTTCAGGCGACGATCCCGTGCCGCGAGCAATTTCAGACGCAGAGCGTTCAACTGGATGAACCCCGCCGCGTCTTTTTGATCATAGGCCCCGGCGTCATCCTCAAATGTCACATGCGCTTCGGAATAAAGGCTGTGATTTGACCACCGACCCACGGTGCGCACATGCCCTTTGTAAAGCTTCAAGCGCACGGTCCCGGTGACATGGGTTTGGCTCGCATCAATCGCAGCCTGCAACATCGTGCGTTCCGGGCTGAACCAGAAACCGTTGTAGATCAGTTCGGCGTAGCGCGGCATCAGCTCGTCCTTGAGGTGCATCGCCCCCCGGTCCAGCGTGATCGATTCAATGGCGCGGTGCGCTTCGAGGAGCAGCGTCCCGCCAGGTGTTTCATAGATGCCACGCGATTTCATGCCGACAAATCGCCCCTCGACCAGATCAAGCCGCCCGCAGCCGTGCTTGCCGCCCAATTCGTTCAGTTTCGTCAGGATCGTGGCGGGGGACATGGTCTCGCCATTGATGCTCACGGCGTCGCCTTTTTCGAAACCGACTTCGACGTATTCGGGCGTATCGGGGGCCTCTTCGGGGCTGACCGTGCGCTGATACACGTATTCCGGCGCGTCCACGGCGGGGTCTTCGAGAACCTTGCCTTCCGAGGAGGTATGCAACAGATTGGCATCCACGCTGAACGGAGCTTCGCCGCGCTTGTCCTTGGCGATCGGAATCTGGTTTTTCTCGGCGAAATCCAACAGCTTTGTGCGGCTCGACAAATCCCATTCCCGCCAGGGCGCGATCACCTTGATATCCGGGTTCAAGGCATAGGCTGCCAATTCAAAGCGGACCTGATCATTGCCCTTGCCGGTGGCGCCATGGGCGATGGCATCCGCACCGGTTTCCTCGGCAATCTCCACCAGACGTTTGGAAATCAGCGGGCGTGCGATGGACGTTCCCAGCAGATAAAGACCCTCATAGACTGCATTAGCACGGAACATCGGGAAGACGAAATCGCGCACGAATTCCTCGCGCACATCTTCGATATAAATCTGCGAAGCACCCATCAGTTCGGCTTTTTTGCGCGCGGGCTCAAGCTCTTCGCCTTGACCCAGATCGGCGGTAAAGGTCACGACCTCACAGCCATATTCGGTTTGCAACCATTTCAGGATGATCGACGTATCCAGACCGCCGGAGTAGGCGAGCACAACTTTTTTGGGCGCAGACATTAACGTGTTCCTCAGTCAGATTTGTGCCTGCCGATAACGGGTTTTGGCGCGCGCAGCAAGGTTGAACCGCGTTGACCGGAGCGGGATGCGCCCCTAGAGATCAAAGACCGATGGATCAAAAGGAGGGCGCATATGGCCTCGAGTGATTTCGTACTGGCCGCCCGTGCAGCGGAACAGGAAATGCGCGCCGTTTTTGCTGCCACGCCCTTGTTGCGCAACGATCATTTGTCGGAGCGGTTTGATGCGGATATCTGGCTCAAACGCGAAGATCTGAGCCCCGTGCGGTCCTATAAATTGCGCGGTGCCTTCAACGCAATGCGCAAAGTGATCCCCGCGCAATCGCTGTTTGTATGCGCCAGTGCGGGCAATCATGCGCAGGGGGTTGCCTTTATGTGCCGCCATTTCGGCGCACGGGGCGTCATTTTCATGCCAGTCACAACGCCGCAGCAGAAGATCCAGAAAACACGCATGTTCGGTGGGGATCAGGTCGAAATCCGCCTTGTTGGAGACTATTTCGATAAAACCCTCACGACGGCCCAGAGTTTTTGTACCGAGGCTGGTGCGCATTTTCTATCGCCTTTTGATGATGAAGACGTGATCGAAGGGCAGGCTTCCGTCGCGGTAGAAATCGAGTCGCAATTGGGTCGCGTGCCGGATCGGATCATTTTGCCGGTCGGTGGGGGCGGGTTATCGGCGGGGGTGCGCAGTTATTTCGCAGAGCAATGCGCCTATACCTTCGTTGAGCCGACGGGTGCGCAGAGCCTCGGGTTTGCGCTGAAGGAAGGCGGGCCGATTGATGTGTCCCCTATCAATAGTTTTGTGGATGGTGCCGCAGTGGCGAAGCTCGGCGCGCGCACTTTTGATCGGTTGAAAACCATCAATTCGGGGGACGTGATCCACCTCTCTGAGGACCGCATTTGCACGACCATTGTGGAGATGTTGAACGTGGAGGGCATCGTTCTGGAACCGGCGGGCGCGCTGGCGATTGAGGCGCTGTCCGATATCGCCGATTATATCCGCGGCAAGACGATCGTCTGCGTCGCTTCGGGTGGGAACTTCGATTTTGAACGCCTGCCCGAGGTCAAGGAGCGCGCGCAGCGATATTCGGGGGTCAAAAAATACTTTATCCTGCGCATGCCGCAACGTCCCGGCGCGTTGAAAGAGTTTTTGAATATATTGGGCCCCGAAGATGACATCGCCCGGTTTGAATACCTCAAGAAATCGGCCCGCAACTTTGGCTCCGTGCTGATCGGCATCGAAACGACGCGACCCGAAAATTTCGCGCGGTTTCTCGGGGAATTGGACGGTGCCGGTTTCACCTATACCGATATTACAAACAACGAGACACTTGCTCAGTTCGTCATTTGAGGATCCCCCATGCAGTTTGCTGACAAAACCGTGGTCATAACGGGAGGGGCGAGCGGCATTGGCGCTGGTCTTGCGTCGCAATTGATGGAAATCGGCGCGCATGTCGTTATTGCGGACCGGGACGCGGTGGCGGTTCAGGCGGTCTCAGAGCGTCTCGGATGTGCGGGGTTTGTTTGTGATGTGGCCCAGGAAGAGGAGATTCGCAAACTGGTGCGTTATGCGTCGGACGCTGCGGGGCCGATAGATTGTTTTGTATCCAACGCTGGGCTTTTTGATACGCAACCGGGCCATGCTGCCTCCGCGCCTGATACCGTTTGGATGCAGAACTGGAATGTACATGTGATGTCCCATGTCTATGCCGCGCGCGCTCTTTTGCCGGATATGTTGGCACGTGGTGCGGGGCAGTTCATTAATGTCGCGTCTGCCGCCGGTCTGCTCAATCAAATTCAAAACGCCGCCTATTCCGCGACGAAACAAGCCGCGGTGAGTTTCGCGGAATCGCTGGCGATCACCCATGGCGACGCGGGGATCGATGTCGCGGTGGTCTGTCCGCAGTATGTGGCCACGCCGCTTATTGGTTTGCAGGACAGCGATGTGCAGAGCGGGTCAGGACTGTTAAGCGCGCAAGAGGTTGCGCGTTTGATCATCGCGGGCGTAGAAGAACGGCGTTTTTTGATACTGCCGCATCCGGAAGTTGGTGGTTTCGTGCGACTGCGGGCTCAGGATCATGACAAATGGATTGTTGGTATGAAGCGGCTCAGAGCGACCTCACTGGCGAAATTGGGCGTTGATCAAGCCGCGCATCTTTATCGACTCCTTTAACCCGCTAATTTCATTGCAACCTCCTTGACAAAAACCCTGCGCGATTCTGCATAGGATACCCTTATTTCATCCAGATCAATGGTGGCACCTGCATCCTGAGAGATGGCGGTTTCGCCATTTTGACAAAGCGCCGAAAAATGATCAAAACCGAGGCTAAGCGCGCTGCCTTTGAGGAAATGGAGCTTCTCTTCAAGGCCGGTTTGATTTTCCGCTTCGGACAATTCAGAAATTGCGCTGTCGACCTCCTCCAAAAACAAGGCGAGGATCTCATCGAAGTCTTCTGCGCCAACCTCCTCTCGCAGAGTGGCAACCCTTTCCCAATTTATCATGCGCTACTCCTATGCCTGACTCGAAACCATGCTCAAAACATCCTAAAAAATGGTTTCATTCCGGAAAATCAGGAACATCACAGCCAGCTTCACACGACCTTAAGAATTCGTGGCCTACAAAACCTGATAAGTCTGAGCAGAGTTTTTAGTGGCGCATAGTCAAACTATCCCTTTTCGAACGGTCGCTTCCGGGCACTCGGATACGCCAATGCTTGTATTGGTCGTGGATGACAGCCGGTTGCAGCGCAAAATTCTGTCCAGCTCCCTCAAGCGTTGGGGCTTTGAGGTGATGGAGGCCGACTCCGGCGAGATGGCAATGGAGATTTGTCGTACACATTCCCCTGAGGTGGTGTTGAGCGATTGGATGATGCCCGGCATGTCCGGCATCGATTTTTGCAAGGCTTTCCGCGAATTGTCTGGTGAGGCCTATAGCTATTTCATCTTGCTGACATCGAAAAGCGAGAAGAATGAGGTGGCTGAGGGTCTGGACGCAGGAGCGGATGATTTCCTGACCAAACCGGTGGATGGCAATGAGCTACGCGCCCGGATCACCGCGGGTGAACGAATCCTCGAAATGCAACGAGAATTAACCATTAAAAACAAAGTGATAACGGAAACGCTTGACGAGCTGCAGAGGCTATATGACTCGCTGGATGGCGATCTGCTCGAAGCTAAAAAACTACAACAATCATTGGTTCCTGAGCGTTTCAGGTCCTTCCCGTCGGGCGATTTATCGTTGCTGTTGCGCTCCAGCGGCCACGTTGGCGGTGATCTGGTTGGTTTTTATCCAGCTGGCGAAGGGCATTTGGGTTTATTTGCTATTGATGTGTCCGGCCATGGGATCAGCTCGGCACTCATGACGGCACGCTTGGCCGGGTATTTGTCAGCAACGGCGCTTGATCAGAACGTGGCGCTCGAAAAGCTCACCGATGGTACGTTCCGCTCGCGCCCTCCCGGAGAGGCTATTGCGACACTGAATGAGATGGTTCTGGATGAAATGGAGACGGAACATTATTTTACACTGATGCTGGCGGATATTGATTTGATCACGGGCAAGATGCTGGTGGGGCAGGCCGGTCACCCGCATCCGGTAATCCAGCGAAAGTGCGGAAAAATAGAGCAGGAGGGGACTGGCGGCTTTCCGGTCGGTTTGATTTCTGGCGTTGGTTTTTCGCAGTTCGAATTGCAGCTTTATCCTGGGGACAGGTTGGTGATCTTGTCCGATGGCGTGACCGAATGTCCCCTGGAAGGCGGCGAGTTCCTGGGCGAAGAGGGTCTTGAAACAGTCTTGGCTAAGTTGCATGCGGCCACAGGTCCAGGCCTTTTCGATTCACTCATGCAATCGCTGACCGAAATCTCCGGGTTAGAAGAATTTCCTGATGATGTGTCCGGGCTGATGTTTGAATTTTCCGGTCAGGGTCATTCACGGCCCGCTCAGAAGAAATAGCGTTTGACGAACATGCGGTCGCCGTCATTGCCCAAAAGCTCAAGGGCTTCATCAATCGGGACGACCAGTGTTTCATGATCCGGTTCCATTGGCGGACCTACCTGATAAACGGGCCGCGCGACAAAAACATGGCATATTTTTTCAGCCCAAAGATCATATTCCGGCATGAAAACGAACCTTCGGAAAGCCCCCAACCTAAGGGGTTTGGAAATGCGCCATCCGGTTTCTTCCAGAACTTCGCGATGCAGCGCTTGAATGGCGCTTTCACCGGGATCAATGCCGCCGCCTGGCAGCTGTATGTCGACGACCTCTGCGATTTGCGCAGTCAGTAAAATACCACCTCGCACCGGCAATATCGCATAAGCACCGGGGCGCCGGCGGTAACGCTGGTTTGCAAGCGGTGCATGTCCGACGCGCATGATCATTGTGGCTCGCCCTCTTTTCATCGCCCACAGGACGTTTATATGGGGCCGGTATGCCAACCCCTTGGCGATAAGGAAACCCCAATGACACTCGGACACCAGATCGCGTGGGACGATACGGTCCTGCCATTTCAACTCGATGCCAGCGATATCCGTGGGCGCATTGCGCGGCTGGACGGGGCGTTGAACGGAATTCTGAAACAACATGACTACCCGGCGCAGGTCGAAGCCTTGGTTGCCGAAATGGCGGTGTTGACGGCGCTGATCGGTCAGACGATCAAGCTGCGCTGGAAGCTGCAATTGCAGGTCCAGTCCAAAGGGGCTGTGCGGATGATAGCCACGGATTATTACGGTCCCGAGAAGGAAGGCGATCCGGCCCGGATCCGCGCTTATGCCAGCTATGATACGGACCGTCTCACGGATGCCGCGCCCTTTGATCAGGTTGGCGAGGGCTACTTTGCGATCATGATCGATCAGGGCGAAGGCATGACCCCCTATCAGGGAATTACCCCGCTGGAGGGCGGCTCTCTCGCCAACTGTGCGCAGACCTATTTTGCGCAGTCCGAACAATTGCCAACACGGTTTTCGCTGAGTTTGGGAAAATCGACGGAACCGGGTGTGGCCGAACATTGGCGCGCCGGGGGTGTGATGCTGCAACATATGCCCAAGGCATCGCCCTTTGTGGCGCAGGGGGTGGGGACCGGCGAGACGCTGTCGCCGTCCGATTTGTTGCCCGAAGATGAGGCCGAAAACTGGAACCGGGCGAATATCCTGCTTGATACGGTTGATGATCTCGAGCTCATCGGTCCGAGCCTCGGTCCCAACGATCTGTTGTTGCGCCTGTTCCATGAGGAACAGCCAAGGGTCTATGACGCGCAGGCCGTGCAGTTCGGCTGCACCTGTTCAGAGGATCGCGTGCGGCAAAGCCTGTCGATCTATTCGGCGCGTGACATTGAGACGATGACCACGGATGCGGGCCGGGTGACGGCGGATTGCCAGTTCTGCGGCGCACATTACGACCTTGATCCCGCATCGGTTGGGTTTGAGGCCGAGCAGGATGGCGATGACGCTTGAACTGGACGCGCTTCGGGCGGCGCTTGCACGTCCGGGGCGTCCGTCATCCGATTTCGATCTGAACCCGGAAACGGTTTTGCCTGCGGGGCGTAAATTGCGTCCCGCAGGTGTTCTGGCACCGGTTGTGCAGCGCGCAGACGGGTTGCACCTGTTGCTGACGAAACGTTCCTCTGCCTTGAAACACCATCCCGGACAGATCGCTTTTCCGGGTGGCAAGCAGGATGAGGCCGACGCCGATGTGATTGCCGCCGCGCTGCGCGAGGCGCATGAGGAGATCGGCCTGCCGCCCGAAAACGTCGACGTGCTTGGCACATTGCCCGCGCATGAAACCGTCACCGGTTTCATTGTCACGCCCGTGATTGGCGTTATCACCCGTGATTTCACGATTACGCCGGAAAAAGACGAGGTGGATGAGGTGTTTTCTGTCCCCTTGGCGCATGTGCTGGATGCGGAGAGATACGTGATTGAATCGCGTCGTTGGCGCGGGGCCAAACGGTCCTATTATGCGGTGCCCTATGGGCCCTATTACATCTGGGGGGCAACTGCGCGTATGTTGCGCGCATGGACAGATCAGATATCGAAATGATCCCGCCGCAAACGGCGTGGCTGAAGGACCCGGTTGTGCAATCGGTGTGTCACGCCATCGCGGTGGAGGGCGCAAATATCTATTTCGTGGGGGGGTGTGTGCGTGACGCCGTCCTGGGATTGGGCGGTTCGGATATCGACATGGCGAGTGACGCCACGCCGCAACAGGTCACAAGGCTGGCAGAGGCGCAAGGCTTCAAAGTGGTGCCGACCGGAATTGATCACGGGACGGTCACGGTTGTTGCCGAAGGCACGGGGTTTGAAATCACCACCTTTCGCAAGGACGTGAAAACCGATGGGCGCCGTGCCGAGGTTGCGTTTTGTGGTGACATGAAGTCAGACGCTGAGCGACGCGATTTCACGCTGAATGCGCTTTATGCAACAGCTGATGGGCAGATCATCGATCCGCTGGGGAGCGGGCTCAGGGACTGTCTGGCCCGCCGCATCAGGTTCATCGAAGATGCCGGAGCCCGTATCCGGGAGGATTACCTGCGTATTCTGCGCTATTTCCGGTTTCACGCATGGTACGCGGACCCGGAGCAGGGGTTTTGCCCCGATGCGATGGATGCAATCGCGCAGAATGCCGAGGGGCTGGAGAGCCTGTCGGCGGAGCGTATTGGGTCCGAGATATGTAAATTACTCGCCGCCCACGATCCGACACAGGCCGTTGCTGGCATGCAGCAGAGCGGTGCATTACAACGGGTTTTACCGGGCAGCGATATCACGATGCTCGGCCCCGTCGTCCATTTGGAGCAGGCCTTGGGGTTGCATGGAAATTGGCGCTTGCGTCTGGCGGCTTTGGGCGGGGATGCCAGCAGCCGATTGCGATTGAGCCGTAAGGACGCGCAATTTCTGGACCGGTTACGCAATTCAATAAGCGATATGATGCCCATCGCTGAAATCGCCTATCGTCACGGTTTCGAGCTCGCAAGTGGTGCGCTTGTGCTGCGCGCGGGTTTGGCAAACCAGCCTTTGGAACCTGCCGCGCTTTTGCCCCTGAAAGCGGCGTCAAAAGCGCGATTTCCGATTGCGGCGAAGGATCTGATGCCTGGGTTGAGCGGCAAGGCGCTGGGCGCGCGTCTGGCGGCTTTGGAGCGCCTTTGGATCGCGTCGGATTTCCGGCTCACCCGTGAGCAACTGCTTGCAGGCGAATGAAACGGTCGACAAAGCGGCATCTGTTTTGTACAAGCGTCAGACAAACACGGAGGAATACGAAATGTATCGCGGGATCTGGTTCAGCTGAAGCTGTCATAATCCAGCCCTGAAAGGCGCGGCATCGCAGCGCCTGACCATTTCGTACATCCTATCGTAAGGCCTCCCGCTATGTTCCGTTTTTTCGAACGACTTGTTGATCCCTATACACCTTACGCCGACACGGATCACCCGCCCCAAAAACTGTGGCCGTTCCTTTGGGAATACTCGCAACCCTTCAAAAAGGTCTTCTTCTGGGCCGGTTTGATGTCCATCATTGTGGCTGCGATTGAGGTCGGACTAATCTATTACATGGGCCGGGTCGTGGACCTGTTGGAGGGCGATCCCGTAACGTTCTGGGACACTTACGGAACGGAACTGGCGATTGCCGCGCTGTTTATCCTGCTCATTCGGCCGTTGTTGCAGGCGTTGGATGTCGCGTTGCTCAACAACACCATCCTGCCGAATTTCGGGACGCTGATCCGCTGGCGCGCGCATCGCCAGGTGTTGCGCCAATCCGTGGGTTGGTTCGAAAACGATTTCGCCGGACGCGTCGCCAACCGCATCATGCAAACGCCTCCCGCCGCGGGCGAGGTGGTGTTTCAGGCCTTTGATGCGATCTCCTTTTCGCTGGCCTATCTGATCGGGGCCGCGATTTTGCTATCGACCTCTGATCCGCGCTTGCTGCTCCCTTTGCTGGGCTGGTTCGGGCTTTACATGATCCTGCTGCGCTGGACGATCAAGCGTGTCGGTCCCGCCTCGCAGGCCGCTTCCAATGCGCGCTCGCTTGTCACGGGCCGGGTCGTGGATGCCTATACCAACATTCATTCCGTCAAGATGTTCGCGCATCACGAACAGGAGCTTGATTACGCCAAGGAAGCGATCGAGGAAACGCGCGTCACCTTCCAGAAGGAAATGCGCATTTTTACGGTGATGGATGTGACGCTCGTGGCGCTTAATGGGTTGTTGATCATCGGCGTTGTTGGCTGGGCGATCCTTCTGTGGTCGCAGGGGTCGGCAAGTGTTGGCGTCGTGGCGGCGGCAACCGCGCTCAGCCTGCGGCTTAATGCCATGACCGGCTGGATCATGTGGGCGCTGACCACGTTTTTCCGCGAATTGGGTGTTGTGGCTGAGGGCATGGAAACCATCGCACAGCCCATCACGCTGACGGATTCCCCGGAAGCGAAACCGCTTCAGCTCACGGACGGAACAATAGAAATCAAACAATTGTCGCACCACTACGGGCGTGCGGCGGGCGGTCTGGACCGGATTGATCTGACCATCCGGCGGGGCGAGAAAATCGGTTTGATCGGGCGCTCTGGGGCGGGTAAATCGACGCTCGTGAAACTGCTCTTGCGGTTTTATGACCCGGAAGGCGGGCAGATTCTGATCGACGGGCAGGATATCACCAAGGTCCGCCAAGACAGCTTGCGGATGTCTATCGGTATGGTGCAGCAGGACAGCTCGCTGCTCCACAGATCAGTGCGCGACAACATCCTCTATGGTCGCAATGACGCCAGCGAGGCCGAGGTCATCGCGGCGGCGAAACAGGCCCAGGCGCATGAGTTCATCCTCGATCTGGAGGATCCCGAGGGCCGTCGCGGTTACGCCGCACAGGTTGGCGAGCGCGGCGTGAAACTCTCCGGCGGGCAACGCCAGCGGGTCAGCCTGGCGCGGGTGATCCTCAAGGACGCACCGATATTGTTGCTGGATGAGGCCACCAGTGCGCTCGACAGTGAAGTCGAGGCTGCGATACAGGATACGCTTTACGGCATGATGGAGGGCAAAACCGTGATCGCCATCGCGCATCGCCTGTCCACCATCGCCAAGATGGACCGTATTCTCGTGCTCGATCAGGGCGGCATCGTCGAGGATGGCAGCCATGACGCGCTTTTGGCGCAGGGCGGGCTATATGCAGATTTCTGGGCCCGCCAATCCGGCGGATTTCTGACCATCGAGGAGGCATCGTGAAAATATCTGACTGGATCGACGCTTTTCGATCTGCCGAAGGTCCGCCACCGGAAACGTTGGGCGCGTTCATGCGCTGGTGTCTGTCGGGGTCCTGGCCTGCCTTGTGGTTGGCCGCGTTTTTCTCGGCGGCGGCGGGCGCGATGGAGGCGGGCACGGCGCTGATCCTTGGCATGGTCATTGATGCCACCGCCCGCGCCGGACCAGAGGCGTTTTTCGCAGGCGAAAATATCGCCGTGCTGGTGGGGGCCGTCGCGTTTTTCCTGATCGCGCGGCCTTTGCTGTTCGGTCTGTCGGCCTCGGCCAATGCGATCATCGTGCAGCCCAATGTGAACCCGTTGGTGCTCTCGCGCCTGCACCGCTGGACCCTGGGCCAGACGGTCGGGTTTTTCGACGATGATTTCGCCGGGCGCATTGCCCAAAAACAGATGCAGGCCGCGCGCGCCGTCACGGATGTTGTGTCCGAGGCGATCAACGTTGTGGCTTTTGCGCTGGCCTCGCTCGCAGGTTCGATCCTGTTGCTCTTTGCAATCGACTGGCGGGTGGCGCTTGGATTTGCGGTCTGGCTTATGGCCTATTTCGCAATGATTAATTGGTTCCTGCCCCGTATCCGCAAATTGGCCGCGGGGCGTGCGGGCGCGCGCGCCATGGTGTCGGGACAGGTGGTCGATACAATCACCAACATCAAGACGGTCAAGCTGTTTGCCCATGCGGACCATGAGGACCGCGCAGCGCTCGGCGCGATGCAGACGTTCCGCGCCCGCGCCTTGGAATTCGGTTATCTGGCGGCGGGGTTTCGCTTTGCGCTGATGGCGATTGCGGGCGTGTTGCCGGTCCTGTTGCTGGGCGGGACGATCATGCTTTGGCAGGCCGGGCAGGCGTCTCAGGGCGACATCGTCGCGGCGGGCGCGGTGGCGATCCGTATCGCGCAGATGACCGGCTGGGTCAGTTTCACCCTGATGGCGATTTATTCCAACATCGGCGAGATTGAGGACGGTATCCGCACGCTGACACCGCGCAATCGCGTGGATGATGACCTGGACGCGCGCGATCTAAATGTGCCGGACGGTGAAATCGTGCTGCGCGATCTTGGCTTTGCCTATGGGCGCGACAAGGGTGGCGTTCAGGGCATAGACCTGACGATCCACGCGGGGGAAAAGCTTGGGATTGTCGGCGCGTCCGGTGTTGGGAAATCGACGCTCGTCGCGCTGCTCTTGCGGCTCTATAATGCGGAACAGGGCAGAATCGAGATCGACGGGCAGGACATCACAGGTGTCACGCAGGAGAGCCTGCGGCGCAACATCGGCATGGTTACGCAGGAAACCGCGATGTTCAACCGATCCGCGCATGATAACATCATGTATGGTCGGCCGGACGCCACCCCGGAGGAGGTGATCGCTGCCGCCAAAAAGGCCGAAGCGCATGATTTCATCCTTGATCTGGTCGATCATAAGGGGCGCACCGGCTACGCTGCGCATCTGGGCGAGCGCGGCGTGAAATTGTCGGGCGGGCAACGTCAGCGAATTGCGCTGGCCCGCGCCATTCTGAAGGATGCACCGATCCTTGTGCTGGACGAGGCTACAAGCGCGCTCGACAGTGAAGTGGAGGCCTCCATTCAGGCCGCGCTTGAGCGGGTCATGGAGGGCAAAACGGTTCTGGCCATTGCGCACCGTCTGTCCACATTAACCGAAATGGACCGTATTATCGTTATGGATGACGGTCAGATCGTAGAAAACGGCAGTCACGACGCGCTGCTGGCCCAAAACGGACGCTATGCACAATATTGGGAGCGCCAGTCGGGCGGGTTTATTCGGACGCAGGCCGCGGAATAGGGGCTGTTGTGTCGCCGCTTCCTGCCGTAAGTCCGGCGTCATGACAGAGATTACAATCAAACGCCTCGGGATGCAGGGGGATGGGGTCGCCGACGGGCCCGTCTATGTGCCGCTGACTTTGCCCGGTGAAATTGTCGAAGGCACCATTGAGGGCACGGTGATGCGGGATGCCAAAATCCTGCGCCCCTCGGAGCGTCGCGTGGCCGCACCCTGTCGGCATTTCAAATCCTGCGGTGGGTGCCAGATGCAACATGCGGATGATGCATTCGTGGCCGATTGGAAGGTTGATGTGGTGCGCACCGCCTTGCACGCGCATGGGCTGGAGGCCGGTTTTCGGCGGATCGTAACCTCTCCCGCGCAATCGCGCAGACGCGCAGGTTTCGCCGCGCGCCGCACGAAAAAGGGCGCGATGGTTGGCTTTCATGGGCGCGCCTCGGAGAGCATCATCGCGATTCCGGACTGTAAATTGCTGGACCCGGCCGTGCTGACCGGTGTGCCGGTGGCAGAGGCGCTCGCCGTGATCGGGGCCAGTCGCAAAACGGCGCTGTCGGTGATGGTGACGACCACCGTTTCGGGGCTCGATGTGGCGGTGAGCCATGGCAAACCACTGGACGGCCCGTTGCGGCAACATTTGGCCTTGGCCTGTGATCAGCTGGGCCTTGTGCGGTTGTCTTGGGACGGCGAAATCATCGCCATGCGCGCCCCGCCCGTTCACAGTTTTGATGGCATTTCGGTCGCGTCGCCACCGGGCGCATTTTTGCAGGCCACGGCGCATGGTGAGACTGCATTGCGCGATGCCGTTTTGGAAATCACCAAGGGTGCGCGCCAGGTCATCGACCTTTTTGCCGGATGCGGCACCTTTTCGCTGCCGCTTGCCCGGCACGCAGAGGTACATGCCGTTGAGGGCATCCGCGATATGACCGATGCGCTGGATCAGGGCTGGCGCAAGGCGCAAGGCTTGAAAGCCGTAACCTGCGAAACGCGCGACCTTTTTCGCCGCCCGCTATTACCCGATGAAATGGCCAAGGCGGGTGCCATCGTGCTGGATCCACCGCGTGCGGGGGCTGAGGCGCAGGTGGGCGAGATTGCCAAGACCCGCGTGGCCCGCATCGCCTATGTCTCCTGTAATCCGGTGAGTTTCGCGCGGGACGCCCAAACCCTGGTAAACGCGGGCTTTACCATTGATTGGATACAAGTTGTGGATCAATTCCGCTGGTCCACCCATGTGGAACTTGTCGCCAGCTTCACGGCTGCCCATATGCGCGACGAACCAAGGAGATCGACATGACACTGCGCGAACAATTGGATGCCTGGCTGGATCAGACCTGGGTGACGAACCTTGTGATGGCGGTCATCATCTTCAATGCGATCATTCTGGGCATGGAAACCTCGCCTGAATTGATGGCCCGCGCGGGGGATTTGATCATAGCGTTGGATATCGCCTGCCTTGGGTTTTTTATTGCTGAAATCCTGTTGAAAATTTTCGCGCGGGGCGGGCGGTTCTTCAAAAGTGGATGGAACCTGTTTGATCTGGCGATTGTGGTTGTGGCGCTGGTACCGGGTTCGCAAACCATGTCCGTGTTGCGGGCTTTGCGTATTTTGCGGGTGCTTCGGGTTATATCGGTTGCGCCACAGTTGCGCCGTGTCGTCGAAGGTTTCGTGACCGCTCTGCCCGGTATGGCCAGTGTATTCGTGTTGATGGCGATCATTTTCTATATCGGCGCGGTGATTGCGACCAAGCTCTTTGCGGCGAGTTTCCCCGAGTGGTTCGGATCCTTGCCGCTCAGCGGGTATACGCTGTTTCAGATCATGACGCTTGAGAGCTGGTCGATGGGAATCGTGCGTCCGGTGATGGAAATCTACCCCTATGCCTGGGCGTTTTTCGTACCGTTTATCATGATCACTACTTTTGCCGTGGTGAACTTATTGGTGGGCCTGATCGTGAATTCCATGCAGGACGCGCATCAGGAAGAGGCCGGTGCGGTGACGGATGCCTACCGCGACGAAGTCCTGACGCGGCTGATTGCCATAGAGAAACAAATGGAGCGAAAATCAGATCGCTGACAGATTTGTGAACTTGATTAACCATTCATACATGTTAACCGTGAAAAAAGAGCAGAACGTCGAAAAGACATACAGGACAGCATAAAATGCGTCGCAGAGATTTGATTTTATCGACCGCAGCAGCCGTTGCGTTGAGCGGATGTGCGGGTAGTTCAAAATTCCGCCGCTATGACGGACCAGAGGTGACATATGTCGTGGTGAACAAGGGTGCGCGCAGGATGCATCTTTTGCATCACGCCTCCGTGTTGAAGAGTTATGACATCAACCTGGGTTTTGCGCCGGTTGGGCACAAGCAGTTCGAAGGCGATGGCCGCACGCCCGAAGGGGTTTACCGGATCGACCGCCGCAACCCGAATTCCAATTTCCACCTGTCACTGGGGATTTCATATCCGAACGTGAATGATGTCGCGCTTGCCAAGGCGATGGGGAAATCCGCAGGCGGTGATATTTTCATCCACGGTCAAAAGAACCCATTCAGGCGCGATTCAAAGGACTGGACCTGGGGCTGCATTGCCGTCGCAAACGAGGAGATGGAAGAAATCTATGCGATGGTTCAAGATGATACGCTGATCGCGTTGAATGCCTAAACCGGTCCTGTGCTGAATCCGGGGCTGCCGGTCACGAGCGTCCACCAGATTTTGCCGTTTGATTCCTGAAACCACGAAAACCCCATTTGCCGTGCATCAGGTGACAGAATGACCCGCCGGGTATCGGGTTTTTCCATCCATGCGCCCAGCGTTTCGAGCTCTGATTCGAAGGTTTCGGAGATATTTTCGCCAACAAGACGTCCGTTGTAGCCAACGCGCTGAATGCGATCGATCGGGGACGAGCCGTCTGATCCAAAATGCCAGGGTCTGTTCTGAACCGACATATCGCGCGAATGGGTCGCCGCCGCCGCATTCAATTTCGGATCCAGCTCAAGGGATGCCTGCCCGGCCGCACCGCGCAGGGCGTTCACGGCATCCAGCATTCTGAACTGTATTTTGCCAGTGTCATTGCGACCGATTCGGTAAATCTTGGAACTATCATTGAACCCGGAAGACGGCGCGCAGGCCGACAACACCAGCCCCACCGCGAGAAGAATCGAAAACAGACGCATAATCTTCACTCCCTAAACGTTCCTTTGACGCTTATATTGCAATACGTTGTAATTCAAACGCACATCCGCGACAGAAGCGCAGATGACAAGGGTTTGATTTGCGACTGCGGCTTTCGCGCAATAATCTGCGTCAAATTCTGAATTTTTCGTGTTTAAGGAGGCATCCGATGTCTAACAAACCTTTCGAATTTCCGAGCCGCCGGTCCTTTTTGGCTGGTAGTGCTGCGATGCTTGCCACGCCTGCGATTGCGCAGAATACATCTTCGGTGAATTCCGCCACAACCACCCAGGGCGAGCGCGACCTGAACGAGGTTGTGCCGCGCAATATTTCAAGCTTCCGAAGCCTGGATTGGCGTCCCTACTTCTCTGATCTGAAAAACGGTGCGATTTTGGTCGATATTGATAGCCGTGCTTTGCATTATTGGGCGGAGGACGAGGGTTTCTATAAATTGTACCCCTCCAGCGTGCCCCTGACCGAAGAGTTGACCCGCCGCGGCCGGACCCGCGTGACGCAGAAGGTCGAAGGGCCCAGCTGGCGGCCGACACCGTCAATGCTCAAGCGCAACCCGGAATGGCCGCCCTTTATCGGCCCCGGCCCGGATAACCCGCTTGGCACGCATGCGCTCTACCTCAGCTGGACCTATTACCGGATCCACGGGACCCATGATACGCGCAAGATCGGTCGGCAATCCTCCAACGGGTGTATTGGCCTATATAATGAACATATTCAGGAGCTCTTCGCCTTGTCCAAGGTTGGTACACAAGTGTTGCTTATTTGACGACATTGGCCCCCATCTGGGATTTCGAATTCGAATCCAGTTTGCAATGATGGAGGTATGATGATTTACAAAGCGTCACGAGGTAAGTCTTGAGTGCGTGGGACCGCTTTGCGGGCCACGCCGTTTCTGGAGGTTATGATATGAAAAAACTAGTTCTCGCAGCTGCACTGACAGCCGCAGCATCGACAGCATACGCAGGGTCACTTGCGGAGCCAGTTGTTGAAGCACCAGTGATTGTTGAAGAAGCATCTGGTTCTTCAACAGGCGTTCTGTTGCCGATCCTTCTGCTGGTTATTGCTGCCGCAGCACTTTCCTAAGTTCGCTTAGTAAGGGAAAAATCAAAAAGGCGGCGCAGTGCGCCGCCTTTTTACGTTAAGTCCGCCCGTTGTATTTAACTGCGCGGTTCGGGTTGATTGATCCACCCCATTAGATTGTCATCAATGATGTTCGAGAGAGCATCGATATGTGCTGCATCGTCATTGAGGCAGGCAATATAGGTGAAATCTTCGCCACCGGCCTCTTCGAAGCTCTCTTTGATTTCTTCGTTGATCTCTTCCAGCGTCTCGATGCAGTCAGCAGAAAACGCCGGTGCGCAGACCGCGATGTTTTTCTTGCCCGCTTCTGCCAGCCGCGCAACCTCTTCGACGGTATAGGGCTGTAACCACTCTTCCGGTCCGAATTTGGACTGGAATGTCGTGCAAATTTCAGTGTCATCCCATCCCAAACGCTCTTTCAGCAACCGCGTCGTTTTCTGACACTGGCAATGATAGGGGTCGCCCTCCATCAGATACCGAATGGGAACGCCGTGATAGGAACAGACCAGGATATCGGGTTTCTTTTCCGCGCGGGCATAGGCGCGCTCAATGGATTGCGCGAGCGCCTCAATGTAATCCGCGCGCCCGTAATAGGGCTCGACGGTCCGTGTGACCGGTTGCCATTTTTCATAGATCAATGACCGAAAAAATTCGTCGTTTGCGGTGGCGGACGTGGCCCCGGCGTAATGCGGATAAAGCGGAAAAAACAATATCTTACGACATCCCGCGGCGGTCATTTCGGCCACTTTTGAACGGGTGGACGGGTTGCCATAGCGCATGCAGAAATCGACCATGATGTCATCGCCGTGACGCTTGTGCATCTCAGCTTTGATCGCGGCGGTTTGTGCCTTGGTGATCGTCATGAGGGGGCTTTCGCCCTCCGCCTCGTTCCAGATGGATTTATAGGCGGCGCCGCTGGAAAACGGACGTTTGCTCAGGATGATCAGTTGCAAAAGAGGTTGCCATATCCACGGGCTGTAATCGATCACGCGCCGGTCAGACAGGAATTCATTAAGATAGCGCCGCATAGACCAATAATCATAGTTGTCCGGCGTGCCCAGGTTGGCCAGCAAGATGCCGATTTTCGGCGACGCGATCTCAGGGTGATCGTCTTTGGCATGCGCTGGGCGTACGGTCACGGGCACAGATGCGCTGCTGTCGAGCATGTTAAAATCCTTCAAAACCGGCGTTGTTCCTCAGATAGACGGTTTTTGGCGGGCGTCAATCACGCAACGGCGTTTCGGGGACGGCCAGAGCGTCGGATAAACGTTGTTTGGCGGATCCCGGCCGGAGAGGCTTTTGTTGGCTTTCATCCGGTGCCCAGCCGGTCAAAACAACCATTTCAAAGGTCGCCTTAATGCCCCCCGCAGCCAGCGCATAGTGATCAGTGTAAAGCTGGCTGGCGGTTTCGAAAACGCGCCGCGGTGTGAATTTGCGATGTCGCGCAGCCAGCGCATTGCTCTCTCCCATGGCACGCAGGTCCCGCATCAGATGCCATAAATCGCGGTATTGCACGTCTAGTAAGAAACTATCCGCAACCGGCAACGCAAGACCCGCGCGTTGCAAAAGACCCCCCAGATCGCGAATCTCTCCCATCGGTGCGATGCGCGGAGAGAGCCCGCCCGTGACGGCGACTTCCGCCTGTGCCAGACAGTTGCGCAGCTCGGACAGCGTTTGACCGCCCAGAGCGACCACCATCAATAACCCATCAGCCACCAATGCGCGTCGACATTGGATCAATTGCCCGACAGGATCGTTTGCCCAATGCAGGCCCATCGTGTGGAGGACCAGATCATGCGCGCCGGGCAGGAGGGCGAGCCGGTCGTGATCGGGACAAAGTGTCGCGTCCGGCATCCGCGTCGCCCAGATATTTGCAAAAGGTGTCACGATGGCCGGTTTCGTAAAGGCCCTGTTAACCAACAATAAGCGATCTTGCACCTCGTCTGCCGCGGCCTCCTGAAGAAACAGTTCCGTGGCGCGCGCACGGTGCAGGGCGAGTGCGTTCAAATCGGTCAGGGTATTGGGTTCAGTCATGAAGAGAAGGATAGGGCGTTGGAGCTGAGTTTTCAAACGGCGGTTTCGCTCATTTATCCACCGCGCTGTCTGGGGTGCGGGGACAAGGTGGAGAGCGATTTTGGTCTCTGCGGAACCTGCTGGCGTGACACGCAATTCATTGGCGGGGCGATCTGCGATAGTTGCAGCGCACCGCTCCCGGGTCAGGATACCGGCGAAACACTTAAATGTGATACCTGCATGAAGACGCCACGGCCTTGGGTGAGCGGGCGATCTGCGCTGCTCTATAAGGGCAACGGGCGGCGTTTGGTGCTCGCCTTCAAACACGGTGACCGGCAGGAAATTGCGACGCCCGCCGCCAAATGGATGGCGCAGGCGATGGCCGATATTCCCAAGGACAACATGATCATCGCGCCCGTGCCGCTGCATTGGACACGCATGGTCAAGCGTCGGTACAATCAATCGGCCCTGCTGGCGCAAGCCCTTGCAAAACAAACAGGTTTGCCTGTGTGCCCCGATCTTTTGTTGCGCAAAAAGCGTACTCAACCCATGGAGAACATGAATAAGGAAGTGCGGTTCTCTTCCGTCAAGGGTGCGATTTCCGTCCACCCCCGCCGTCGCCACCGTTTGGTCGCCCGTCCGGTTCTGATCATTGATGATGTGTTGACCTCCGGTGCGACGCTGGCGGCTTCGACGGATGCCTGTATTGCTGCGGGATCGGGTCCGGTGTACGTCCTGACCCTAGCGCGCGCGGTCAAGGACGCCTAAGTTCCGGTGCAGCGCCCTGCGCCCAAAGGAATGGAAGTCATGCAAAGTATTGAAATCTATACATCCCCCCTCTGTGGCTTCTGCCATGCCGCCAAACGCCTGCTCAAGGAAAAAGGCGTCGCGTTTACGGAAGTTGACGTCCTCAGAAACCCGGACCGCAAGGCGGAAATGATCGAACGCGCGAATGGCGGGCGCACCGTGCCGCAGATTTTTGTTGGCGCGACCCATGTCGGCGGTTGTGACGAGCTCTATGCATTGGAGCGCGCCGGGAAGCTCGATAGCCTTTTGGCCGCCTAATGAAAACGGCGCTTTTGCAGCTGAATGTTACGGATGACCCGGTTGCCAATCTGGCGGTGACGCTGGGCTATCTGCGCGATGCCGCCGCGCAGGGTGCCGCGTTCGTCTTGACGCCGGAAGTGACGAATTGCCTGTCCACCAGCCGCGCGCATCAAAACGAGGTGCTGTCCCACCAGCAGGAAGATGCCACGCTTGCGGCGCTGCGCGATGAGGCAAAAACACTGGGGGTCTGGTTGCTCATCGGATCTCTGGCTCTGAAGACCAGAGATAGAGATGGACGATTCGCAAACCGGTCGTTCATGATCACGCCAGAAGGCGCGATCGCGGCGTGGTATGATAAAATACATATGTTCGATGTCGATGTTACCCCGGAAGAGACCTGGCGCGAATCCGAAGGGTATCGACCCGGAAGCCGGGCGGTTTTGGCGCAGACTGCTTTTGGCGCAGTGGGGATGACGGTTTGTTATGATGTCCGGTTTCCAAAGTTGCATGCGGCATTGGCGGGTGCGGGCGCGGAGATTTTGACCGTCCCGGCGGCGTTTTCGCCGGTTACGGGGGCGGCGCATTGGCATACGCTTTTGCGCGCACGGGCGATAGAAACGGGATGTTTCGTCATTGCGCCCGCGCAAACCGGCGAGCATCAGAGTACAAAACACAAGACGCGTCACACTTATGGTCATTCGTTGGTCGTAAGCCCCTGGGGTGAGGTGCAATTGGATGGCGGAACCGCACCGGGCGTTTACATGACAGACCTTGATATGGGAGAAGTAACCAAGGCGCGGGGCCGTGTTCCCAGCCTTGAGAATGCCCGATCTTTTGATGGACCCTGATGAACGAAGACAGAAATGCCTTGGCAATCGCGCTTTTCAGTGAAGTGCTCGCTGCTGATCAGATGGTCCGGGCGCGGTTGAGTAGCGTGTTGCCCAAGGGCATGGAGATTTCGCATTTTTCGGTGTTGAACCATCTCGCGCGCAACATGGTCGAGCGTACACCCGCGCAATTGGCCGAAACCTTTCACGTCACGCGCGGTGCCATGTCCAACACGCTGAGCAAGCTGGAATGGGCGGGCTATGTGCATGTGCGCCCCGATTGGGATGACGCGCGGCGCAAGATGGTCGCGATTTCCCCCGCAGGGCGACAAGCGCGCGATCAGGCGGTGGGATCGATTACGCCGGTGATCAATCAGGTCGTCGAAAAGCTCGGCGATGAGAAGGTGCGCGAAGCCCTCCCCATCCTGCGTGAACTGCGGGTGCGGCTGGGCGAAAAGCTCTAGGCGGGTTTCAGGCTTGCGGTAACGTAATTCACGCTCAGATCGCGATCCGACAGACGCCAGTCCCATTTTATCGGATTAAATACGAACCCCTTGCGATCCACCGGATCCAGCCCGGCTTCGCGCAGCAGGTCGAACAATTCATCCGGCGTTATGAATTTCGACCATTCATGCGTCCCCTTTGGCAGCCACCGCATGACATGTTCCGCCCCGATGATCGCCATCATATAGGATTTTGGATTGCGGTTCAGGGTCGAGCAAATGTGCAAGCCACCGGGTTTCAGCAATTGGCGACAGGCGATCAGATAATCGATGGGGGAGGCGACATGCTCCACCACTTCCATGTTCAGGACCACGTCAAATTGCTCGCCTTTTGCGGCCATATCCTCGGCGGTGGTGTGACGATAATCGATTTTCAGACCTGATTGTTCAGCGTGGATTTGTGCCACGGGGATGTTGCGTTCGGCGGCATCCGCACCCACCACATCCGCACCCAGACGCGCCATGGGTTCGGCCAAAAGACCGCCGCCACAGCCGATGTCGAGAATACGCAGCCCCTTGAAAGGCTCGGGCGCTTTGAGGTCGCGGTCAAATTCACCTGCAATTTGCGTCGTGATGTAATCCAACCGGCAGGGGTTCAGCATGTGCAACGGTTTGAATTTGCCGTTTTCATCCCACCATTCTGCGGCCATCGCCTCAAATTTAGCGATTTCCGAAGGGTCAACCGTGGTTTGAGGCGCTTGCATTCTCTTCTCCATGTGATCAACTATGTTTTCGTATTATATAGGCCAGTAATGGACAAATTCTCGGACCAAAAGCGCGCAGTGCAATATCTGTACCCGCCGATCGATCCTTTCGATCAGCGGATGCTTGATGTGGGTCAGGGTCACAAGATCTATGTTGAGCAATGTGGCAACCCCAATGGGATTCCGGTTGTGGTGCTGCATGGCGGTCCGGGCGGCGGGTGCAGCCCGACGATGCGACGCTATTTCGATCCTGAAATCTACCGGGTCATCCTGTTTGATCAACGCGGCTGTGGCCGCTCGCGACCGCACGCCAGCGTGACGCACAACACCACATGGCATCTGGTGGCGGATATCGAGATGATTCGTACCACCCTGGATATTGATCAGTGGATCGTTTTTGGCGGCAGCTGGGGCGCGACACTGGCGCTGATCTATGCGGAATCCCATCCCGACCACGTGCGCCATATCGTGTTGCGCGGTGTTTTCTTGATGACGCAGGCGGAACTTGATTGGTTCTATGGGGGTGGCGCGGGCAAATTCTGGCCCGAGGTCTGGGAGCGGTTTACCGCGCTGATCCCCGAGGATGAACGTGGGAATATGATCGAGGCCTATCGCCGACGTCTGTTTTCCGGCGACCTTCCCCTCGAAACACGGTTCGCAAAAGCATGGTCCGCATGGGAAAACGCGCTGGCGTCAATTCATTCGTCCGGCTCAACGGGCGATAGTCCGGGGGAATATGCCCGCGCTTTTGCCCGGCTGGAGAATCACTATTTTTCAAACGCGGGTTTTCTGGATTTTGACGGTCAAATTCTGGCACATGTGGGCCGGATTGCGCATATTCCAGGCGTCATCGTGCAGGGGCGGTATGACATGATTTGCCCGCCCGACAGCGCTTTTTCCTTGGCCAGTGCCTGGGATAATTGCGAGCTTAAAATGGTGCGCAACGCCGGTCATGCGCTGTCCGAACCGGGGATCAGCGCAGAGCTTGTGCGCACCATGGATCGGATCGGCGGGCGATGAGCGTGCGCCGTCCCAATATCGACAGGCGGGCGCTTTTTGCTTCGGGTGCAGCGGCGGCACTGCTTGCGGCGACCGGGCTTTCGGCGGGGACGTCCCCTGTGCGCGGCGGGCAGTTTCGCATGGCTCTATCGGGTGCCACACGGGCGGATGGTTTTGACGCGCGCGCGCCACAGGGCCTGTTCATGCAGGTTGCGATGATCGGTGCGGTCTTTGAAACGCTGACTGAAATCGCCTCGGACGGTACGCTGCGCGGAGAGCTGGCGCTTGCTTGGTACGGCAGTACGGATGCACGGGTCTGGGTGTTTGATCTGCGGCAGGACGCGGTGTTTCACAACGGCAAACCCCTCGATTCAAATGATGTTCTGGCCTCGTTTGACATACACGCATCCGGGGCCTTGTCGGATGTCCAGGAGATTGAAACCCTCAGCAGCCATAAAATCCGGATCACACTGTCGATCCCGGATGCGGATTTCCCCTATCGCCTCAGCGGTCCGCAGATGGTGATTTACCCCGCCGGGCATATTGACGCCGCGATGACGCAGGGCATCGGCACCGGCCTTTACCGGACACATCGTTTTCAGCCTGGCCGGCAATTCATCGGCGCGCGGGTGGACGATCACTACAAGGACGCAAAGGCTGGGTGGTTCGACCGGGTGGAGCTGGTGTCGCTGCCCGCCGATGCGGTGCGTGCCGAGGCGCTGCGCGATCATTTTGTCGATGCGGTTGATTTGACCCATTCCGCCGAATTGGGTGTGTTGAGCGAAATCACGCTGTTACCGGAGGAGAACTTCATGACCTGCGCGGTGCGCAAGGAAGTGGGCCTGCCCCAGAGCATCGGAACGCGTTGGCCGATGGATAATTTGCGCGCGGCACAGCGCTGGTGGATCGCCTGACACAAACAGGGGTTGCAGACTCCGCGTCCCATGCGTATATCCATTCCAATAGCGGCGCGTTCGGGTCCAAACCAAACGCACCACCGAAACTTGTTACGGGCCGCGCGCCCGTTTTTTTATGCCTGAAAGCAACATGAACAACGACCTGATTGCAAAAGCCGCCATTGATCGCCGCATGGCCGAGATCATCACCCCGGTGATCGAGGATTTGGGGTTTGAACTGGTGCGTGTGCGTTTGATGTCGGCCAAGACGACGATCTTGCAGATCATGGCGGATAAGCCGGACGGTGGCATCGAGGTCGATGATTGTGCGCAGATCAGCCAGGCGGTGAGCGCCGTTCTGGACGTCGAAGATCCGATCCTGGATGAATATACGCTGGAAGTGTCCAGTCCTGGGATCGACCGACCGCTGACGCGGCTGAAAGACTTCGAGATGTTCGAGGGCTATGAGGCCAAGATCGAAACGGCGGATTTGATCGACGGGCGTCGGCGTTTCAAGGGCGAATTGGCCGGGGTCGAGGATGATGAGGTTCTGATCAACCTGGACGAGGGTACGATCGGGTTAAAATTCGATTGGTTGTCGGATGCCAAATTGGTTCTGACCGACGATCTGATCAAGGAAATGCTGCGTCAGCGTAAAGAATCTGGCGCGATTGATGAAACAAAGTTCGATGAGATAGAGACGGAAACGTCTGCTGAGGGAGACCGATAAATGGCCATTACATCCGCAAACCAGCTTGAGCTGTTGCAAACCGCCGAGGCTGTGGCGCGTGAAAAGATGATCGACCCGGTGTTGGTGATCGAGGCGATGGAAGAATCGCTCGCCCGTGCCGCCAAGTCGCGTTACGGCGCGGAAATGGACATTCGCGTGGCGATTGACCGCAAGACGGGCCGCGCGACATTCACCCGCGTGCGCACGGTGGTCGAGGATGAAGAGCTGGAGAATTATCAGGCCGAATTCACCGTCGAGCAAGCCAAGCAATACATGGCTGATCCAGAGGTCGGTCAGCAGCTGATCGAAGAAGTTCCGCCCGTTGAGATGGGTCGAATCGCTGCGCAATCCGCCAAGCAGGTGATCCTCCAGAAGGTGCGCGAAGCTGAACGCGATCGCCAGTTCGAAGAGTTCAAAGACCGCGCCGGCACGATCATCAATGGTCTGGTCAAACGTGAAGAGTATGGCAATGTCATCGTCGATGTGGGTGCCGGTGAGGCGATTCTGCGCCGCAACGAAAAGATCGGCCGCGAATCATATCGTCCGAACGACCGCATCCGCGTTTACATCAAGGACGTGCGTCGCGAGCAGCGTGGCCCGCAGATTTTCCTGTCCCGTACCGCGCCGGAATTCATGGCGGAACTGTTCAAGATGGAAGTGCCCGAGATTTATGATGGCATCATCGAGATCAAGGCGGTTGCCCGTGATCCCGGTTCGCGCGCCAAGATCGCGGTGATTTCATATGACAATTCGATTGATCCGGTTGGGGCTTGCGTTGGTATGCGCGGCTCGCGCGTGCAAGCTGTGGTGAACGAATTGCAGGGCGAAAAGATCGATATTATTCCATGGAACGAAGATCAGCCGACCTTTCTTGTGAACGCGCTACAACCCGCCGAAGTGTCCAAGGTTGTTTTGGATGAGGAAGCCGGGAAGATCGAAGTTGTTGTTCCAGAAGAGCAATTGAGCCTTGCGATTGGGCGTCGGGGTCAAAACGTGCGTCTGGCCTCGCAATTGACCGGTCTTGATATCGACATCATGACCGAAGAGCAGGAAAGCGCGCGCCGTCAGGCGGAATTCGAACTGCGCACCAAACTGTTCATGGATAACCTCGATCTTGATGAATTTTTTGCGCAGCTGCTGGTCTCCGAAGGCTTCACCAACCTCGAAGAGGTCGCATACGTCGAGCTGGACGAGCTGTTGGTGATTGATGGTGTCGATTCCGATACCGCAGCGGAACTTCAGGCTCGTGCGCGTGATGTTCTGGAGGCGCAAAACAAAGCGGCGCTTGAAAGTGCGCGTGCGCTGGGCGTCGAAGACAGCCTGGTTGAATTTGAAGGCCTGACGCCCCAAATGATTGAAGCCTTGGCCAAGGATGATGTGAAAACGCTCGAAGATTTCGCGACCTGCGCGGATTGGGAATTGGCCGGGGGTTGGACAACCACGGACGGTGAACGCACGAAAGACGATGGTGTTCTGGAGCCTTTCGATTTGTCTTTGGAAGAAGCGCAGAATATGATCATGACGGCTCGGGTCATGCTGGGCTGGGTGGATCCGGCAGAACTGGAAGCTGACGCTGAAGAAGATGCCGACGGCACTGAGACGGAGGAAGCCGAGGTCTGATCTCAGACCTCGGGGTCTCCTGATGGGTCGCGGTGGCGCTCCAAACGACCGGATCGACGGTCCCGAACGCAAGTGCATTGCCACAGGCGAGGTGCAGCCAAAATTTGGTTTGATCCGCTTTGTGGCTGGGCCAGAGGGGCAGATATTCCCGGATATTCTGGGAAAATTGCCGGGCCGTGGGATTTATGTCGCGGCGGACCGGACCGCATTGGAAAAGGCGGTTAAAAAGGACCTTTTCTCGCGCGGCGCAAAACAAGCGGTGACGGTCGCGGATGATCTGGTCGCTGAGGTCGAACGATTGCTCGTCCGACGCGTTGTTGAACTGATTTCCTTGCAGCGCAAGGCCGGCAAGGCCGTTGCGGGTTACGAAAAGGTTAAAAGCTGGCTTCAAATGGAAGAAGCTGAAGTTCTGATCCAGGCAGTGGATGGATCAGGGCGCGGAAAATCGAAACTGAGTACGCCGCACTATGGATCGTACATCGGTTGTCTGACCGCAGATGAATTGGGTTTGGCATTTGGCCGCCAAACTGTGATACATGGGGCGCTCGCCTCTGGTGGACTCACTCAACGTGTTGTAGAGGAAGCCCATCGGCTAAAAGGCGTGCGCGAAAACGAGGGTGGCAACGGCCACTCGAAAGGATAGACGAGCTTCATGAGCGATACTGACGGCAAAAAAACATTGGGTCTGCGTGGCGGTGGCGCGCGTCCGGGCAACGTAAAGCAAAGCTTTAGCCACGGGCGGACAAAAAACGTCGTGGTGGAGACCAAACGCAAGCGCGTTGTGGTGCCAAAGGCGGGTGTGCCCAAGTCAGGCACGATTAACCCGGCGTCACTTGGTGACCCGAAGAAACGGCCCGCTGGGATTGAAGAAAAAGAGCGCGAAGAGCGTGAGCGTGAGGAAAGCCTCAAGGCGAAAGCCGACGAAGACGCTCGCCGCAAGGAAGAGGCCGAAGCCGCCGCCAAGGCTGCCGCGGCACCTGTTGAAGAGCCCGTCGTCCAGCGCGCCGTCAGTGCCAAGGCAGCACCTGACAGCGCCCCGCGCAAACAGCAAGATCGCGAGCGCGACAACAACAAGCGCAACGCCAAGGCGGGTGATGATAATCGCCGTTCCGGTAAGCTGACCCTCAACCAGGCGCTTTCGGGCCGCGAAGGCGGACGTCAGCGCTCCATGGCGCAGATGAAGCGCAAGCAGGAACGTGCGCGTCTCAAGGCGATGGGTGGTACGGTCGAGCGCGAAAAGGTCGTGCGCGATGTACAATTGCCCGAGGCGATTGTCGTATCCGAATTGGCAAATCGCATGGCGGAACGCGTTGGTGAAGTGGTCAAAGCCCTCATGAACAACGGCATGATGGTCACCCAGAACGAAACAATCGACGCGGATACCGCGGAGCTGATCATCGAGGAATTCGGTCACAAAGTGGTGCGCGTTTCTGATGCGGATGTCGAAGATGTGATCAATGAGGTCGAGGACGACGAAAAGGACCTGCAATCGCGGCCACCCGTTGTCACGATCATGGGCCACGTCGACCATGGTAAAACATCGCTTCTGGATGCGATCCGCAAGGCGAAGGTCGTTGCAGGCGAAGCTGGTGGGATCACGCAGCATATCGGGGCCTATCAGGTCACGACCGATAATGGACAAGTGCTGAGCTTTCTCGATACGCCCGGTCACGCGGCCTTTACATCGATGCGCTCGCGCGGGGCCCATGTGACGGATATCGTCGTGTTGGTTGTGGCGGCGGATGATGCCGTGATGCCACAGACCGTTGAGGCGATTAATCACGCCAAAGCGGCCAAAGTGCCGATGATTGTGGCGATCAACAAGATTGACCGTCCGGCGGCGAACCCAACCAAGGTGCGGACCGATCTGCTTCAACATGAGGTAATCGTTGAGGAAATGTCCGGTGAAGTTCAGGATGTTGAAGTCTCAGCAATTACCGGTCAGGGGCTGGATCAACTGCTTGAGGCGATTGCCTTGCAAGCTGAGATTCTGGAGCTCAAGGCCAATCCGAACCGTGCCGCTCAGGGTGCTGTGATCGAGGCGCAGCTTGATGTGGGTCGCGGCCCCGTTGCGACCGTTCTGATCCAGAACGGGACTTTGCGCCAGGGCGATATCTTTGTTGTGGGTGAGCAATACGGTAAGGTCCGTGCGCTGATTAACGACCAGGGTGAGCGCGTCAAGGAAGCCGGTCCATCGGTTCCCGTTGAAGTGCTTGGCCTGAATGGCACGCCCGAAGCGGGTGATGTTCTGAACGTCACATCGACCGAAGCGCAGGCGCGCGAGATCGCGTCTTATCGGGCCAATGCCGCCAAGGACAAACGTGCGGCAGCGGGTGCGGCGACGACCCTTGAACAGCTGATGGCAAATGCCAAGGCCGATGAAAACGTCAGCGAATTGCCCATTTTGGTCAAGGCCGATGTGCAGGGTTCCGCCGAAGCAATCGTTCAGGCGATGGAAAAAATCGGTAACGACGAGGTCCGCGTACGCGTGCTGCATTCCGGTGTTGGTGCGATCACGGAAACGGATGTCGGTCTTGCCGAAGCCTCCGGCGCGCCGATCATGGGCTTCAACGTCCGGGCGAACACCTCGGCGCGTAACACAGCCAACCAGAAAGGTGTCGAGATCCGCTATTATTCGGTGATCTATGATCTTGTGGATGATGTGAAAGCGGCGGCTTCTGGGCTGCTGAGCGCGGAAATCCGTGAGAACTTTATCGGATATGCGACGATCAAAGAGGTCTTCAAAGTGACCGGCGTTGGCAAAGTAGCCGGTTGTCTCGTGACCGAAGGTGTGGCGCGTCGTTCTGCCGGTGTGCGTTTGTTGCGCGACAATGTGGTTATCCATGAGGGGACGCTGAAAACATTGAAACGCTTCAAGGACGAAGTGGCCGAAGTGCAGTCGGGTCAAGAGTGTGGCATGGCATTTGAGAATTACGATGACGTCCGTGCGGATGATGTGATCGAGATTTTTGAGCGCGAAGAAATCACGCGTACGCTCAGCTGATCAAACAGCAGGAAATTCAAAGATTGAGGCGGCCCGAATGGCCGTCTCTATTTTCAGGGGAGCGCAAAATCCCTTCGATTTAATTTTCGATTGAATGGTAAATCGCATTTTTCTATATATCTCGTGCCATCTGCGAAACGTGATCGCCTAAGTACGATTCGGCAGTAAACCACTGCGAAGAAACGTCGCCGCCATTTGAATTCTTGGGCGATGGCCGTTCAATATCTGCTGTGGCCTTGCGTTTCAAATGGAAGCTGGCTGTGTTGAGTTTTGCCCAAAAGGCTTCGACGCGCGTACGGAAATGAATAAATCGCATCGGATCACAAATGCAGCGGTGTAGGTATGATCCGCAATACGGTTTCTGTCGAAGAGTAACGCCGACACCTTCAAAAACCGCAAATCCGGTATGGTCATCCAGTCGGGGCTGGGAAGCAACCCTATGCAATGCTTGGCCAAAATATATAGCGCAGGCACGCCAACTAGGCGCACGCGCTAAGAGATCGCCCAGATAAAAGTAAGTGACTTTTCATTTGCTTTATTCATGAACCACAAACAAAAAAACCACTGTACTTTCGTCAAGGAAATTTCATCCCTCTGGCGTTTCCAGTTTCTTCAGGCGGCTTTGGTGACCGGTGCGCCTGCAAAACTGGTATCGTCGACTTTGACAACAATGCGCCCATCCGGAAGCGCACGTACGTATGTGCCTTGTACCGAAATTGTGCTGCCAAGAGTAATCGTCCTCATCATGTCACGTCCTCCCCAGGATTTTGACATAAAAACTGTACTCAAACTCAGTTACATTACATACACTTTCATTCAAAATACACTTAATAGGCGAAAAACCGCAAGCACTTTCGCGTGAGGTCAAAAACCTAGAGCCAATCTCGCAAAATAGGGATGAGCGGCAGGTCCGCAGCAGGCATCGGAAAATCTTTCAGGGCGTGCGGTCTTACCCATTTCAAGGCCTGGTTTTCGCGAGAGGTGGGTGTTCCCGACCACTTGCGACAGGCAAACAGCGGCATCAACAGATGAAAATCATCATAGCTGTGGCTCGCAAATGTCAGCGGTGCCAAGCAGGATTCCCATGTGTTGATCCCAAGTTCTTCTTCCAATTCACGAATCAACGCGAGTTCGGGTGTTTCGCCGGGTTCGACCTTACCCCCCGGAAATTCCCAAAGCCCGGCCATGGATTTGCCTTTGGGCCGCTGCGCCAGCAGCACGCGACCATCCACGTCAATCAGGGCGACGGCTGAAACTAAGACGACCTTCACCACAATCAGGATCTGTAATCGGCGTTAATGTCGATGTACCCATGCGTCAGATCGCAGGTCCAGACCGTTGCGCGCCCCTGACCAAGTCCGATATCAACGCCAATCACAAGCGTGTCCCCCTTCATATGGGCGGCCGCCTTGGACTCGTCATACCCCGGGCTGACCCACCCGTTTTCGGCCACCACCACGTCCCCGAACCGGATCGACAAAAGATCACGATCCGCCGTCGCGCCCGATTTTCCGACCGCCATGACCACACGCCCCCAATTGGCATCCTCGCCAGCGATGGCGGTTTTCACCAAGGGCGAATTTGCGATCGACAAGGCGTGCACCCTGGCTTCTGCGTCATCCAACGCACCGGTGACCGCAATTTCCACGAATTTCCGCGCGCCTTCTCCGTCCCGGACGACCTGATGCGCCAGATCCAACATCACACCATAAAGTGCTTGAGAAAATGCGCTCTGCCCGTTTACATCCACGCCCGATTCACCCGTTGCGGCGACCAGAACCGTGTCGGATGTCGAAGTGTCGCTATCCACCGTGATGCAATTAAACGTTTTTGCGTTGTGCTGGCTCACCAAACCCTGAAGCTCGGATTGGGAAATTTTGGCATCGGTAAAGATATAGACCAACATCGTTGCCATATCAGGGGCAATCATCCCGGACCCTTTGGCAATCCCGGCAATATTGATGGTGCCGCCCCGCAGGGTTACGGTCGTACAGGCCCCCTTGGGGAAGGTGTCCGTCGTCATGATCGCGCGCGCGGCTGATTCGATTGCCTTTTCATCCAGCGAACCCGCCAATGCGTCCAGATGTGAGGTGATCCGCTCAAACGGCAGCGGCTCGCCGATAACGCCGGTGGAGGATGTGAAAACACGCTTCTGTGGGACGGCACAGGCCGTTGCCGCCGCCTGCGTGATGGTCTCAACCGCTGCGACACCACCGCGCCCGGTAAAGGCGTTAGAATTGCCCGAATTCACCAGAATGGCGGCACCGTCATCACTGTTACCACCCAGCTTTGCCTGACAATCCAGAACCGAAGCCGAGCGCGTCGATGATTTGGTGAACACGCCCGCAATGGCCGTACCGGGAACCAATTGCGCTAACATCACATCGGTGCGGCCCTGATATTTCACCCCTGCGGCGACGGTCGCAAACCGTACACCGTCAATGATCGGCAGATCCGGAAAAGACGCAGGCGCCAAGGGTGATACAGCGGTAATCGTGGCCATTTCGATTAATCCAACAAGTCGATCTGTTTCAGAACGGCGGGATCGATTTCCAATCCGGTCGGTGCCTGGACGTTGGCTGCATTGGTTACATCCTCAATCGTTTGTTGCGCTACGCTCTGGCGTATTTCCTGGACCAGATCATTTCGTACGTCTTCAAATGTGGGGATATTTGCCTTGCGTATGTCATTCAACATAATCACGTGCCATCCAAACTGGGTTTGAACCGGGTCCGACACCTCTCCGACGGCCAATGCGATTGCTGCGGCTTCAAAACTTGGGACCATCATGCCGGCACCAAACCAGCCCAATTCGCCACCATTGGGTCCGGAGGGACCTGTCGATTTTTCGCGTGCTGTGGCGGCGAAACTCGCGCCATTGGCGATGTCTTCCTTGATCGCGATGGCTTCCTCTTCGGTTTCGACAAGAATGTGGGAGGCGTTAAACTCTTCTTCGGGATCGATGTCGCCATATTGGCGATCATAAAGGCCTTGCAGCGCCTCCTCGGTCACCGTATCCGCCAGGAGATTTTCCACGACCTCCGCGGCGGTCAAGGAACGCATCTCGTTTTCCAGCGATTTCGTGACGCGCTTTGGCAATTCATCCTTATAGGTTTGTGCCAGGGCACTTTGCTGCACCAGCTGCTGCAGAATACCGTCATAAAGAACGTTATCCTCCAGTTGCTGATACTGTTCGGGCAGCGATGCGCGCGCAGCGATCATATGTCCGAGCGTGATTTCCACATCATTTACGATGGCAACCACGGTATCAGCGGTGAGGGGTTCTGCCTCGGTCTGGTCCTGAGCCCAGGTCGGGGTGCCAATGGTCAGGGCAAGCGCCGCGCTCGCCAGAATATTGAGATGTTTGTGCATGAATGGGTCCTATGGATGGGCCACGATGGTGCGTGACATTGACACGGTTTGGCGTGACCCTTACATCGCCCTATGGGCGCCGCGAGAGTGCTGCGTTCCCTTTCTATTTATGGGCTGTTGCGGGCACGAGCAAGCATATCGGCACCATTCACTAAAACTTCGGCTGGAGAACGCATGCTGGGCATCGGAACACTCGCAAAAAAGGTCTTTGGAACGCCCAATGACCGCAAAGTCAAAGCGACCCGCCCGCTGATCGCCAAGATCAACGCGCTGGAGCCGGAGTTTGAAAAGTTGTCAGATGCCGGACTTTTGGAAAAAACCGAGGAATTCCGCAAACGGGCGCTGGACGGCGAGAGTCTGGATGATTTGCTGCCCGAAGCCTTTGCAAATTGTCGTGAAGCGGCACGGCGCGCCCTGGGTCTGCGGGCCTTTGATACGCAGCTGATCGGTGCCGTTTTCCTGCATGAGGGTAATATCGCCGAGCAGAAGACCGGTGAGGGGAAAACCCTGACGGCAACTTTTGCCGCCTATTTGAATGCGCTCACCGGCAAGGGTGTGCATATCGTCACCGTGAACGAATACCTCGCAAAGCGCGACTCGGCCTGGATGGGGCAGGTCTTCGCCGCTCTGGGTCTGAGCACGGGCGTTGCACATGGTGAGATGACCGAGGAGGCCAAGCGCGACGCCTACGCCAGCGACATAACCTATGCCACGAACAATGAGCTTGGGTTTGATTACCTGCGCGACAACATGAAATCCGAGCTCAGCCAGATTTTTCAAAAGAACCACAATTATGCGATTGTGGATGAGGTCGATTCGATTCTGATCGACGAGGCGCGCACGCCCCTGATCATTTCCGGCCCGTCACAGGACCGTTCCGAGATGTATAAGGTCATCGATGTCGTCATCCCCGAGCTCAAGGATGATCATTTCGAATTGGACGAAAAAACCCGTAACGTCACCTTCAGTGACGAGGGCAATGAGTTTCTTGAGGAAATCCTGCACGGGCGCGGGCTACTCGAAGAGGGCCAGACCCTTTATGATCCCGAGAGCACCACAATTGTGCATCACGTCAACCAGGGCCTGCGCGCGCATAAGCTGTTTCAGCGCGACAAGGATTACATCGTGCGCGACGGTGAGGTTGTCCTGATCGACGAATTCACCGGTCGGATGATGGCGGGGCGGCGCCTGTCCGACGGGCTGCATCAGGCAATCGAGGCCAAGGAAAACGTTGGGATCAAGCCGGAAAACGTGACGCTGGCTTCGGTGACCTTCCAGAACTATTTCCGTCTTTATGACAAGCTGGCCGGGATGACCGGGACGGCGCTGACCGAGGCTGAGGAGTTTCAGGAAATCTATGGGCTTGGTGTGCTCGAAGTGCCCACCAATAAACCCATCGCGCGGGTGGATGACGACGATCAGGTCTACCGCACGGTGCGCGAGAAATATGAGGCGATGCTGGAGCAGATCAAGGAAAGCCACGCCAAGGGTCAGCCTGCTCTGGTCGGGACTACGTCGATTGAAAAATCCGAGGCGCTGAGCCAATTGCTCACCGACGCCGGGATCAAGCACAACGTTTTGAATGCGCGCCAGCACGAGCAGGAAGCGCAAATCGTCGCGGATGCCGGTAAATTCGGTGCGGTCACAATTGCGACCAACATGGCGGGGCGCGGCACCGATATTCAATTGGGCGGCAACGTCGATATGCAGGTGATGGACGCGATTGCAGCCGACCCCGACGCCGATCCCGAAGCCCTGCGCAGGCAGATCGAGGCGCAACACGCCAGCGAGAAACAAAAGGTCATCGAGGCGGGCGGGCTTTATGTCCTGGCCTCTGAGCGCCACGAAAGTCGGCGGATCGACAACCAGCTGCGCGGTCGCTCGGGTCGCCAGGGCGATCCGGGGCGTTCGTCTTTCTATCTGAGTCTTGAAGATGATCTGATGCGTATTTTCGGCTCCGAGCGTCTTGAAAAAGTCCTGACAACCCTGGGTTTGAAAGAAGGCGAATCCATTGTCCACCCTTGGGTGAATAAGTCGCTGGAACGCGCGCAGGCCAAGGTCGAAGGGCGCAACTTTGACATTCGCAAGCAATTGTTGAAATTCGATGATGTGATGAATGAACAGCGCAAGGTGATCTTCACGCAGCGCCGCGACATCATGGAGGCGGCTGACCTCTCCGAGATCACCAAAGACATGCGGCACCAGGTTATTGATGATGTGATTGACCAATATTTGCCACCCAATACCTATGCGGATCAATGGGACGGCGAGGGTCTCTATCAGGCTGCCAAGGAACAATTGGGCGTTGATCTGCCGGTTGCTGATTGGGTCGAAGAAGAAGGTGTGGATGACGATGCCATCCGTGAACGCCTGATTGCGGCCACGGACACCTATATGACGGAAAAAGCTGCGCAATTTGGCTCCGAAAACATGCGCAATATCGAAAAGCAACTGCTGTTACAGGCGATTGATACCAAATGGCGCGAGCATCTTTTGACGCTTGAGCATTTGCGGTCCGTTGTCGGTTTCCGAGGCTATGCGCAACGCGACCCGCTCAATGAATACAAGAACGAATCCTTCCAGCTGTTCGAAAGCATGCTCGACAGTTTGCGCGAAGATGTGACGCAAAAACTCTCCCAGATCAGACCTTTGACGGAACAAGAGCAACAAGAAATGCTGCAACAACTGCGCGCACAACAGGCCGCTGCGCAGCAAGTTTCGCCCGTTGTTGCGTCCGATGCAGTGACCCCTGCCAGCGGCGATGCGATCGCGGGTTTCGTTGAGGACGACCCATCGACATGGGGCAATCCGGGCAGGAACGAAGAATGCCCCTGCGGCTCAGGCAAGAAGTTCAAACATTGCCATGGGCGCCTGATTTAGCGGATATTTTTGTCCGATAGAGGCCCAAGAAGCCGATGTTATGCGTGATATCTTTGACTCAGGAACCCCGCGCCTGTGGTTTGGTCGATTTTGAGGTGTTGAATTATCCGCCTTGAAACCCGAGAGTCGTACCGATGCACACTGTGGCGGGGCAACCGAAATGATCAAAGGCTCTTGGGCGGCGCTCGTTTTGTGTCTTGTGGTGCAGGTGGGGTGGGCTCAGGATGTGACGCTGAGTTCTCGAGATGGCAAGGTTGAACTGTCCGGCACACTGCTCGGTTTCGACGGTGAATTCTATCGCATGGAAACGATTTACGGTGAATTGACCGTGGACGGTTCGGGCGTGCTCTGCGATGGGCCCGGTTGCCCGAACCTAGAAGATTATGTCGCAGAGTTGAGCATCTCGGGATCTGCCACCATGGGTGCGGTTTTGCTGCCCGCGCTGATCGAGGGTTTTGCCCTGCGCAATGATTATTCCGCCACGCGTGACGTAGAGGATAAGACACATTTTCACTATACATTAACCGATGAGGGTACCCAGAAACGCGTTGCAGTGTTTTACTTCCGGGTTACAAATACAAATGAGGGGTTTGCCGATCTTCTGGCCAATGAGGCCGATATTGTCATGGCCTTGCGTGAAATTCGACCCCAGGAGCAACGCCGCGCTCAGGAAGCCGGGCTGGGCGATATGACCGGCGATCACCGCAGTCTCGTGCTGGCACTCGATGCCATTGTGCCGATCGTTGCCGCCAATAACCCGGTGCGTGAAATTTCGCCAGCGTTTCTGGCGCGGGTGTATGCCGGGCGCATTACCAATTGGTCCGAACTCGGCGGACCTGATGCGCCGATTGTTTTGCATGCTCCAATGCCGAACACAGGACTTGGACAGGCGGTGGAGGATAAAATTATCATCCCGGCGGGTTTGCAGATGTCACCCAACATCACGCGTCATACCCGCGGTGCCGAGCTTTCAAGAGCTGTGGCTGCCGATCCGTTTGCGCTGGGTGTCGCGAGCTTTGCGGAAGTGGGAAATGCAGAAGCTTTGACCTTGGCCGGGTCGTGCGGGCGCGCCTTACGCGCGACACGGCGGTCAATCAAAACAGAGGATTACCCTCTTTCCGCGCCAATGTTTCTCTACCTGCCTGCGCGTCGGCTCTCTAAAATTGTCCGAGAGTTTTTGGCCTTCATGCGCGGTCCGACAGCGCAATTTGTCATAAGACGCGCGGGTTTCGTGGATCAGGCCCCGGAAGAAATTCCAGTGGATGAGCAGGGCAATCGACTGGTGAACGCAATCAGGGCGGCGGGTCCGGAGGTCAGTCTTGTTCAACTGCAAAGGATGATCGAGACGCTGGCACCTATGAAACGCTTGACCACATCATTCCGCTTTGAGTCGGGATCGATCCGGCTGGACGCGCAATCGCGCTCCAATGTTCAGCAATTAGCCCGCGCCCTGGAGCAGGGGCGATATGGTGCACGCGAGATATTATTCGCAGGTTTCAGCGACGGCGAAGGATCCGCGCAGGTTAACAAGGACATCGCGTTGAAGCGGGCCAATGCGGTAAGGCAAGCGGTCATGGATGCTGCTGAAACGGCCGATTTTGATCAACTGCGCCTTGAGGCCGACGCCTTTGGAGAAGCTCTGCCAATGGCGTGTGACGCAAGCGCCTGGGGACGTCAGGTCAACCGCCGCGTCGAGGTTTGGGTACGCTAAGCGGTCGGGTTGGCTTGTCAATGAAAGTCACTGAATCCCCCAGCGGGGTGCCGAGCAGCCTTCGCGCTTAAACCGCTCCTGCAACACCGAACGCCGACCATATGGGTCGGCGTTTCAGTTCCCGGCGATGAAAAGCGAACTCATATCAGCCTTTCATCGAATCCCAAAAGCTTTTTACGTTGGAAAAGAAGCTGGATGTCTCGGGATTGTTATTTTCCGACAGGTCCTCGAATTCGGCGAGCAGTTCTTTCTGCCGCGCCGTCAAATTCACCGGCGTTTCAACGGCCAGTTCTATGAACATATCGCCGAACCCGGCCCCGCGCAGCGCTGGCATCCCCTTGCTGCGCAGACGCATTTGTCGACCGGACTGGCTGCCAGAAGGGATTTGCACCCGACCTCTGCCACCATCAATTGTCGGAACTTCTATTGAGCCGCCCAACGCGGCCTTCGCCATGGAGACGGGAACGCGACAAAAAAGGCTGCTCCCTTCGCGCTGAAACAACTCATGTTCCGCCACATCCAAGAAGATATAGAGATCGCCTGACGGCCCGCCTCGCATACCCGCTTCACCCTCGCCCGACAGCCGGATGCGCGTACCCGTTTCGACACCGGGGGGAATGTTGACGTTGAGTGAGCGGTCTTTTTCGAGACGGCCAGCACCCTGACAAGATTTGCAGGGATTCTTGATGATCTGACCGAGACCCGAACATGTCGGGCAGGTGCGTTCAACCGTGAAAAAACCCTGTTGTGCTCGTACCTTACCCATGCCTGAGCATGTCGGGCAGGAGGTTGGCTCCGCGCCGCCTTCTGCGCCAGATCCTTTGCAGGCGTCACAGCTCACCGAAGCCGGCACGTTGATCGTCTTTTGCAGGCCGGAAAAAGCTTCCTCTAGCGTGATGCGCAGATTGTAGCGCAGGTCAGACCCACGTGCGGCGCGTCGTCCGCCGCCGCCGCGCTGCTGGCCACCCATGAAATCGCCGAAAAGATCGTCAAAAACATCGGAAAACGCCGAACCGAAATCACCTTGCCCGCCGCCGCTAAATCCGCCACCGGGTCGCCCGCCACCGCCGCCCATTCCGCCCTCAAAGGCGGCGTGGCCATATCGATCATAAGCGGCCTTCTTATCCGCGTCTTTCAGGACTTCGTAAGCCTCATTGGCCTCTTTGAACTGTGCTTCGGCCTTGGGATTATCCGCATTTCGGTCTGGATGAAGTTCTTTGGCCTTCGTGCGATAGCCTTTTTTGATTTCCTCTGCGCTTGCACCTTTGGCAATGCCGAGCACGTCATAATAATCACGTTTCGCCATTCGAAATATCCCCTCGTTGGAACGTGAGAGGCCGACCCGAAGGTCGGCCAATGCAGTGGTTCCGGGTTAAACGCAATTTACGCGCGCTTGTTATCATCGTCGAGATCTTCGAACTCGGCATCCACAATGTCATCATCCCCATCGCGCGGCTCGTCAGCTGCATGAGGCGCATCGTCACCCTCGTCCTGGGACGCCTTATAGATCGCCTCGCCCAGCTTCATCGCCGCTTCGGTGACGTTCTGGATGCCAGATTTGATCTTATCGGCATTTTCAGTTTCCAGCTCGTCCTTCAGCGCAGCAATGGCCAGTTCAATGGCCTCAACCGTGGTTGGATCAACCTTGTCGGAATGCTCCTCGACAGATTTCTCTGTCGAATGGATGAGGCTTTCCGCCTGGTTTTTCGCTTCGATCAACTCGCGGCGCTCTTTATCCGATTCCGCGTTCTCTTCGGCATCCTTGACCATTTTTTCGATGTCGTCATCAGACAGACCGCCCGACGCCTGGATCGTGATCTTCTGTTCCTTCATGGTGCCTTTATCCATCGCGCCCACGGAAACAATCCCGTTGGCGTCAATGTCAAAAGTCACTTCGATCTGTGGCATACCGCGTGGTGCAGGCGGGATGCTTTCCAGATTGAACGCACCGAGGATTTTATTATCCGACGCCATTTCACGCTCGCCCTGGAAAACACGGATCGTCACGGCGTTCTGGTTGTCTTCGGCGGTCGAGAAGATTTGCGACTTCTTGGTCGGGATCGTTGTGTTGCGGTCGATCAAACGTGTGAACACGCCGCCGAGCGTTTCAATACCCAAGGACAGCGGGGTCACATCAAGCAGCACAACATCCTTGACGTCGCCTTGCAGAACACCGGCCTGAATGGCGGCACCCATGGCGACAACCTCGTCTGGGTTCACGCCTTTATGGGGTTCCTTACCAAAGAACTTGGTCACTTCTTCGACGACTTTTGGCATGCGTGTCATACCACCGACCAGAACGACCTCGTCGATATCCGAGGGCGACAGTTTCGCGTCTTTCAATGCCGCTGCGCAGGGCTTCATCGACGCCTTGATCAGATCGCCCACGAGACTTTCCAGCTTGGAGCGGGTCAGCTTCATGACCATGTGCAGCGGCTGGCCGTTTGCGCCCATGGAAATGAACGGCTGGTTGATCTCAGTCTGGCTGGAGCTGGACAGCTCGATTTTGGCTTTTTCGGCGGCTTCCTTCAACCGCTGCAACGCCATTTTATCCTGCGTCAGATCAACCGAATGTTCTTTTTTGAACGCATCCGCGAGGTAATTCACGATGCGCATGTCGAAGTCTTCACCACCGAGAAAGGTATCCCCATTGGTGGATTTCACCTCAAAAAGACCATCGTCGATTTCCAGAATCGTTACGTCAAATGTACCGCCACCAAGGTCATACACCGCGATGGTCTGGGTTTGCTCTTTGTCCAGACCATAGGCCAGCGCCGCAGCAGTTGGCTCGTTGATGATCCGCAACACTTCGAGACCGGCGATTTTACCGGCGTCTTTGGTGGCCTGACGTTGGGCGTCGTTGAAATACGCAGGCACGGTGATAACTGCTTGCGTGACGTCCTCGCCGAGATAGCTCTCAGCTGTTTCTTTCATCTTGCCGAGGATGAACGCGGAAATCTGCGACGGGGAGTATTTCTCACCCTTGGCTTCGACCCAGGCATCGCCGTTGCCGCCATCAATGACGTTGAACGGCATGTTTTTCTTGTCCTTGGCCAGATCCGCATCGTCAAAACGACGCCCGATCAAACGTTTCACACCAAAAACAGTGTTTTCAGGGTTGGTGACGGCTTGCCGTTTCGCGGGCTGACCCACGAGGCGCTCGTCATCCGTAAAGGCGACGATGGACGGTGTCGTCCGTGCCCCTTCGGAGTTTTCAATTACACGCGGTTGGCTGCCGTCCATAATGGAAATGCAGCTGTTGGTGGTTCCCAGGTCGATACCTATGACTTTGGCCATTTTTAGATCCCTCATTTATTCAAGGCGATGACACGGAGCATATGGCCCGTTATGGCGCCGCTGCCCCGATCTCAATTCACATGAAGCAGGTCGCTTCAAGCGGTTCGCAGCGTATATAAGGAGAGGCCGCCTGCGCTGCAACCTTTTGAAACGTCTTCGATAGGGATTCTTGTGGCAATTTGGGCGTAATTCGAGTTTCGCGAGGCTGCCATGAGCGTTTTGAAGGTGTCAGGGTTTGAAATTCATAAGGCCTATCTCTCAACCGAGGCTCAAAATGATCTTCTGAATGACCTGCGCGATGTCGTGCGGATCGCGCCGTTTACTGCGCCCGTGACGCCGGGCGGAAAACCGATGTCGGTCAAGATGACGGCGGCGGGGCCCTATGGGTGGGTTACGGATCACGAGGGCTACCGATATTCGCCGACCCATCCCCTTGGATCGCCTTGGCCGGAAATGCCACAATCCGTGCTGGATATATGGCGTGACGTGACGAGTTTGGCGCAGACCCCGGAGTGTTGTTTGATCAACTACTATGGCGAAGGGGCGCGCATGGGTTTGCACCGCGACAAAGATGAAGCCAGTTTCGAGTGGCCCGTCGTCTCGGTGTCGCTGGGGGATGACGGGCTGTTTCGGATGGGCGGTCGCGCGCGGGGCGACGCGACGCAGTCGATCTGGCTGAATTCGGGCGATGTGGTTGTGATGGGGGGCGCGGCAAGACTGGCCTATCACGGCGTGGATCGGATTCGATTCGGTTCAAGCTCGCTTCTGGCCAAGGGCGGGCGGATCAATCTGACCATGCGTGTGGTGTCAATCTGATCCACGGCGCCAAATATCGGTGCCGCCTCTTGGATCGCCAATACTCTTGCACGGAAATCTTGCCGTTCCGTTAGGGCGGGCGCATAAGGGGCGCGGATTTGCAGAGAAATGACGGTGGAATCGGGAAACTTATGGTTGATTATACGAAATTGGTCGATGTCATGCGCGGGCTGTCACTGGAAGCCGGTGCGTGCATCATGGAGATTTATGAGGCCGATGACTTCGACGTCAAGCTCAAGTCGGACGAAAGCCCGGTGACGGCAGCGGATGAGGCAGCGGATGCGTTGATTTCTGCCGGGCTGCGCGCGGCCTTCCCGGAGATCATGCTCGTGACCGAAGAGCAATCCGCAACCCATAGCACGCAGGGCGATACGTTTTTGATCGTCGACCCACTGGATGGCACCAAGGAATTCATCCACCGGCGTGGCGATTTCACGGTGAACATCGCATTGGTTGAGGGTGGGGTGCCGACCCGTGGTGTCGTCTATGCGCCCGCCAAGGGGCGGATGTTTTACACCGACGCTTCCGGTCAATCGGTTGAGGAAACTGGCGATTTAGCCATCGATCAAACCGGCCCGGTCACGCCGATTTCTGTCTCAGACGCAGATAATGCCGCCTTGATGATCGTTGCCTCGAAATCACACCGGGATCAGGCCACCGATGATTACATCGCCAAATACGCCGTCAAGGACATGAAGAGCGCAGGCTCCTCGCTCAAGTTCTGTCTGGTGGCGACGGGGGAGGCGGATATTTACCCGCGTGTGGGGCGTACGATGGAATGGGACACGGCTGCGGGTCATGCCGTTCTTGCCGGGGCAGGTGGTGCGGTTGTGCGTTTTGATGATCACGCGCCGCTCTTATATGGCAAGGAAGGGTATGAGAATCCCTTCTTCATCGCCTACGCGCCTTCTGTTGTATTGAAAAAAGCTTGATGTCGGTCCTGATCATCATTCCCGCGCGTTTTGCGTCCAGCCGGTATCCCGGAAAACCGCTGGCCGAATTGCGCGGAGCATCGGGCCAATCACGCAGCCTGATCGAACGCAGCTGGCAGGCGGCGCAGGCGGTCAAGGGCGTGGACCGCGTGGTCATTGCGACCGATGATACGCGCATTCAAACAGCGTCGGAGGCTTTTGGTGCGGAGGTTGTCATGACCTCACCCGATTGCACCAATGGCACCGAGCGATGTGCCCAGGCGCATGAAGTATTGGGCGGCGGTTATGATGTCATCGTGAATCTGCAAGGCGATGCGCCTTTGACGCCCCATTGGTTCATAGAAGATCTCGTATCGGGGCTGAACGACGCACCGGGCGCGGAAATTGCCACGCCGGTTTTGCGCTGTGACGGGATGACGCTCAATGGTTTGCTGAACGATCGCAAAGCGGGACGTGTGGGCGGAACGACGGCTGTTTTTGCGCAAAACCGACAGGCGATGTATTTCTCGAAAGAGGTCATTCCCTTTACCTCGCAGCCCTACGGTGCACAGGAGGGTACACCTGTGTTTCACCATGTGGGTGTCTATGCATACCGTCCCGAGGCGCTGGCGGCCTATCCATCCTGGCCTGTTGGGCCGCTTGAAAAGCTCGAAGGGCTTGAGCAGTTGCGGTTCATGGAAAACGGCCGTTCGGTCCTATGTGTGGAAGTTGCCTCCAAGGGGCGGCAGTTCTGGGAATTGAATAACCCCGAAGACGTTCCCAAAATCGAAAAAATGATGCTGGATATGGGGCTGGATTGAGCCAAAGCGGGGGCTCGGGATGCCATTGCGCTTAGAAACAATTAACGGAATTGGCGTATTCCCTGATATAATTCGAAAGATGTTCACGCAATGCGGGAGTTTTCGGCGGTAGACCGCCATAGTTAGGCAATTCGATGGATTGATGCGCGAATTTCATTTAATTGACCGGTTAGTCGTGTTTTTGACGCATTAATTGAATATACCACGAACGTGGCAACGAAGAACTTTGAGGTCGAGGATTATTGATGAAACGTAAAGTGACGAAAGCCATCTTCCCGGTTGCGGGCATGGGCACAAGATTTCTTCCGGCTACGAAATCGGTGCCAAAGGAAATCATGACGTTGGTGGATCGCCCTTTGATTCAATATGCGATTGACGAGGCGCGCGCGGCAGGCATCAAGGAATTCATTTTTGTTACGTCCCGTGGCAAGGGTGCCTTGGAAGATTATTTCGATCATGCACCCCAACTTGAGCAAACTCTTGAAGAAAAGGGAAAAACTGAACTTCTGGAGATTCTTAAGAGCACTAATATGGAGAGTGGTGCGATCGCCTATATGCGCCAGCACAGAGCCTTGGGTCTTGGTCATGCGGTGTGGTGCGCGCGCCGTCTGATTGCGGATGAACCCTTTGCTGTTATCTTGCCGGACGATGTGATTTCCGCGGAAAAACCCTGTCTGCAACAGATGGTTGAAGCCTATGCGGAGACCGGCGGAAACATGGTAGCGGCCATGGAAGTTCCGGTCGAAAAGCCCAAAGCTGAAGAGGCCCCTTCAAACCTGGCTGTAATCGGGCGCTACATTTTGTCGCCTGGGGTATTGACCAATCTGAATAAAATGAAATCCGGTGCGGGCGGTGAGATCCAGTTGACGGATGCCATCGCAACCGAAATCAACAAGAACAAGGATGTTTACGGCTACCGGTTCAGGGGGCAGCGGTTTGATTGCGGGTCCAAATCGGGCTTCTTGCAGGCGACCGTGGCATTTGGCCTTCAACGTAAAGAATTGCATGATGACCTGTGGGACTATCTGAACGAGACGGTCAACATGGGCAAAGCGGCTGAGTAAAGATCAATAGGAATGTCGGTGAATAATGTATTGGTCACAGGCGGTGCCGGGTATATCGGATCGCATGCCTGTAAGGCGCTTAGAGCTGCCGGTTTTACACCGGTTACTTTTGATAATCTGATCACGGGTTGGCAGGATGCGGTGAAATTCGGTCCTCTCGAGCAGGGTGACTTGCTGGATCGGGCGCGTCTGGACGCGGTATTTGCGCAATATCGACCTGTGGCGGTCATGCATTTCGCAGCACTCAGCCAGGTCGGCGAGAGCATGCAGGATCCCGGCAGCTACTGGCGCAATAACGTGTCCGGTTCCCTGACGCTGATTGAGGCGGCCGTCGCGGCGCAATGTCTGAATTTCGTTTTTTCCTCTACTTGCGCCACTTATGGTGACCAGGACAACGTCGTCCTCGATGAAAACAGCGCGCAATATCCGATCAATGCTTATGGTGCGTCCAAACGCGCGATTGAGGATATTCTGAAGGATTTTGAGCCGGCGCACGGGTTGCGGCATGTCATTTTCCGTTATTTCAACGTGGCCGGCGCGGATCCCGAAGGGGAGGTCGGCGAATTCCACCGGCCGGAAACACATCTCATCCCCGTGCTGTTGGATGCAATAGACGGCAAGCGCGATGCTCTGACGATCCATGGCACCGACTATCCAACGCCCGACGGCACTTGTATTCGGGACTATGTGCACGTTTGTGATCTGGTGGATGCCCATGTGCTTGGTCTGAAATGGTTGCTGGCGGGCAAGGCAAGTCAGGTGTTTAACCTCGGCACAGGGTCGGGATTTTCGGTGCGCGAAGTCATGGACCATTCCCGGGAAGTGACCAACCGCAAAGTCCCCTTCGCGGAAGGCCCCCGCCGCCCCGGTGATTGCACCAAATTGGTATCCGGATCAACGCGGGCCGAAACGGATCTGGGCTGGCGGCCTGAACGTTCGACCCTGAAGGATATGATCACGGATGCATGGCGTTGGCACCAGAGCGGTCATTACAATCGGTAACAGGCCTTCGACCGGGGCCAAGACCGTCGGTGTCCTGCTGCGGGGCCCGTCCGACGTCTCCCTCGGGTCTGCGAAAGCGAGTTACAAGACGGCGTGCTTCGGGATCGATTGGCTGACGTGGTTGATGGTGCGGCATGAGCCCGAGCATTAGGCCCTCTGTGCGGTCGCAGATGAATTGTTGATTATCCCGACATAGGAATGTCAGATTTACGCATAACGCGTTACCGCGCGGGTTGAACCGAACCTATTGGGGTTTTTCAGGATCACGGTGAAGCGTCTACCAGCTAAGTGACATTCGTCTGGCCAAGCCGCTGTTCGAACAGCATTAAATCGCCTTCCCAGTGGTCGAACTGGCGGCGATGGGCGATACCATCTACTTTCCGACAGGGTGTTGCGCAACAATATTCCGAAAAGGAGGGTAAGCAAGATGCTGGTATTATTAATAAATTTGTGCTTATAACGTTTGTGAGTATGGCGCGGTGTGCGGTTCTTTCGGTGCAGCGGCTGATACCGTCAGAGTTTATGCGCCATACCATTTTTTGGAATGGATGTACCGGTAAATCGCCTCCTGACAGGCGCGCAACGTCGCGCCGTCGTGAACCAAGCGTTCAGGTGTCCAACCGTTCTTCAGCCACCGATAACGTCTTTGCACAGTTCGCGGCATTTAATCAGCTTGCGTTCCCGCGCATGGCGACGTGCCATCATCTGATGCGCTGCATCTCCGTCGTAACCTGCATATTCGGGCATGCTTTCATTGGTGTATCCGTTGCGTTTAATGTCATGATAGATCGTCGCGCGATAGCGCTTCAACACACGCGCCATCTCATTAACAGGGACCCTTGCGTGTCTCCAGCGTTCAGTTTTGCGCCGTTCTGTGATGCTAAGTTGAGCGTAAGTAGCTCCCATTTCGATTCCTTTTGTCAGATAAACCACCGTTTTTCAAAAGAGTCCTAGTTGAGGGTGGCGCGCACCAGAGTGAGCGAAATTTGATCTGAAACACGCCTGAGCGCAGGCACGTTTTCAGCTTGGACCGTGTGAAAATCAGGCGGACGTTGAGGAGGCTTCAAGAGATCCAAATGCGCAGGCCCATGTGATCAACGGCACCTGGACAGTACCTCTGGTCAAATCGAACATCGGATCTGCGGATCTGCGGAAGTGCGCAACCGGGCGGATCAGTTTCGAAGCGTTGAGCAGAATTTTCTGAACCGATTTCAGTTTGAAGAGGTGCTACCCTCCAGACATCTGCGGATTTCGCCGTAAGGTGGGCCTTGGGCCACCATTAGTCGTCCGGATCTACACGACCACGCAGGGCTTTCACGTCGCCACGCGTCTTCTTTGCTTTCAAGCGTCGCTTTTTTGACCCAAATGTAGGTTTCGTCGCAATCCTCCGTTTCGGTGCAACAAGCGCTTTCTGGATCAACTCGGCGAGCCGATCGCGTGCAATATCGCGATTCCGGGCCTGGCTACGGGTTTCATCGCACTGAATGACCAATGCGCCTTCGGTCGTCCAGCGTCGCCCAGCCAATCGCTTCAAGCGGACCTTTACGACCTCGCTCAAAGAGGGCGATCTGGCGGCTTCAAACCGAAGTTCGACGGCGGATGACACCTTATTCACATTTTGGCCGCCAGGGCCGGAAGAGCGTATAAAATTCTCGCTCAATTCCCAATCCTGGATGGCGGTTTTATGATCGATTTTCAGCACTTTTAAAATCAACTCCCTGCTTGCCGCTTACCCGCATCACTTCGGTTGTGACAGCCCGTGCAACCGGATGAAACCCGCTCAGGGTTTGGATTCCAATCCAGATTTCAGATCAAGCCTAAAACTGAAAAAGGGCCGCACAGTGATGCGCGGCCCAATCGAATGGTTTAAGGAGGGGGCCGGTTAGACCGACGTCCACTCAAGTGGTCTGCCCGTCAAGGGCTGCCTCAGCAGGCGACCTCCAAAGCTGTTCCGACACCTCGCTCCAATACCTTTCTTGACACTGGATCACCTCCTTTACCTATCTGTTAATGATGAGAAATCTTCGCACAGGTTTTGGAAATAACCAAGTGTTTTTTCATCACAACGTTACCGGAAAAAACCTTGATCACTCAGCCTTCCCCAAAATCCAGGATTTCAGCCGGTTAATGCGCGGGGTTGAGCCGCGCAGTAATCAACCGGAACGGAATGAGAGCGAGCAAAGCCAACCCCAATTTTACCGACCAATCCGCGATTGCCAAGGAAACCCAAAGCGGCGCGGCAGGGCCGAAACCGAGTATGGGCAAAACCTCAGCGGCCCAGCTGACGTCATTGCCCGGTTCCAGGAATACCAGGTTGGCCGAAAAGGCGATGGTAAAGAAAAATGCCGTATCCAACGTGCTGCCGAGCAAGGTTGATGCCAGCGGCGCGCGCCACCAGCTTCCGTTCCTCAAAGCGGAAAACACGGCAACGTCCAACAATTGTGCGCTCAGGAACGCGATGCCCGATCCCAGGGCGATGCGCAGCGTAACCAGAGGTCCGAACTCACCCACGATCTGTGTGCCGATCAGCGAGCATATCAGCCCGACACTAAATCCGACCAGAACCACGCGCCGCGCAGCCTGCGCGCCATAAACCCGGTTCATGATATCCGTGACCAGAAAGGCGAGCGGATAGGTGAAAGCCCCCCAGGTCAGCCATTGGCCAAAGAGGAATTGCACGAGAATATTGGAGGCCACGACGATGGCGGCCATGGCAAGGATGCCGGGAAGGTGGGTGCGGTTCATTTGATTTTCCGTTTTGACAAGGGTGCGGCACTTGGTCTGACGACGCCAGACGCGCGGTTCCTAGGCGCATTTTTGCGCCGGTGCAAGTCAATCCGTAAAGCTATATTCGGTGATTTGCGTATCGATGAAGGTCAGATAATTATTGTCGCTGACCATGGTCAGGCGGGTGGCACCAGAGGTATCGGTCCAAGCCGCCAGCCCTTCGAGGTTACCGTGACGCCTGACCGGGGTTTGCAGGATGATCTCGATGTCCGCAACACCCGTTGGTGTCACATTCATACGCCGGATCTGATTTTGAAAGCCGTAAGGGGTGAATTTCCGCTCCAGAATGTAAAGACGCCCGTCCTGCGCAAAATCCCCCCCGACAACCGAAAACTCTTCCGTGAGCGGGAGGGTAAAAGGCTGCTCCCAGTCCTTCCCCGGCATCCGGCGATAGACCAGTGCCTCATAGGCACCCCGCGACACGCCTTCTGGTATGGTGAACAATGCACCCGCGGGCGACACGGCGACCATCTCCAGCCCCCCGTTTGCGCGCAGCGCCCGCCATGCCGGTGCATAGGATGGCCAGGACGCCCGGCTGTCCAGAGTATCATAGCGCAGGATGCGTTGGGCGTGCTCGAAGGAGACATACAACCGACCCGCCGCATCCAGCGCCAGCCCTTCTGCATCCGTGCGCAAATCCCTCAGGATTTCACCGTCCGAATCGATCAGGGGCCCGGCGCTGGTGATCTCCAGACCCGTGATGTTCTGACCCGCGCGCGTCACTGTGCCGTGAACAAGATAACCGCGATCGCTGACCGCATAAAACCGCTGGCCGTCTGGCGTGAGTTCAAAGCCGGAAAAGCCCCCGAACCAGCGTTCGCCAGGATCCCATTTGATCGTCGAGACGTGCTGTGCAATTTGGTCGGCGGGATTGATGGCCGCGGGCGGGGGATAGAGTGCGATAATCGGGGCGACCGCGACAGCGGTAATGATCGCTATTGCAAGACTGCGGCGCATTGCGCGGGGAGGTCCGCGAGAATGATCTCACGTCGGGGCTTGGGTTTCGCAGCGTTGGGATCGGGCGGCGGCGGGTTCAGGATATTGTTCACCCAGGCCTGCGCATCCGCGCAACCATCCCCTGCTGGCGGGGGCGTTTGGTCAACACAACCGCGCGCACCGCTTGGGCAGGCGAGACGGACGTGAAAATGGTAATGATGCCCATACCAGGGGCGCACCTTGCGCAACCATCCACGGTCCCCTTTTGCGTCATTGCACATCTGTACCTTGGCACCGGGAAAGATGAAAATACGCGCAACACGGGGATCTGATGCGGCCGCCTTGATGATCTCGTGATGCGCCGGTGTCCAGTTGCCATTGACGAATGCGCCTCGGTCGCGCCGCATGGAAATGGAGGAGATGTTTTCCCGCTCGGACGCGGAGAGTCTCAGATTATCGGCAGGTCGTAGCCAGATGTCCGCGTCCAGACCGATCTGATGGCTGGCATGACCCGAGAGCATCGGACCACCGCGCGGCTGGCTCAGATCCCCGACATAAAGGCCGTTCCAGCCCGGTTGCCTCGCCGCCTTGGCACTAAGCTTTTCGACGAAATCCACGGTTTCCGGATGCGCCCAGTTGCGGTTGCGCGACAGCCGCATCGCCTGCCAGGTGGGGCCGGTTTCCGCCAGTTTTGCCGAGCCTGCCAAGCACCCCTTGGCATAGCTGCCAAAGGCTGCGGGTGCTGCGGGTGAGCCGGTCTGTTTGGCGCCAAACAGTTGCTTGGCGGGCTGGCTGGCTTGGGAATGCCCAGATGTGCCGATGGTCGGCAAAATCACCGAGGCTTGCTGTTGGGAGGTCGGCGTGCCGTCCGAACATGCCGAAACAAAAACGCTCAGGGCGGCAATGGTCACAAGAGTGCGTAGGTTCATATCTGGAAATCCCCTTTGGGCTTGACCCACAGTAACAGAATGAGACCGAAAATGAACAGCCCCGCGATAGGGGTCACGCCCAGCCGCTGACTGCCGCTGAGATCGGTGGCCAGCGCGATGAGCGCAGGCGCAATAAAGGAGGTGGCCTTACCCGACAGCGCATAAAGGCCGAAGGCTTCGGTCATGCGTTCCGGGTCGGCCTGATGAGTCATCATATTGCGCGACGATGCCTGCAAGACGCCCCCGGCGGCCCCGATCAGAGCGCCCGCGACATAGAACATGATGTTGGGAAGTGGCGATCCGGAGGCAAGCGAGATGCCCAAAACGGATGTCGGGGTCAGCGAGATGATCAGACCTGACGTCAGGATCAGCACGATACAGCACGCCACGATTATCGGTTTTGGGCCGATCCGCCGGTCAAGGCGTCCGCCAATCCAGCAAAACAATGCACCACTGGTCGCCGCCAAGATGCCAAAAACACCGATTTCGGTGATGGACCAATTCAACACGCCCAATGCGTAAATGCCGCCAAATGTATAAAGCCCGTTCAGCGCGTCACGGTAGAACATCGAGGATCCGAGATAGGCCAGAAGCGAGGGGTGCCGGGGCAACCCTTGCAGCGTGCGCATCAGACCGCGCAGACCATTGCCGAATTCACCGGGAAGCGCGCCAGGCGTCGGGCGATCCCGAGTATAAAGGAAAAACGGGATCATGAAGAGCGCAAACCAAAAGGCAGCCAATGGTCCGACAATCCGTGTGGTTGCGCCGGTTTCAGGATCAAGGCCAAAAGGGGGCGTCAGACCTGCGATGGTACGCCCGGTGTCACCTGTTTGGAAAAACACCAGCATCAAAAGCAATGCAATCACCCCACCCAGATATCCGAAGGCCCAGCCAGATCCCGAAATGCGCCCGCGTTCGCCCGCGTCGTTGTGCAATTCGGGCAGGTAGGCATTCGTGAAAATCGTCGCAAATTCCATCCCGATCAGACCGAGACCAAAAAAGAACAGCGCCCAGAGCACCGAGAAATCCGCAGGCGCCGTCCACCAAAGCGCGCCCGCGCCGACGACATAAAGCGTGGAAAAAAACCAGATCCAAGGGAGCCGTTTGCCCGAGTGGTCCGCAACCGCACCAAGAAGTGGCGCAAGCAAAGCGATGCAAATCCCCGCAATCGTTAGACCATATCCCCAATAGGCTTGCGCCTGTGCCTTGGCGGCGTCGATCTCCATGCCCCCGGCGATGAATGACGCAGTGGCGGTTTGTGCGAAATAGGGCCCGAAAATGAAGGTGAGCAACAATGTGTTGTAAGGCTGGCTGGCCCAGTCAAAAAAATACCACCCCCAGATGCGTTTGCGCGCGCTGATCATCCCAAAGCCTGCTTTGCCATTCGCGCCCAGATAGAGCAGGCTCAGGCGGATCAGGCAAGCACGGCTTTGGACCCTGTGAACCATGATCCGCGCGACAGCCTTGCTTATTCAAAGCGGCTTGCCTATTTGAGGCTGACGCAAAGAGAGGTCCGGCGATGCAATCCCTTTTTCAAATCCTGATGCTGTTATTGGATGTGGTGTGGTTTTTCATCATCGCCCATGTGATCATGAGCTGGTTGATCAATTTTCAGGTCCTGAACACACAACAGCAACTGGTCGCGCAGATCTGGTATATGCTGAACCGTATCCTGGAACCAATTTACGGGCCGGTGCGTCGCATCCTGCCACAGATGGGGGGTATCGATCTGGCACCTTTGGCAGTTCTGATTGGCGTGATGATCCTGCGGATCGTTCTGATCAACAATCAGGCATTGTTTCTGTAGCATTACGTTGTTTGAGATCCGCGCCGTAACGGTCCAAGACCTTAGCGGCGGCGGTTGGCCAGATGAGACGCAATGGGATTGGAAAACGTGATGCATATCCCACGGGTTTCCATCATTATGCCGGCTCATAACGTTGAGGATTTCATCGGCGAGGCAATCGGCTCGATTGCGGCGCAAGCGTTTTCCTCCTTCGAGCTGATCATTGTGGATGATGCATCAACGGACGGCACCGCAGAAGTCCTGCGCAAAGCTGAAGAATTATGGCCCCTGCGCGCCGAACAGTTACGCATTATCCATCAGGCCAATGGCGGTGCGTCATCGGCCCGCAACAAGGGTGTTGCCGAGGCGCAAGGAGCCTTGCTGGGTTTCATCGACGCCGATGACCGCTGGTCGCCACAGACCCTGGCGCATCTGGTCGCCGCCTTGGATGCATTTCCCGAAAGTGACATCGCATGCCCTCTTTACCGGCGGATAAATGAAGACGGGGATGAGGTGAACTATCTGGGTGAAAGGGTCGATCCCCGACCCCTACGGCATGCCGAAACCAGGCAATTTAACGCGGGCGAAACCCTGATTTCCACTCCGGCACAAAGCGCAACCGGCGTGATCGTTCGGCGCGAGGCTTTCTTGGCGGGCGGGGGCTTTGACACGGCGCTCAAGTCAAACAACGATGTGGACTGTTGGCTGCGCATTCTCTGGACACGGCAATCGATGCTCGTCCAATGCCCGCAAGCCGTCGTTGATTACCGCATCAGACCGGCACAAATCACATCCGACGTTCGACGGATGCAAAGGGGTCACGCCCAGTTCCTCAAAAATCACCAGCCCTTACTGCGCGATATCGGCCTTGCCGCACGGCTACGGCATCTTGGTCTCGTGCGCGCCTATTGGGCGCTGCTTGCGGCCCGGCACGGCGATCTGGGAAGTGCGCTGTGGTATTGGTTCAGCGCGATCCTGCTGTTTCCAGGCCTTGCTTTGCCGGGCACGCTTGGCTCTAGCGCTGCCTTTGCGATCGCCAAAGCCGTGTTGCCGACCCTGTTCTGGCAATGGATCAGCAAACTGCGCAGGGCATTGAAGCGAAAGAATTGAACCATTCCCAACTGGCGTCGGCAGGATTACCGATTTGTTTTTCCAAGCATTGAAGTACGCCGCCTTCTGTGATGGTGCCATTGGGGGTCAAAAAAGAGCCACCCCGCCAACGTATCCCTGCAAAGGATTAAACACTCTATTCATTCGAAGAAACTTCAGGGCGCGGAGCAGAAGGGCAACCTCCACCAGCGCGGGTCAGCGAAATTCCGCGCCGTTTTCCAAAACCCTTCATCGCGCGCCTTGCGCTGCAACCTCATACTTCCACAAGCCACAAAGGCAGGATATAGGAACCCAATGATACATCAAGTTTACAAGAATGATCTTCCAGATGGTCTCGATCTCGGGCCTGTGGTGGCAATCGACTGCGAAACCATGGGCCTGAACCCGCACCGAGATCGGCTGTGCCTGGTGCAACTGTCCGGGGGCGATGGCAAGGCACATCTGGTGCAAATCGCCAAAGGCCAGACGCAGGCTCCCAACCTCTGCGCGCTGCTGGAAAACCCCGAGGTGCTCAAGCTGTTCCACTTTGGGCGCTTTGATATCGCAGCGATGCTGAATGCCTTCGGCGCAACAACGGCACCCGTCTATTGCACCAAAATCGCCAGCCGCCTGGTGCGCACCTATACAGACCGGCATGGTTTGGCAAAGCTGTTGCAGGAGTTGCTGCACATCGACATTTCGAAACAACAGCAATCCAGCGACTGGGGTGCGGAGACGCTCAGCGATGCACAGATCGACTATGCGGCCTCCGATGTCTTATATCTGCACCAACTGCGTGACGCACTGAATGTCATGCTGGAACGCGAAGACCGCATGGAAATCGCGCAGGCCTGTTTTGATTTTCTGCCAATGCGCGCCCGCCTTGATCTGACCGGTTGGCCCGATACGGACATCTTTGCACACTCATGAGCACGCCCTTTCTTGATACCGCCCAGAGGGTGATCCGCGCAGAGGCTGACGCGTTGAACACGCTGGCTGACGGGCTTGATGCGCGGTTCGCGCAAGCCGTCGATCTGCTGCTCGACAGCAAGGGGCGCGTGATCGTCACCGGGATCGGCAAATCGGGACATATCGCGCGTAAAATCGCAGCCACCATGGCAAGCACCGGCACCCCTGCGCAATTTGTCCACCCGGCCGAGGCCAGCCATGGCGATCTGGGCATGATCACAAGTGCGGATGTCGTTCTCGCGATCTCCAATTCTGGCGAGGCTCCAGAGCTTGCTAATCTCGTGATCTATTCGCGCCGCTTCAACATTCCGCTGCTGGGGATCACCAGCGTCGAAACCTCCAGTCTGGGGCGTGAATGCGATGTCGTTTTATTGCTGCCCCGGTTGGGAGAAGCCTGTGGCACGGGCGTGGTGCCCTCGACCTCCACAACGATGACCCTTGCCGTTGGGGATGCTCTGGCGATTGCGCTGATGGAACATCGCGCCTTCACACCAGAAAATTTTCGCGATTTTCACCCCGGTGGCAAATTGGGCGCGCAACTCAGCCGCGTTTCCGACCTGATGCACTCCGGCGCGGATATGCCGCTGGTCGGACTGGACACACCGATGTCCGATGCCCTCATCGAGATCAGCCAGAAGAGCTTTGGTGTGGTTGGCGTCACGGATGAGGCGGGAAACCTCGTAGGGGTCATTACCGACGGGGATCTGCGTCGCCATATGGATGGGCTTTTGTCGCTCTGCGCCAGGGACGTCATGACGCCGTCTCCGGTCACGATTGACCCAACTGCGCTGGCGCAAAAAGCCGTTGGCATGATGCAGGCCCGCAAGATCACCAGCCTCTTTGTGCTGGAGAGCGACGGTACAAAAATGCCACTGGGGTTGATCCGCATTCACGACTGCCTGCGCGTGGGTCTGGGCTGAACCGGCATGGCAGGGGATCGGTATTCACGCATGGTGGCATGGCTCAAAGTCGCCCTGCCCCTCGCCGCCCTTGGACTGCTGTCGACGCTTTTCCTGCTTTCGCGCGTGATCGATCCCACACAAGCGATCCCATTTGCCGACACCGAAGTGCAGGACAGGCTCCTGAACCAGCGCGTATCAGGCCCCTACTACTCAGGGACGACGGCGGATGGCGATCAGATCGCATTTGTCGCTGACTCCGTCGTGACACCAAATGGATTCGCTGGGGCCAGTGACGCCGACAACGTCTTTGTGAAAATCGATCTGATCGGGGGTGGCACGGTGAATGTGACCTCACAAGCAGCCTCGATTGACGTTGCCAACGACATCAGCGATCTGATCGGAAACGTGGTGCTGAAATCCTCCACGGGCTATATTGTGACCAGCGAATTGATCACGGCACGCGTCAGCACGCTGGACATCCGCTCACCGGGCCCGGTCTTTGCCGATACCCCGGTCGGTGAATTGGTCGCCGGTGCGATGCATCTTTCAACCCCGGTTCCGAGTGCACCGGCTCAATTGGTTTTCACAAATGGTGTGAAGCTGATATATCTTCCCAAACAGGTGAAAGAATAATCCGTGAAAGCTCTTTATTTTTTGATGCTCCCGTTCTTCTGGCTGTCATTTGCGACGGCCTCATTGGCGCAAGGCACGCAGGTTGCTTTTGGCACGCTGCAACAGGACACGACCTTACCCGTTGAAGTGACGGCCGAAAACCTGTCGGTCGATCAGGCCACCGGCACGGCGATTTTTACCGGCAATGTCGTCGCGGCACAGGGCGAGATGCGCTTGTCATCAAAGCGCCTGCTTGTCGTTTACCGCGAGGACACCCAAGGGATCGAGCGGATGGAGGCGACCGGCGACGTTGTGCTGGTTTCCGGGCCTGATGCCGCGGAATCAGAACGGGCAGATTACAATATCGACGACGGGACCATCGTGATGCGTGGCAATGTTCTGCTGACGCAAGGACCTTCGGCCCTGACCGCCGACAAAATGACCGTGCAACTGGACAGCGGCACAGCGCAGATGGCCGGATCCGTGAAGACAATTCTGCAGACTGGCGAAAATTGATGGCACGCCCCGAACTTACTTTGAAACAGGGATCTGCCGGTCTGCACGTCGAACACCTGCGCAAATCCTACCGTAAAAAGACCGTTATCCGGGATTTTTCGATGTACCTCGAACGCGGCGAGGTCGTGGCTTTGCTGGGTCCGAACGGATCGGGCAAGACCACCACATTTTACGCGGTTGCCGGGCTGGTCACACCGGAAGGCGGCAGCGTCCGCATCGACGGGCAGGATGTGACCAACCTGCCGATGTACCGACGCGCGCGCATGGGCATTGGCTATTTGCCACAGGAAATGAGCATTTTTCGTGGCCTCTCTGTTCAGGACAACATCAGCGCAATCCTCGATATTACAGAAGCGGATCGGCACAAACGCCGCGAACGGCTCGAAGAACTGCTGAGCGAATTTTCGATCGAACATCTGCGCCGCGCCCCGGCGCTGGCGCTATCGGGGGGCGAACGGCGGCGGGTGGAAATTGCCCGCTGTCTTGCTGCCAAGCCAAGCTATCTCCTGCTTGACGAGCCCTTCGCCGGGGTTGATCCGATTTCAGTAGGCGACATCCGTCATCTGGTGTCTGACCTCAAGAAACGCGGCATTGGCGTGCTGATCACGGATCACAACGTACGCGAGACCCTTGAGATCGTGGATCGCGCGTATATTTTGCATGAGGGACGGGTTTTAATGTCCGGCACACCGGACGAAGTCGTGCAGAACGAAAATGTGAGACGTGTTTATCTTGGCGAAAACTTTAAGATTTCGTAAATTTTCGTACCCGACGTTAACCATTTTTTCTGTATCTAAAAGCGGCTTTTATTTGACTTTCGTCCCCGTTTTCGGGCTCAATGAAGGAATGGGATGTATCAGTTTCTGTATGACCACGCTTCGGGCTCACCCTCAGGGTCAAGCAATTCATAACAAACTGGGATACCATTTTCCGTGATCGCAAGATGACCTCTTTCGGTGCTTTCGCACCGTGAGAAACCCGCTTTTGATCATTCAAATAAAGGAGAGACCATGCGCTACCAAATCAGCGGCAAACAGATCGATATCGGCGAGGCACTTCAAACCCATGTCCAGGAAGAATTGGGCGCGGCCGTCAAGAAATATGCCGAACGCCCGACCGAAGCCGTCGTGGTTTTTTCCAAATCGGCCCATGAGTTTGTATGTGAGGCGACCGTGCACCTTTCGACCGGCCTGACGGCACAGGCAAAAGCCCATCAGACCGAAATATACGCCGCATTTGATGCCTGTAGCGCCAAGATGGAAAAGCAACTCCGGCGCTACAAGCGTAGGTTGAAAGACCACCATAAAGATCGTGTAGAGCCGGTTGAAATCTACGGCGCGTCCTCGTATATCCTCGCATCAGACGACGATTCAGAATCGCAGGAACCGGAGACGCTGCAACCTATCATCATCGCCGAGATGGAAACGAAAATCCCATCTTTGTCTGTTGGTGAGGCGGTTATGCATATGGAGCTTGCAGGCGCGCCGGTTTTGGTTTTTCGAAAGGAAGGCAAAGAGGGTTTGAATGTCGTCTATCGTCGAGATGATGGAAACATAGGCTGGATCGACCCGAAGTAGGATCCCTGAGGCGCATATATGCCTCCTGAAAAGTGCGAGCGGAATGGACTTTAATAAACTCCTCAAACTTGAGGCGGTAAAGGTATCGACCTTCGCCTCCAGCAAAAAACGCCTTATGCAGGATCTAGGTGATCTTGCAGAGCACGCCTATGGGCTGAAAACGGGTAAGGTCTTGGAAGCCCTCTTGGCCCGTGAGGCTCTTGGCCCAACCGGCGTGGGGCAAGGGGTTGCCCTGCCGCACGCGCGCCTGAAAGGTCTGGATCAGGTGGTCGGTGCCTTTGTCTTGCTGGACAAGCCAATTGATTACGATTCGGTTGACCGTCGGCCCGTGGATATCGCTTTTGCGCTTTTCGCACCCGAAGACGCCGGAGTTGAACACCTCAAGGCCCTGGCAATGGTTTCGCGCACGCTGCGTGACGTTGGCATTTGTACCAAACTTCGCGCGAATCCGATGGCCGCAACCTTGCATACGATCCTGACGTCGGCGCAGTCCGAACAGGCAGCATAGTGATATAAGACAGAGAACTTACTCTGTTTTGAAACGCAACGGTGTCAAAATTCTGGGCCAGTTCATTTGGCTTTCGTGCTATTTGCTATCCGTCACCGTCGTACCAATAAGGTTTGCGCGGAACATGGCCGCTGGTATTGTCCCATTAACAGCCACGACATTGCCGGTTTTGGGGATGCCGGCGTAGATGATCCCCATGCGCAGACAGAAGATCAGCTACAAGGGTCGTCGGTTTGCACCAGAAATCATCGCCCACTCCGTCTGGCCCGGTACTGCTTCAATCGCAGCTTTCGAGAATTTGAAGCGATGCTGCTGGCACGCGGGATGGGTGCTCTGCGCGAAGCTATCCGCCGATGGATTAGGAAGTTTGGCCCTGATATTGCACGTGGTTTGCGCCAACGGCAGCCTCAATCCGGCGGTGTTTGGCATTTACGGCGTTCTCGTTTTGGCGAAACACCGGGGACGAAATTTTGGCTTTAGCGAGCGGGTGATCAGAACGGCGGCGTTTTGGATGAAATCTTTCAACGCCGCCGAGATAAGAAAGCAGCCAAACGTCTGGTGCACAGGTTGATTAAGAGACTGGGGAGGGCGGTAAAACGATTTATCACTGACAAGTTGAGGTCCGACGGTGCGCCGAAACGAGAGATCGCGCCAGGTGTCGAGCATGGGGCGCACAAGGGTCCGAAGGTGAAGGCGTTTCACTGACAAAAGAGAACGTATCGCGCCTGTCCACAATGTCAGCAGATGAAGCCAGCCACTGGGATGAATTGCACGTGGGCTACCACGTTGATCACGTTAAGCTGAATCCACTCAGAGATCTACAGTGACTGCGGTAAGTACACCAACATGGTTGAAAGTTTCTTTTCCCGTCTGCGCCGCATGGTGCAAGGCCAGCACCGCCATGTATCGCTGCAATACCTCTATAAGTACGCAAACCACGCTGCATGGTTGGAAGATAACCGCCGCTCCGACAATGGGACGCTGGCACAGATCGCTATCAGTAATGCGATGGCAGCGCCTGTTTCGCGCAACTGGAAGGGTTATTGGCAGCGCGGGCGTAAACGCCCCAGACGCACAGCCCGCCTTTCCTCTCAATCATCTTTACCGCATTACGTCTGCGGGTGTGCCTGAGCGCCTGAACGACCTTGTAGACGACAGAGTTGCGCCGCGGCGTGTCTGACACGTCCAGGCCGTTCTCGCCCATTGCACGCTTTGCTAACTCGCGGGTGTTCAGCGGACCTTCCACAAGGTGACGCTGGCATATCCCGGCAATCTCACCTTTGGCAGAGAATCCCTGCGGCTCTCCGATGATCTTTAAGGTGGCGTTGATATGCGCCAAGTCGTGCTTGGCCTGCGCTATCTGGGCTTCGTGCTTTTTGATCGCGCCAATAATCTCAGCCTGCTTGCGTTCTAAGGTTTGCGTGGCAAGTTCCATGGGGTATTATGGATTCACAGTCCCGGTTTTCAGCTATATTATTGATGCATTTGATACATTAAGCCGCCTTGTTGGGGATGCAGTTCACGTGACAACACCCGTCAAAAGCCGCGAGCGGATTACCAGCATCCTCAACGTGAGTAAAAATGAATTTATACCCATCTTAGAAAGGGTAAACATCGGTTTCCGAAAACAGCAGTGGCGATGTAGGCGGTAATGGCTGTACCCAAGATTCGACGTGCAATGCCGGGCGGCAAGTCTTCCCATTCAGCGGCATCCCTGGTGTTAAGCAAAGCACCTGAGACAATGAGGGACCCGAAAAGGATCACGGTCCGGGGCACCTGTTCTGGAGCCACAAGCGTCATCACAGATGCGACAATCATCCCGTAACCCGCGCCTGAAAACCGTTAAACACGGTTGCCAATAAGGCACGGTCCGAATTCTGGTAACCCGTTATCTGGCGTTAAAATGGCCTGTCTTGGTTTTAGACAACTGTAAACGCTGCGTTTGATTGCAGGACAAAGAATGTCGCGGTCAGCTAGCGAAAGATCGAATTGTCGTCTTTTTGTAACCAAGTCGGTGTCCCAAAGAGGTACATTATTCAGGTTTTACCCATAATCCGTAAGGAGTTTTGACTCCGTGAGAGGTCTCGAAGATCGTGCTTCAAGAATCTTGGCTCGTTCGCCGCGCAAGTACGGCCATGCTCTCTATTGCCGGGGCGTTGGTGTTTGCGGTCGGCTTTTTTTTGGTGACCACTTGGGAGGTAACCCGCGTGGAGGCTAGTCAGCGGTCTCAGCTCATTGAAATGACAAACGGCTTTGTTTCGGTTTTTGCTGAGAACCGAGGCCATGGCGCACCTGTACCGGCAACGTTCCGTCGTATGGGGATAGAGCAATTTACAAAGAAAGAATCAAAGTCGGACTCTGAAGTAAGAACAACCGTTCGTATGCCTGGACGCCCCGGTCTTGAGTTGCGGACCCAGGAAAACGACGTTCGGATCAAGGAGATTATTCAGAGCTTTGTGGACAAAACAGCCCTTGATCCTTTGCAAGAATATCGGCTTGAAAATGGGCGTTTAGTAGGACGTACGATTTACCCATCTGTCGCAGGCGTCGAGAGCTGTGTGTCTTGTCACAACGAAATCCTCCAGGATGAAACCTATGAGATTGGGGATGTCATGGGTGCCTTTGTGGTTGAAAGTGATCTGACGGCGGCGACGTGGCGCAATGCACAGTATTCAATGGTTGCCTTTGCCATCGCCCTGCTGGCCTTTGGCGTGCTCGCACGCAGAGAAAGACGGCGAATGCGTGAAGTTGTGGATAGCCTTGAAGCCCGCGTCCTTCTCGAAAAGAGGAAAGTAGAAGCTGAAGCTCATGCAACGTTTTTGACATCGCATGACGCACTGACGGGATTGCCTAATCGTGCGATGTTCAGAGACCGTCTGGCAAGTGAAATAGCGAATCGAACCGGATCTGGTGTTTCTGTTGGGTTGCTCGACCTGGACGAGTTCAAGGCCATTAATGATACTCTCGGGCATGGAGCCGGGGATGCCCTGCTGGCGGAAGTCGCCCTTCGATTAACGAATGTGATCAAGGAGAACAACGGTCTGGCGGCGCGTTTTGGTGGCGATGAATTCGCGATTGTCTTCAAGGCTGGTGAAAAGCATTGTTCGCCTGATGCTGTCGGACGTGCTATTTTGAAAGCTCTGACACCCGTTTTTTCATACAAAGACAACGTCATACATCCAAGATGCTCGATTGGTATTGCAACGACGTGCGATGGTGACCCAACGTCACCGGCCGAATTGCTCCAATTCGCTGATGCCGCATTGTATGAGGCAAAAAACGAAGGAAAGAACCTTTTCAAATTATTTGATGAAACTATTCGCTCATCTCTTATGCGTCGCACTGAAATCGGAGCTAAACTGGCTGACGCAGTCTTCAACGATGATATTCGCGCAGTCCTTCAGCCAAAACTTTGTTTGGCTACCGGTAAATTCATGGGGTTTGAAGCGCTTGGGAGATGGCGGTTGGGCGGAGAAGAAATATCACCTCTTGAATTTATCCCTATCGCAGAAAAAATTGGGTTGATCCGAAAAATTGATATCGCGGTCTTGCATAAGGCGGCTGAATTTGTCGTCCGTGAAGAGGCGGCAACGGGCTTAAAAGTTCCGTTGAGCACAAATATTTCAGCGCTCAATTTTCGTGCTGCGGGACTTGCAGAAGCCATTCAGGACGTTTTATGGCAGACAAAGCTGGAACCTGATCGTCTTACATTAGAGCTAACAGAAACTGTGGCAGTCGAAAACTGGAACGCGGTCCAGGAAGTGCTGTCCATTTTGCGGCCAATGGGAGTGAGAGCGTCCCTCGATGATTTCGGAACCGGGCATTCGTCTCTTAGCTATCTGAGGCGTTTTAAGTTTGAGGAAATAAAAATCGACCGTAGTTTTATTCGGGACATTGAGGAGGATAAGGAAACACGCTTTCTTTTCGAGAGCATTGTGGACATGGCCATCGGACTGGGCAGCACTCTTGTTGTCGAGGGAATTGAAACCAGTAGACAGGCGAGTATTGTCTCTGAAAAGGGTGCACACATAGGGCAAGGATTCTTCTTTTCGCGACCATTAGAGCTAACAGAAGCCAAATCCTATTTGCAATCAAAGAATTTGGGAGCCGCCCAGAGATAACAGTCGCATGGCGGTTTTTTGCTGCGATGCGATTTTTATCGTCAAAAAGCGGTTCACCGCACCCACTCTCGGTAGATTTCAAACCAAATTTCGCTACTGGCTGCTCGGCCAATCAGGGCATGGGGTAGCGGGCGCTTTCCAAATGGTGGATGGAGCACTCTAGAGCAGTTCAAAGGGTGGAAATGGAACGGCTCCTATGTTTGCAGCTTGGCATACCCCGAACCCGCTTGTTGGTATCATAATGTCGCTAAATAGCGCGAAAGCGCTTTTTGCAATGTATTTACATGTCAGACACCAATTCACCTTTAACAGGCCGGTCAGGTGGCGGTCATGTCGGCGAGTTGGCCTGCGAGGATGCGGTCAGGTTCGCCTGCGTGGGTCGCACGGGACCACATTGCCCGGCAGTGCATGTTTACGTGCACGAGAGGGGCGCATTGCGTGACAAAATGCCGATACGAGAAATTGCGCGGCGCACTGGGCTGTCTCGCAACACCATCAAGAAGTATCTTCGCGACGACGCGGTAGAGCCAAAATTTAAGACGCCGTTGCGCCCTAGCAAGTTGGATCCTTATGCGGATCGGTTATCATCATGGCTTTTGGCTCAAACGCGGAAGTCTCGCAAAGAGTGGCGCAACGTCAAGCTGATGCATGAGGACTTGGTCAAGCTCGGCTATGATGGGTCCTACGAGCGGGTCACCAACCATTGCCCGGCAGGGTATTGCGTAGCAATGTCACGAGGGGGGTGCTTGATCACTTTCGAGCGCAACCGTTACAGCGTGCCTGCCAGCTTTGCGAACCGACCTGTCAGTCTTCGTGTTTACCCAGAACGATTGGTCATTGTGGCTCAAGGCCAAACCGTCTGCACACATGAGCGCATCATTGACCGATCCCATCGCAAGCCAGGCAAAGTCATCTATGATTGGCGCCATTACCTCGCGGTCATCCAACGCAAACCGGGGGCCCTTCACCCCTCTCGGCAGCATGCCTTGCATGCGCCTGCCGGGCAATGAATGGCGCGCCGTTTACAGAGATGCCCCCCTTTCGGCATCTTTTCCTGTGGAAAAGAGCCTGCCGGGCACCGGATACCTTCCGCCGACTGCAAAACCACATGCTTCGTAAGGAGGGTGGTGACAGGGAAATGGTCGACATCCTGTCCTTGGTTTTACACCACGACGAAAGCGCCGTCCTGCGTGCAGTTGAGCTGGCGCTGGAAGCTGGGGTGCCGACGAAGACACATATCCTGAACCCGTTGCATAGACTGATCGATCCCAAGCAGACAGATCACCCAGAGATCGATCCGCCCCCCTCTCGGCAGATTGCTTTGCAATCGCCTGTCGGGCAATGGATGCTCTTGCATTGGAAACCGCCCCAAAGGCAAATGTGGATCGCTATGACGACCTCAGACAGGCAGGAGGCAAGCGCAATGCGTCATGATCCTGCAGGAGCTTCCATTATCATCATGCTGCGCAGTCTCAAGCTGCGTCTCGCCAAAGGCGAGCATCTATAATTGCGCACCTTTGGTGCGACATGGCGCATGCCCCCTTTCGTGCATTGCTGCGCAATACCCTGTCGGGCAGTGGTTGACGGTCTGGTTACACAAGGTGTTCCAGCATTTGAGGCGGCCACCCCGATGTTGTCTCAACTGCTCAAGGCGGAAATGGCGGAACGCGAAGTGCGATCCATTGCCTATCACACCAAGGTGGCGCGCTTCCCATCCTATAAGGACCTCACGGGTTTTGACTGCGCGTCGAGCGACATCAATGAGGCCACAGTTCGTCAACTCCATCGTAGTGAGTTCATACATTGCCCGGCAGGGTATTGCGAAGCAATCTGCCGAGAGGGGAGAATGCGGAAAACGTGGTTCTGATTGGCGGACCTGGAACCGGCAAAAGCCATGTTGCCACCGCTATCGGTGAGCACCACAGACGCAAAGTGCGCTTCTATTCCACCGTCGAACTGGTCAATGCATTGGAACAGGAAAAGGCCCTCGGAAAGGCCGGGAAACCTCTCGGGACATCGCGTCGCGATACCCTGCCGGTCAGTGAATGGCTGAGATGCTCACAAAAATCGACTTGGTCATCCTCCCCTCTCATGCATGTAAACATGCATTGCCGGGCAATGGACGAGCTTGGCTACCTGCCGTTCAGCCCGTCAGGCGGCGCACTGCTGTTCCACCTTATGAGCAAGCTCTATGAGCGCACCAGTGTCATCATCACAACCAACCTCAGCTTCAGTGAATGGGCCCAGGTCTTTGGCCCCTCTCATCGTTTTGCTGCACAAAACGACTGCCGGGCAATGGATGCAAAGATGACAACAGCGTTGCTCGACCGGCTTACCCACCGCTGCAACATCCTCGAAACAGGCAACGACAGCTACCGCTTCAAGACCAGCTCAGAGGCCGCAAAGAAAACCACAAAGGAGGCCACCACATTGACCAAAGCATAGCTACCGATACATAACTAACAGCGGGTCAAATCTCGGTGAAAATACCGGCTCAGTTCTCAATGACATTCAACACATTGGTCGAACAACGGTTTGAACAACCATGCCGAAAGCAGTCACTTGCTATTTCGAAAGCGGGAGGGGTGATGCAGGGATGTCGTTCACAGGGTCGCTTGTAGTCGTATTCGGTTTGGCAAGATCAGAGAATCACAAGAAATTTGTCAGGATATCTTACAATGCAATCGTACCTTCATACTGCAAACGCGGATACCAGCCAGGAAAATTCTGAGTGATATTAGGTGAGTAGATATTTTTGAGGGGCGTACCTCAAAAATTGTGTCGACATGATGTGCGCCCCTCATTTAGCCTGAGAATGTCTGAATTCCGAATCGGCCGTGATCGATCGGAAGGGGCGCTAGGGAGGAACAACATGAAACATTATAAATTAACGTCGGTCAGTGCTGCTAGCATCGCCATCGCAAGTATGGGCGCATCTGCGCAGGCCGAAGACCTTACACTTTGCTGGGCCGCTTGGGATCCGGCAAATGCCTTGGTAGAATTAAGCAAGGAATTCGAGGCGCAGTCCGGGCACACGATGAGCTTTGAATTCATTCCATGGCCAAATTTCGCTGATCGCATGCTGAACGAGCTCAATTCGGGAGGCAAACTCTGCGATCTTCTGATCGGAGATAGTCAATGGATCGGCGGTGGTGCGGAAAACGGTCATTACGTTAAGTTGAATGACTTTTTCGATGCTGAAAATATCTCGATGAACGATTTTGCAGACGCAACAGTCTATGCTTATTCGACTTGGCCCAAGGGAACAGAAAACTATTATGCGCTGCCGGCGATGGGGGATGCGAATGGTTGGTTCTATCGCAAAGACTGGTTTGAGCGCGATGATATCAAAGCGGCCTTCCAGGAGGCGACGGGACGCGCATTAGCAGAACCCAAGACGCAGAAGGAAATGCTCGAAATCGCGCAGTTCTTCCAGGGGCGGGAAATTGATGGCCAAACCGTTTACGGTGCCGCAATTTTCACGGAACGTGGGTCAGAAGGTATCACGATGGGCGTGACTTCGGCTCTATATCCTTGGGGTTTCAAATACGAAAATACCCCGGGAAAATATGATATGGAGGGTGCTGTAAATTCGGCAGAGGCGGTTGAAGCTCTTGAGTTCTATAAAGAGTTTTATAAGACTGCAACGCCGCCTGGATACACCAATTCCTATATGGGCGAGAGCCTTGATGCGTTTAAATCCGGCCAGGTTGCGATGGCGATGAATTGGTTTGCTTTCTTCCCTGGCCTTTACGCTGACCCGAACACCGGTGGCGACAAGATCGACTTTTTTGTCAACCCACCACAAAATCAAGCGGGATCCACGCTTGGGGGCCAGGGCATTTCAGTCATTGCTTATTCAGACAAGCAGGATGCGGCGTTAGAATACATCAAATGGTTTGCAAACCCTGAGGTACAGCAGAAATGGTGGGATTTAGGCGGCTATTCCGCGCATAAGGCCGTTTTGGAAGACCCAGGTTTTGTCGATAGCGCCCCTTTTGCGGGTGATTTCTTGGAGGCTATGGGTGCCGTACAGGATTTCTGGCAGGAGCCTGCATATGCTGAGCTGCTTCTGGCCATGCAAAAACGTATCCACGATTATGTGGTCGCGGATCAAGGGACGGCACAAGAGGCTCTGGACAAGTTGATCGAAGATTGGACTGAAACCTTCGAAGACGAAGGCAAGCTCTAAAAAATACCAAGTAGGGTGGCCTAAAAGCCCACCTTACGTCTCCCCTCAACCCGTAGGGTGGGCTTTTAGGCCACCTTGCGCCGGGAAAGCTGTGCCAAATGAACGATACTCCAATTTCACGCGCCGCCAACGCCACACCGCCGACCGTGGCCCGCAAGATCAAAGGTTTGAGCGACCGCGCGATTGCATGGATATTCGTCGGGCCAACGATCTTCTTGTTGCTTGCGATCAATATTTTTCCATTGATTTGGACGATCAACCTCAGCTTTACTAACTTCCGCGCCAACCGTCTCAATCGCGAGGTGGAATACGTCGGTCTGCGCAACTACGAACGCATTCTGACAGATAGTGACATATGGCTGAACATGCAGGCCACCGCGCATTTCCTGTTCTGGACGATTTTTTTTCAGGTCGTTATCGGGTTCACCCTCGCCTATCTGATCAACAAGAAATTCAAAGGGAACGATCTTTGGACCACCATCATCGTGCTGCCTATGATGCTTTCCCCTGCGGTCGTCGGGAATTTCTGGAAATTCCTCTACCAACCCCAAATCGGACTTTTTAACTACATCATCGCCTTTTTCACTGGCAAAGAGCCTTCAAGTTTCGAGATGTTGGGTTCGGTTGATTTGGCACCCTGGTCCATCGTGATCGTTGATACATGGATGTGGACACCCTTTGTGATGCTGATTTGTCTGGCGGGGCTACGCTCAATCCCCGACTACATCTATGAGGCGGCTGAGGTGGATCGTGCTTCGAAACTCAGGCAATTCTTTACGATCACCATTCCGATGATCCTCCCGTTCCTGATGCTGGCGATCCTGTTTCGCGGGATCGAGAACTTCAAGATGTTCGATCTTGTCGTGCAGCTTACGGGCGGCGGTCCGGGCTCAACAACCGAACTGACGTCCATCAACCTCAAACGCGAAGCCTTTGAAAAATGGCGCACGGGCTATGCATCAGCCTATGCGATCATCCTCTTCGTCACGGTATTTGGTCTGGCCAGCATCTATGTCAAAGCCCTCAATAAGGTCAAAGAACGATGAGCAGTTTTTCCGTCACCGAGCCCAGCAAAAGCTCCAAGTGGTTTGCCGGCACGCTTGTCATCACCTATGCGCTTATCACCATGATCCCGCTGGCCTGGATTATGCTTACCGGTTTCAAATCGCCCAGCGACGCGATCAGCTACCCGCCCAAGGTCTTCTTTGAACCCACCCTCGAAGGCTATGTGAACCTCTTTACCACCCGCACCCGCCAAACGGATGAATTCCTTGCCGCCAACCCGCCGGAAAACTGGTATGAGGACATCGTGCGTCAATACGATATGGTTATTGCCGGACCGTCCAAATTCGGCGAACGTTTCCTGAATTCGGTGATCATCGGGTTTGGCTCGACCTTCCTCAGCATTTTCCTCGGCACACTTGCGGCCTATGCCTTTAGTCGGTTCAAAATTCCGCTGGCGGATGACCTGCTGTTCTTCATCCTTTCCACTCGAATGATGCCGCCCATCGCCGTTGCGATCCCGATCTTTCTGATGTACCGCCAGCTTGGCTTGTCTGATACGCACCTCGGCATGATCCTGCTCTATACGGCGGTCAATATTTCACTCGCCGTCTGGCTGCTCAAAGGTTTCATCGACGAAATCCCGCGCGAATATGAAGAGGCCGCTCTGATCGACGGCTACACGCGCTTTCAGGCCTTCTACAAAGTTGTGCTGCCGCAGGCCGCCACGGGCATCGCCTCCACTGCTATCTTCTGTCTGATCTTTGCATGGAATGAATACGCTTTTGCGGTCTTGCTGACCTCCGGTACGGCGCAAACGGCCCCGCCTTTCATCCCAACAATCATCGGAGTGGGCGGTCTGGATTGGCCCGCCGTGGCTGCGGGTGCCACGATCTTCCTGCTGCCCGTAATGATCTTCACTGTCGCCCTGCGCAAACACCTGCTGCGCGGCATCACATTTGGAGCGGTTCGCAAATGAGCAATTTTATCGCCGGGCTGATCGGCTTCAAACGAGGGCCATGGGAATTGGTGGCGACCATTCTGATCGCTTTGGGTGTGTTTATGCTGATGCAACCCTTTGTCATGTGGGCCTTCACCTACTCTTTCATCACAACCCTTATTGGCACGGTGATGTTCATCATTGTTTCCCATTTCCCGGAGTAACCCCAGCGTGGCGCAAATCATCATCAAAACCGTCCGCAAGGAATTTGGCGACTTCACCGCCGTGCGGGAATCCAGTTTCACCATTGAGGATGGTGAATTTTTCATGCTGTTGGGTCCATCGGGATGCGGCAAGACGACCACTCTGCGCATGATCGCGGGGTTGGAATTGCCAACGTCTGGCGAAATATATCTCGACGGCGAGGAGATCAGCCAAAAGCCACCCAGCCAGCGCGACATTGCCTTTGTGTTCCAGATGTTCGCGCTCTACCCGCATATGAACGTGCGCAAAAACCTCAGCTACCCGCTCGTCTCGCAAGGCATGGCGCGCCGTGACGTCAAGGCCAAGGTCGAAGAGGTCGCGGGTATCCTCGGCATTCAGGACATTCTCAACAAACCGGTTGGGGGCCTGTCGGGGGGGGACCGGCAACGCGTCGCTCTGGGCCGGGCCATCGTGCGCGACCCCAAGGCCTTCATGATGGATGAACCGCTGGGCGCTTTGGACGCCGAATTTCGCGAACATATGTCCGAGGAATTGCGCGCCCTGCATGATCGTATGGGTGCCACGACCGTCTATGTCACCCATGATCAATTGGAGGCCATGCAGATGGGCGATAAGATCGTGGTGATGAACAATGCGGTGGTCGAACAATTCGGCACCCCGCAGGAGATTTACGATAAGCCCGCCACGATGTTTGTGGCCGATTTCATCGGCTCGCCCTCGATGAATTTCCTGCGCTTTGACGGGGCCGTGGCGGAAAATGCCCACAACGTGGAGATGAACGGTCAAACCCTTGCCGTTCCGCGCCAGATGGAAGGGTCCCGCGGCAGGTTGGTTTTCGGCGTTCGCCCTGAACATGTCACGCTCAGCGATAGCGCAGAGTATCGTGGCGAGGTGCTGGCGACAGAATACCTTGGAACGACGCAGATCATAACGCTGGATACCCCGAATGGCGAGCTGAAAGCGCGTGTCCCTGCCGGGCAGGTCGCATCGGTTGGAGAAAAAATCGGGCTTGGGTTCAACGCGCAAACCGTGACGCTTTTTGATGAAGCGACCGGCGCTGCCCTGCGCTCGGAGTTGAACAATGAGGTGTTCTCCCATGGCTGAGGTGATCCTGAAAAATGTGTCAAAATCCTTTGGCAAAACGGTCGCGGTGTCGGATATTGATATGACCATTCCCGATGGGGCATTTGTTGTTTTGCTCGGGCCGACCGGTGCGGGAAAAACCACAACGCTGCGGCTGATCTCGGGTCTTGAAACGCTGGACGGCGGTGAAATCAGCATCGGCGGACGTGTTGTGAACGGTGAAACGCCCGCGCAGCGTGACGTGGCCATGGTGTTTCAGCAATACTCTCTTTATCCGCATTTGACAGTGCGCGAAAATCTCGAATTCCCGCTGAAATCGCCGATCCTCAAGACGCTGCCGGAGGAGATCAAACGCAAGGTGGATGAGGTCGCCTCGGTCCTGCAAATCACCCATAAGCTCGATAATAAGGCGACCGCTTTGTCGGGCGGGGAGATGCAGCGTGTGTCCATCGGGCGCGCGTTGGTGCGTGAGCCGCAGGTTTACCTCATGGACGAGCCGCTGAGCTCGCTCGATGCCAAATTGCGCACCGACCTGCGGATCGAGCTCAAACGCATTCAGGCCAGCCTTGGCGCGACGATCCTCTACGTGACCCATGACCAGATCGAAGCCATGACCATGGCCACCCATGTGGGCGTGCTCAACGAAGGAAAGTTGGTGCAATTCGGCACCCCGCGCGAGATTTATGAGAACCCAAATTCGCTCTATGTCGCCTCGCGTTTGGGGCAACCGCGGATCAATATCCTGCCCGCTGATCTGTTTGGTACGGCCCCCAAAGGCGCGCATCGCATCGGTCTGCGTCCCGAGCATGTGATGCAGGGCGAAGGCCGCGCGGCTCAGGTCGGTCGTGTCGAACGGCTGGGGGATCACACGCGGTTGCATCTGCGACTGGACGGGCATGACATCACGACGCTGGCCGATCCGCATACGGGCTACACACCCGGCAGCGAGGTGAAAATCGCCCCGCATAATCCGCTATGTTTTGATGCGGCCGGAAACAGAATTTACTGAAAAGGGGAGAGATATGGCGCAATTCATCAATGGCACGGAGACGCTTGTGACAGATGCCATCGACGGTCTGTTGGCGGCCTCAGGTGGTGCTCTCTATCGGCTGGACGGGTATCCCCATATCAAGGTGGTCTGTCGCGCCGATTGGGATAAATCCCGCGTTGCGCTGATCTCGGGCGGGGGGTCGGGGCATGAACCCGCTCATGCCGGATTTGTCGGAGAGGGCATGTTGACGGCGGCTGTCTGTGGCGAGGTCTTTGCCTCCCCTTCAGTGGACGCCGTATTGGCCGGAATTCTGGCTGTGACAGGGGAAGCGGGATGCCTCTTGATCGTCAAGAACTACACAGGCGATCGGCTGAATTTTGGTCTCGCCGCAGAACGTGCGCGTGCGTATGGTTTGAAGGTTTCGATGGTTATCGTCGATGACGACATTGCCCTGCCTGACCTGCCACAGGCGCGTGGGGTTGCGGGCACATTATTCGTGCACAAGATCGCCGGCAGCCTTGCAGAGGATGGCGCGGACCTCGATACCGTCACCGCCGCCGCGCAGGACGCCGTGACGGATATGGCCTCCATCGGTACGTCGCTGGACACCTGTAGCGTGCCGGGTTCGGTCAAGGAAGACCGGATTGCGGTCGGTATGGTGGAGCTTGGCCTCGGTATCCACGGCGAGGCTGGCGTCCAGCAGGTTGCCTTTGATGGCGCGGTCGGTGCAATGGACATGGTGCTCGACAAGCTCGCGCCACATTTGAACGGGGAGGGCTGCGTTGCGTTGCTCAACAACCTTGGTGCAACCACCCCGCTGGAAATGGCCGTGCTGACACAGGCCCTCGCAACATCGCAAAAGGCGAAAGCGATCACGAAAATCATTGGTCCTGCGCCCTTGATGACGTCGCTCGACATGCATGGGTTCTCCGTATCGATCCTCCCCCTGACGCCGGTGCGGTTGGATGCCCTGAACCGACCTGTGCCAATGTCGGACTGGCCGGGTATGACGGATCTTGCGCCTGTCATAAGTAAGCCTCTCCCCGACGGGTTGAGTCCAATCGAGCCAATTCCTTCGGAAAACGCCAAAACCCGCGCCTTGATCGAGACCTGTTGTGATCTGTTGATCGCGGCCCAAACGGATTTGAACGCGCTGGATGCAAAATCCGGTGACGGTGATACGGGCAGCACCCTGGCAACAGCCGCACGCGCCCTTAAGGGCTCTCTGGACAGGATGCCACTTGCCGACCTGACACAGCTTTTCCGTGCGATCAGCAATGAACTCAGTCAAACAATGGGGGGGTCATCGGGGGTTATCCTTGCCATCTTCTTTGGTGCGACGGGGGATGCCTGTGCGAACGGGCACCCGACATCGCAAGCCTTGATGATCGGCTTGGATCGGATCAGCCAGGTTGGTGGCGCGCAGCAGGGAGACCGCACGATGATTGATGCGCTCAAACCCGCGTTTGATGCTTTGCCGCAGGGGTTTGAAGATGCCGCCGCCGCGGCCCGTACGGGTGCGAATGGAACCGCGCAAATGGGCAAAGCCAAAGCCGGGCGCGCCTCTTATGTGCCTGAGGAAAACCTGATCGGCCATAATGATCCGGGTGCCGAAGCCGTTGCGCGCCTGTTCGAAGGGCTGGCAACCGCGCTGAAAGGCTAGCGAATTTGGGCATGAAGATCAGCCGGGAAACTCTCTCCAACCCTACGGTGAATGACATCGCCCGCGTGGCTCAGGTGAGCCTTGCAACCGTTGATCGCGTGCTGAACGAACGTCCTGGCGTGCGCAAGATCACGGTCGAAAAGGTCAATCGCGCCATCGCCGATCTGGGCTATGTGCGCGATACCGCTGCGGCCAACCTGGCGCGGGGCCGGGTGTATCGCTTTCTTTTCATCCTGCCCGCGACGCAAAACGAATTTGTCGATCTGATCGAGGATCAGATAACCGACCTGTCCGGTGGCCTGAAGCGCGAACGTACGCAAATCTCCTGCACGCGCGTCCCCGCATTTGATCCCATGGCGCTTGCGGAACGGATCAATGCGCTTGATCCGAACGAATTGGACGGTGTCGCGATCTTTGGCCCTGAAACGCCATCAGTGCGCGACAGTATTTCCCGTCTGAGGGCGCATGGTGTGGCGGTTGTGTCGCTGGTCGCGGATATTCCCAGTTCTGAACGCAACACCTATGTGGGCATCGATAATGTCGCGGCGGGCCGCACGGCCGCACAACTTATGGGGCGCTTTTTGGGGCCGGTAACGGGCAATATTCTTGTGGTGACGGGATCAATGCTGGCCAGGGACCACCTTGAACGGCGGCTGGGATTTGACGACGTTATGGCGCGCGACTTTCCCAATCTCACCGTTCTGGCCTCTTTGGAGGGTCGTGACGATCCGAACCTGATCGAACGCTTGTTGCCACAGGCCTTGGCAGGCGCGCGCAAGGTGATCGGAATTTATTCCTCCGCTGCGGGCAACGCCGGTTTGATCCGCCACTTCGCCAATGTGGTGAAGACCAGCCAGCCCGTGATCATCGCGCATGAGTTGACGGCCTTGTCACGTAAAGCCCTTGGGGCGCGGCTTTTCGATGCGGTCATCAGCCAGGACGCCGGGCATCTGGTGCGCAGTGCCGTGCGGATCATGCGCGCGCATAGCGATAAAGTTCCGGTCAATCCGGCACAGGAACGCATTCGCATCGACGTTTATCTGAAAGAAAACCTGCCACCGGATATCGGCGGCATTTAGGGAGGACACCATGAAGACGATCAAAGGACCGGCGCTGTTTCTGGCGCAATTCGCAGGGGATGACGCGCCGTTCAATTCCTGGGACGCGATCACGAAATGGTCGGCGGACTGCGGTTACAAAGGCGTGCAGGTGCCCAGCTGGGACACGCGCCTGTTTGATCTGGAGAAGGCCGCGACAAGCAAGACCTATTGCGATGAATTCAAGGGGCGGGCGGCGGCCAATGGCGTCGAGCTCACCGAGCTTTCGACCCATTTGCAGGGGCAATTGGTTGCCGTTCACCCGGCCTATGACACCGCGTTCGACGGTTTCGCGCACCCATCGGTACACGCGAACCCCAAGGCCCGCCAGGCATGGGCCGTCGATCAGGTGATGAAAGCCATCAGCGCCTCGGCCAATATGGGCATCAAGAACCACGTCTCCTTCTCGGGCGCTTTGGCCTGGCCCTACATCTATCCCTGGCCCCAACGCCCTGCCGGATTGATTGAAACGGCATTTGATGAACTGGCTGCGCGCTGGCGTCCGATCCTGGATCATGCGGATGAAAATGACGTGAACATCTGCTATGAGATACACCCCGGCGAGGACCTGCATGACGGTGTGACCTTCGAGATGTTCCTGGAGCGGGTGGACAATCATGCGCGCTGTAACATGCTCTATGATCCGTCGCATTTCGTGCTGCAATGTCTGGATTACCTCGACCACATCGACATCTATAAGGACCGGATCAAGATGTTCCATGTCAAGGATGCCGAGTTCAATCCGACCGGGCGTCAAGGCGTCTATTCCGGGTATCAGCCCTGGGTGGACCGGGCCGGACGGTTCCGTTCCTTGGGCGACGGGCAGGTCGATTTTGCGGCGATCTTCTCCAAGATGGCGGCCAATGATTTCGACGGCTGGGCTGTGGTTGAATGGGAATGTTGCCTCAAACACCCCGAGGACGGCGCGCGCGAAGGGGCGCAATTTGTCAAGGATCACATCATCCGCGTGACCGAACGCGCCTTTGATGATTTCGCGGATGGCGGCACGGACGTCGCCGCAAACCGCAAGATTCTGGGGATTTCGTGATGGGGGGCCGTATTCGCCTAGGCATGGTCGGCGGGGGCAATGACGCCTTCATCGGGGGTGTTCACCGCATCGCCGCGCGTTTGGATGACCGCTATGAACTGGTCGCGGGGGCGTTGTCCTCCACACCGGAAAAGGCGCAGGCCTCCGGTGCGGCACTTGGGCTGGCTGAGGACCGCATTTACGATGATTTCAAACAGATGGCGATCCGCGAGGCGCGTCTGAAAAACGGTATCGAGGCGGTGTCCATCGTCACGCCGAACCACGTGCATTTCGCCGCCGCGCGCGAGTTTCTCAAACGCGGCATTCATGTGATCTGCGACAAGCCGCTGACCTCGACCATGGCGGATGCGCGCAGAATGGTGAAGGCGGTTGCGGACTCCGAGGCGCTGTTTTTCCTGACGCATAATTACACCGGATACCCGATGGTGCGGCAGGCCCGCGAGATGGTGGCGGGCGGCGATCTGGGCAAAATCCGCGTGGTTCAGGTGGAATACCCGCAGGACTGGCTGACCAAGCAGGAGGATTTCAAGCAGGCGGCCTGGCGCACGGACCCGGCGCAATCTGGCGCGGGCGGTTCCACCGGCGATATCGGCACCCACGCGCATAACCTTGCCTGTTTCGTCAGTGGTCTTACGGTCGAAAGCCTAGCCGCTGATATACAGGCTTTCGTATCCGGGCGGCAGCTGGACGATAATGCGCATGTGCTGCTGCGCTTTCAGGGCGGCGCGCGCGGGATGCTGTGGTGCAGCCAGGTCGCGCCCGGCAATGAAAACGCGCTTCGATTGCGGATTTACGGTGAAAAAGGCGGGTTGGAATGGGAGCAGGAAAATCCCAACCGATTGTGGTTTTCGCCCTTTGGCGCGCCCAAGCAGATGATCACCCGCAATGGGGCGGGTGCTGGCGGTGCCGCCGCACGGATGAGCCGCATTCCGCCCGGGCATCCCGAAGGCTATCTCGAAGGGTTCGCCAATATTTACAGTGAGGCGGCGGAAGCGATCATCGCGCATCGCACGGGGTCAAAGCCCCCCGCAGACGTAATATATCCGGATATTCACGATGGGCTGCGCGGCATGCAATTCGTGGATGCCTGCGTGCGCTCTTCGGCGCGAAATGCCGCTTGGGTGACGTTGCCGGATTAAAATCTGCGGCCGGGATACCCAAAATGCGCGCCGTTTGTGGGGTCGAACGCCCCTAACGCGGGCGCGCCCAAGGAATGAGTTTCAGCGCTTTTTGCGCTTCGTAAAACAGCATATGGCGCAGGGCGATCACCGCGATGACAAAGCCTGCGATGCCCGCGGCACTCGCGACCAGCAGCTGCAATGCGGCATGCTCGCTGGTGTAAAGATGCAGCGCCAGCGCGGCAGGGCCGGCGGTGCAGATGGCCAGCAAAGCCGAACTGAGCAGAACGTTGCGGAATTGTTTGTGATTATAACCGGTTGTACGTCCAAATGCGCAGGTTTGGCGAACCACATTTATGATCTGTGCAAGCACAAGGGCGATACATAACGCCTCGATCGAAATGAACGCCCCGACGGTCGCGAGAATGACGCGGGTGATATGATGCAGCACGTCAAGACGGGTGCCAAGCCGCAATTCGCCAAGCGCAATAAAAAGGGCCTGGTTCATTTTCGTAAATGCATCCGCGATGCCGATGAGAGCCAGCAGCTGTACGATAATCGGCGCCGCATCCCATCCGGGTCCCAGGACCACACGACAGAGCGGATCGGCAAGGATTGCAATCGCTGCGAAGGCTGGCCAGGTCAAAGCGGAGAGTAGCTCGACTTTCTTGAGATAGATCGCCGCCGGTTGATGGCCGTTCTGTATGGCCTGAACAAAAGCGGGCATGATCACCGGGCTCATGCTGTTAAGAAAGACCTTGTCGAACAGTTTCACAACCTGATCCGCGCGGTTGTAAACGCCAAGGGTCGCGACGCCCAGAAAGCTGGAAATCGCACCCAATATCCCCAGGTCACAAAGGTGGCGAATGACCTGATTTCCGCTCAGACGGGTGCCATCCACGATAAGTGTTTGCCATCCGGTGATCCGCGGGGCGGGAATCGCCTGCCTTTGCCTGGCGCATGCAAATAAGGCGAAAGACACGATTTGCTCTGCAAGCAGACCGGCGGCCAAGGCGGCAGGGCCAGCTCCGTAAATCGCGGCCAGTATCGAAACGCCGCAGCGCGTCCAGGCACCAAACACATTGACCGTGGAAATCAACCCAAAACGCATGCTCTGCATCAGCGGGATGTTGAACAGAAGTTCGAGTGGACCAAGGAAAACCGAAGCGGCCAGGATCCAAAGTGTTACATCCAGCGACGGCGGCACGATCTGTTCGGGTAGCACCAGCAAAATAAAGAGAAAACCGCCCCCCACGACCATTGCCGATGCGAGCGCCAGGCCAAAAGCCTCCCCATGTCTGCGCGGCTCCAGGGTCGGATCTTTGAGCAGTTGGGATTTGATGCCAAGATCAGCAAGTGAAACCGCAATTTGATGGGAAATCGCGGCGAGGGCGAAAAGTCCGAAATCGGCCGGGCTCAACAACCGGGATAACACGACAAGCGCAATGGCATGCGCGGCCAGTACGGCCGGGCGGCTCAGCAATCTGTCACGGATCGCGCGGCGCAGGCTCATGGTGTTGTGTTGCCGGGTATCGACCGGGATCGGTCGGCTGAGCAGACGCAAAAGGGGTGCGAAACCCTATTCCGCAGAGGGGCCGAACCGACCAGGATGGCTTGGCCCGCATTCCGGTTTAGCGTGCGTATTGGGCTTGTCGCCGCGCCAAACCGGCAGACGCCATCCGGGTTATATGATTTCCGCGTCGGACCAGTTCTCATGAAAGAACCCTGTAGCTCAGCAATCTATCCAAAGGCAATGCGTGGGCAGGAAAAACCCAAGCCGGGCGGCTCGACACGGCAGTTTATCTTGCACCTTGTTGCAAGCGTAAAATATCAAAATGACTTGGTAGACAAGGCCGTTTGATGGAGCAGGCGGCGCATGGTCCGCGACCTCAGAGGGTGAAATGAGATGCCATATCGCGTTGTCGGGTTAACGCTCTGAAATTTAGGCGGCTTTTGCTGGCGTAAAGCACCGCCGGCATTGCGAATAAACCGATACCCGAAATCTCGAAGGCGGTAGAAGGCATAGGCTGCTGTTGACAAGGAACTGATTTGGAACGCTGCTAAAAAGTCGGAGAGCGCGGTGAGGAGTTTACCATCTCTTGCATGTGCGATCGCCAGTTCGGCAGTCGCGTATGAACGTGCCAATTGCATAACATTGTCCGGTACGTTGGAATGGCGTTGCGCCACGATGTTCAGCATTTTCAACCGGGCCAGTGCCATACGCACATGATTTCTTGACATGGACCGGTGATCATATCTGTAACCGGTCAGGTATTCAGGCACGACACCAACCTTCCAGTCGCGCGAGATGAGAACCTGAAGCAAGTAATCCTCACAGCCCCATCTGTTCAACGCCATGCAATACCCATCGACCTGTTCGAATGCGCGGCGTCTGATCATGATGGAACTGCCATTGCCCACGCAATTATACAAAAGCGAAGCGCAGAAGATATCACCGGACCAAACGGTCAAAGCACCATCCCGGATGAGATAATCCCATTGGTCGATCCGTCTGAAAAGCGTGTAAACGAAGCCGATGTCCGCGCCTCCCTCAGCGAAGACCTCAAGCTGCTTTTCGATTTTTTGGGGGTGCCAGACATCATCCGCATCCAAAGGCGCGATGAACTTGCCCGATCCGGCCCGCGCCCCGGTATTTCGCGTCGGACATAAACCGCAATTCGGCGTCACGATGATGACAATGCGATCATCCTCTTGCGCGTGCCGCCGGACCAACGCTTCGGTGTTATCCGTTGCGCCATCTATGACAACGATGATCTCGAGATTGCGATGGGTTTGGCAACGCACGCTGTTCAGCGTGGTATCGATTGTCGCCGCGGCATTATACGCGGGTATCACAACCGTGACCAAAACCTCAGCATCTGACATTGATCACTCCGCTACTCTGTACTCCAAACGCACAGTATCGACCAAAATTCGGAATTTCGAAGCAAGTAAAACACGCCTGATGCGCAACCTGTCATGGATTCCTCAAGTTTCAATTTAGGAAAAGAAACTACGCCACCTTTCCCCGATTAACCCTGCGGTTGTCAACCAGATGAGAGCCCGATGCGCTATTGTCAGCCGGTTTACGGACGGTTTTTCATATTCTCCAAAGTGGTGGGAAATTGAAAGAACGATCCCAAAAGGTGCCGGGTGGTGGGTTCTCAGGTCTGCGTTGTGGATGCAAAATAATGCGCCTGCCACGCGCGTTCAAACATGATCCGTAAACTTATTTTCGACGCGCTTCGGGGCAAGCACTTGTCCGCGAATTCCGAGTATGGGAGATTGCGCAAAAAGAGCAGGTATTATTAGGGTTATGACATGACAGGCGCGGGCGATCTGTTAAAAAATGTATTCGGTTTTGATGATTTCCGTCCTGGACAAGGCGAAATCGTTGAGGCCGTGACTGCCGGTGAAAACGTTCTTGCAATCATGCCGACCGGCGGTGGGAAATCGCTTTGTTTCCAACTGCCTGCGCTGATGCGAAACGGTGTGACTGTGGTGATATCTCCGCTGATTGCGCTGATGCGGGATCAGGTACGTGCTTTGCAAGAGGCCGGGGTTTGCGCCGGCGCTTTGACCTCTGGCAACACGCCGCAAGAGACCGATGCGGTTTTTGAAGCACTGGATGCTGGCCGGTTGAAACTGCTTTATATGGCGCCTGAGCGGTTGGCCACTGGGTCCGCCCTTGGATTGCTGCGCCGGGTGGGCGTGTCGTTGATCGCTGTGGACGAGGCGCATTGCGTGAGCCAGTGGGGTCATGATTTTCGGCCCGATTACTTGCGTATCGGCGAATTACGGCGCGACCTGGACGTGCAGCTGGCGGCTTTCACCGCGACCGCCGACACAGAAACGCAGGCCGAAATTGTTCAAAAGCTGTTTGACGGCATTGCGCCACGCGCGTTTCTGCGCGGGTTTGATCGGCCCAACATCCACTTGGCCTTTGCCTCAAAAGACAGCCCTCGCCGTCAAATTCTCGATTTCGCCTCCGCGCGCAAAGGGCAGTCCGGCATTGTTTATTGTGGCACGCGCGCGAAAACTGAAGGCCTCGCGGGTGCTCTTCGCGAGGCGGGCCATACCGCGCTGCATTACCATGGTGGCATGGAAGCCCAAGACCGCCGGATCGCGGAAACCCGGTTTCAGCAAGAGGACGGCCTGATTGTGGTGGCCACGGTCGCCTTTGGCATGGGGGTCGACAAACCGGATATCCGCTGGGTCGCCCATGCGGATTTACCCAAATCTATCGAAGCTTATTATCAGGAAATCGGCCGCGCGGGCAGGGACGGCGCGCCCGCTGAAACCCTGACGCTTTTTGGTCCCGAGGACATCCGCCTGCGCCGTTCGCAGATCGACGAAGGGCTCGCACCCCCCGAACGTCGGGCGGCGGATCATGGACGGTTGAACGCACTTTTAGGATTGGCAGAAGCTCTTGCATGCCGTCGCAAGACTCTGCTGGGATATTTTGATGAAACGGAAATAACTTGCCGAAACTGTGATCTCTGCGATCAACCGGCGGATGTTTTTGACGGTACGACGGCGGTGCGCAAGGCGCTGTCGGCGATCCTGCGCACCGAAGAATGGTTTGGCGCGGGACATTTGATTGATATCCTGATCGGAAATGAAACCGATAAGGTGCGTCAGCGAGGGCATCAGAATTTACCGACTTACGGGGTCGGCACGGAATATGATCGTCGTCAATGGCAAGCGATTTTTCGGCAAATGATGGGGCATGATCTGGTACGCCCGGATCCCGAACGCCATGGCGCTTTGCGGATGACGGATGCGGCTCTTCCAATTTTGCGCGATGAAACGCGCATTGAACTTCGACGCGACAGCATCCGTGCGGCAAATGCCACCCGGCGTCCGGCCGTAAAAACCATGGTCTCCGAAGAGGATGCGCCGCTGTTGTCCGCGCTTAAGGCAAAACGCCGCGCCTTTGCCGAGGCCGCCAAGGCACCGGCTTATGTGATATTCAACGACCGAACACTTGTTGAAATGGCCGAAACGCGACCGCAAACCCTGGACGATATGGCCAGGATTGGGGGCGTCGGTGCCAAAAAACTGGAACGCTACGGCACTGCGTTCTTGCAGGTGATCGTGGGAGAGGCAGAGCAGATGCATCCGACCCGGCGTAAGCTTGCCGGGCGTGAGGCGGGGACCGTTTATGACCGGTTGCTCGCGGCACAAGCCGGTCTTGCCCGCGGTGCGGATGGGGTGGATAAGCCACTCAGCTGCTCTGCGTCACTCCTGGCGAAAGTGGCCCAGATGCGTAACGCGGATCCCTCAGCCTTGGAGCGTGTTTTGGGCGGACGACGGGCCGAACGGTTTGGCACCGCCTTTCTTGATGTTCTGCGGGATGCCAATTGAGGCGCGGTGCGCGCAGAACGTCTCTTATTACGTAAAAAGTACCGGATATGAGCGCCAGCAGATGGTGCTTTGACCCTGCCACCCTACATAAGATACGAAGCATTCGCCGCTGATGAAAAGAAAGCACGCCATCCATGATCATTTTACTGTCACCCGCGAAAAACCTGAACGAAAACCGCGCCGCCGGTAAGGCGACCACGTCGCCGCGGTTCATTGATCAGGCCGAAGAACTGACAGCGACAATGGCGGGTTGGTCCGAAGCTGAGATTGCAGAGCTGATGAAGGTTTCTGCAAAAATTGCACGGCTAAATGTCGAGCGGGTGTCGACCTGGTCGCGCGAGTCCGGGGTGGCGCAGGCGGCGGGCGACATGTTTGACGGGGATGTGTATCAGACCCTCGAAGTGGCCACGTTGGACGAGGCGACGCGTGCGGAAGCCAACCGGCGATTGAGGATTCTTTCAGGGTTATATGGGCTGTTGCGACCGAGCGACGATGTTTGCGCCTATCGCCTTGAGATGGGCCGTAAGCTTCCCGGGCATGCGGCGGGCTCGCTCTACAAGTTCTGGGGCAGCAAAATAGCAGATGCGCTGGTGTCTGATGCGCAGGTGGCGGATACCGATACGATATTGAATCTGGCCTCTGAGGAATATGCGAAATCCGTTGATCGGAACGCTCTTGCCGGGCTGCATCTTGTGTCCCCCCGCTTTGAAGAGGACCGAAATGGCGTGCGAAAGATGATATCCTTTTGTGCAAAACGCGCGCGGGGTGCGATGGCGCGTTGGGCGCTTGAGAACCGTATCACCGCGCCCGGTGATCTGGCGGATTTTGATATTGGGGGGTATGCATTTGATGCGGAGAGCTCAACCGAGCTTTGCCCGGTTTTTGTAAGGGTCGCGGCTTGAAAACCCAATCGGTGCTTTGGCGCGTGATCGCCGCGGGTTGGGTGCTTCCATTTTAAATCAACCCATTAACCAATTCACTTCCGCCTCGGGTTGATCGCATGTTGGGCGACGGCGTGTCTGAATTCTGACGACGCCCAGATATATGACCGGGTGGGATCGGCGCAGGCTTAAAGCATACAGATGGCACGACCGAATGAGCCAGAGATATAGAGTTTGACCTCTATCCGGCTTCCTGATCGGGCGTTTCGGGTCTCGGGTTTATGGCATCGACCGGGCAGTATTCCATGATGCGCGCGTGTAGTTCCGCTTTACGAACCGGTTTGGACATGTAGTGATCCAGTCCGGCAGAGAGAATATCCTTGCTGTCGCCTTCCATGGCATGCGCAGTTAGCGCCACAATGGGAATATGACGCCCTGTCTCCAACTCAGCTTTTCGAATAGCCTGGGTCGCTTCCTTGCCATCCATTCGCGGCATCGAAATATCCATAAAGATAATATCAGGATCAAAGGACTGATGGGCTTGGACCGCATCCAGCCCATCATTGGCGAATTTCAAATCAACATCGAAATCCTTGAGCATTTTGCGGAAAACCAGTTGATTGGTCTTGTTGTCCTCTGCTGCGAGCACGCGCATGCGCCTCTCATCTGTTTGCTGCACAATCGGTTGCGCGGGAGTTGAATCCTCCCCTGTCTTTTTGACCCCATCAACGGACGATGTCTCGGCTGTTGATTTCCGGTGAGAAAACCCAGGCGAAAGGGACGTCTCGGAGGCCTCATCAACATGCGGGGAGCCGGAGTCTTTCACGAGAGACAACCAGTTGATTAATTCTCGGCGTGGAAACGGGCGTGGCGAAATTGTGGTGATCGCATCTTTTGCCGGGTCTGCCTGTGCGTAACCGACATTGGAACTGATCAGAACAATCGGCATCTGATGTCCGGCCTTGCGCGCCGTCTGCGCAAATTCGAGCCCATTCATTACCGGCATCATATGATCCACGAGCACCACATCGACAGTACGATCCAAGAGCGCCAATGCCTTTGCAGCGTCCGGACAGGCGGTCGCTTTGAAACCCAATGCCTCAACCTGCTGCGTCAAGATATTGAGATTGGGCTCAAAATCGTCGATGATCATCACATGCCGCAGGGCATCAGGCAAATCCGGATTTTGCGGTTTTTCATCGGGTGCGGTCTCGAAGTTGAGCTCGAAACCGAAACATGACCCTACGCCCTCTTCCGAGGTAAGCCATATTTTTCCGCCCATCATCTTGATCAGATGTTTGGTAATCGTCAGGCCAAGCCCGGTCCCGTCAAATTGACGGTTGCGTTCATTTTCGACCTGGTTGAATTCGCCAAAGACATGTTCGATCATATCTTCCGGAATGCCGATCCCGGTATCTTCGACCGTAACGGATAGTGTGAAATTGGTGCCGCCCGCATCTGCGTTTCCGCGGACTTTGATCAGCACATGCCCTTTCTGCGTAAATTTGACGGCGTTGCCCATCAGATTGGTCAATATCTGGCGCAGCCTGCCGGGATCGCCAATGAAACGGCAGGGAAGATGCATACCGTAATCAAGCGTCAGTACCAGACCCTTGTCCCGTGCGGAGGATTGCAACAGCATGATCACTTCAAGAATCGCCTGTTCCAGGTCGAAAGGTTCAGGGTGCAGTTGCAGGCGTTCCGCCTCGATTTTGGAATAATCCAGAACGTCATTGATGATGACAAGCAACGCCTCGCCGGAATTCTTGATCGTATCTACATAGAGCCGTTGTTCTTCTGTCAGGGGGGTATCCACCAACACATCGGCCATTCCCACGACACCGTTCATGGGTGTTCTGATCTCGTGACTCATATTCGCCAGAAACGCCGATTTTGCCCGGTTTGCGGATTCGGCGCTCTTGCGTGCGGCCTTCAGGTTCTTTTCGTATTTGACCGTTTCGGTGATGTTCAGCCCTAATGAGATAATGTCGCCATCCGGCCCGCGCTGATCGATGACCTTGATGTATTCCCCGTTCCACAGTCGGATCACGACGGATTCGGGTTCGGGGTTCTGGACCCTTTCGATCATCTTTTGACGCCATGCGGCGGGGTTCAGATCACCGGTATTGACGATACCTTCATCCGTAAGAAGTTGTAATATGGTGACATAGTTGATTCCGGGGGTTACCTCTTCCAGCTTGTCAAAAACGGCAAGGTAGGAGCGGTTCGCCATGATCATTTCCAGATCCGGCGTGAAGAATGCAAATCCATCGTTGATGGTTTCAATGGAATGCCAAAGCCGACGCTCGACCAATTCAATTTTCTGATGTGCTGCAGAAAGGTCTGATTTGACGCGCTGATTCTCGTTCCGAACGGTGGCGACCTCGGCGCGGGTTTCCACGATTTCATGCGACAACGCTTTCGCATGTGCCCCGAGTTTGCGGTTGGCCGCGAAAAGCTCCGCCTGCTTGAGTTCAAGCAGACGTTCGGCGGCCAATCTGCCGCGGCGTTCTTCCGCCAGTTTGTTGGCAAGACTCATCCGACCACCGGGTTTCACATCCTTTTTCAAAGAGTGCCACCAACAGGGTGAATAACTGCTTAATGCGTGGCGGCTTTGGCTACGAATCCCGTTGCTATCCGAGCCGTGGGCGCTCTACCTGCGGCCTTCTCGCAGCCAGGCTGCCGTAATCAACCCCGCAGAAAGCAATAAGACCAGCCAGCCGGGTAGCAGGTTGGTTTGCCGGATATCACGGGTCTCAAAGGCGGCGCGGGGGGTCAGGCCGATCCATCCACGTCCCGCCGCTGGTCGCCCGATTCGCACATTGCGAAGGCGCGGCAAGCCCTCTTCGAGTCGCAGGATGCCACCACGCATCTCCGAGAGTACCGGAACCATGATATCCGCGGTCGCGATGGTTTTCTCGAACTCCCGCGGTGCTGCCGGGCCAAGCCCGATGACCGCATTTTTATCCCCATTGCTCAGGCGATAGAGGCCAATTTCCGGACCCGCAAAGCTCCCTTCAAAAACGCCTGGGCTGGTTTCTAAAAGGGTAAGTTCCGTGGTGGTGCCCGAGGGGTCGGTAACGCTCAGCGGGGGCACGGTTTCGGCCAGCGTACGCCGTTTGATCCGCATGTTCTGGCCTGTGGCGTCTGCGGTCAGGGATTCTTCTTCGAGTTCCGGCTCCTTCATCATCCAATGCGCCAGCCTGCGCAGCAGTTCCAATTGCGGTCCACCGCCTTCATACCCCCGGTTCCACAGCCACGCATGGTCCGACGCCAACAGGGCAACGCGACCCTCGCCCACACGGTCCAATATCAACAGTGGCCGATCATCCACGCCCGACATGACGACGTTTCCAGCGGTCTCGGAGACGTCAATCTGGCGTAGCCACCTGCCCCACTCCCCGACACCGGGCAATTGCGTCGTGACCGGGTGGCGTTCGCCCAGATCAGTGACGACCGGGCGATAGGGTTCGTCCAAGACGCGCGCCGTGGGGGCCGCCGGGAGGACGGAGCCCAAAGGGGAGCGGAAAATGCTGTCCGCGCCGGCAAAATCCGCACCGGCTGCCACCAGCACGGCACCGCCCTGGCGGATATAATTTGCAACGTTGTCGAGATAGAGCGCGGGCAGGATCCCGCGGCGCTTATAGCGGTCAAAAATAATCAGATCGAAATCGTCGATCTTCTCCAGGAACAATTCGCGCGTCGGAAAGGCGATCAGAGAAAGCTCGCTGACCGGGACGCCGTCCTGCTTTTCCGGGGGGCGCAGGATGGTGAAATGCACCAGATCAACGGAACTGTCTGATTTCAAAAGGTTGCGCCATGTCCGCCCGCCGGGATGGGGCTCTCCGCTCACCAAAAGCACGCGCAAACGGTCGCGCACACCGTTCATCTGGATCAGGGCCGTGTTGTTGCGATCCGTCAACTCTCCTGTCGCCATGGGAACAGTGAATTGGATCACGTTACGCCCGCCATGGGGCAGCGTCACGGGCAACTCGATATCCTCGCCCAGGGGCACCTGAAAGCTCTGGGGGTCCGAGCCATCCACCGAGATATCCAAAGGTGCCATCCCCGATCCGGTCGGGGCCGCGCCCATGTCGTCGATCCGTAGCGTCAAGGTCACAGGTTCACCGATGATCGCAAAGGCGGGCGCGTTTTTCACGCTCAGACGTCGGTCCCAATCGGTGGACTTGCCGGTTAGCAACACATGCATCGGTGCGGGTAGTACGAGCGGTAGATCGGTATCATGCACCTGCCCGTCGCTCAGCGCGATGATGCCTGCAATCCGGGCGCGGGGTTCTTCGGCCAAGGCATTGGACAGTGTCGTCATCAATTGCGTACCCGCGTCTCCCGCGCCATCTGGTACCGTGATCCGGCGCACTTCGGTATTGGGGCGCGCGTTGATTTGCTTCTCCAGCGTGTCGGCGGCGGATGTCGTCTGATTTGGTCGGTCCGACAGGTCCTGGCTGGCGCTTTTGTCTTCCAGGAGCATCACGATATCGGTCAGGGGCGCGCGATCCTCCTGCTGGTAGGATGGGCCCGTCAAGGCGGCCAGAACAACCAGCGCCGCCAACGCCCGCAGCGCCCAGCCATTCAGGCCGCGCACCACGGCAAGGATCACACCGCTCAAAGCGACAAGGGCGACAACCACCAAAAGCGTCCAGGGGATCAGCGGATCAAAGATGATGTTCCCGGTCATTGGCCCAACCTGTCCAGCAATGCAGGCACATGCACCTGATCTGATTTATAATTGCCGGTCAGCACATGCATCACAAGGTTGACGCCAAAGCGGAAGGCCAGCTCCCTCTGTCGCTCGCCAGTAAAGCCGCGCCCGATTGGCACCATGGGGGCCCCGGAGGCGCTGACCGCCCATGCGGATGCCCAATCATTGCCGCCGATCACCACCGGCGTTACCCCGTCATTGAGGTTGCGAAATGGCATGCCTTCGACCTGCTCCGCGTCGGGCGGGGCGGCCTCGACCCAGACGTCACGGCTGGCATGGCGGCCCGGAAAATCCTGCAACAGATAGAATGTGCGCGTCAGAACGTGATCGGCGGGCAACGGTTCGAGTGGGGGAATATCCAAGGGTGCTGCAAGGTCCTGCAACTTGCGACCATTGGGGCTGGCCGCGCCGAAGCGCGCGATATCCGCATCCCGTGTGTCAAAGATGATCAGCCCGCCCGAGCGCAGATAGGCGTTGAGTTTTGCATAGGCCACCGATGAGGGACGCGGTTGATCAAGGGTAATGGGCCAGTAGAGCACAGGGAAAAACGCAAGCTCATCCGTTTCAAGATCAACCCCGACGGGGGCGGCGGGTTCGACCGAGGTACGAAAATAGAGGGTATCGGACAGGCCACGCAGCCCGGCGTCCGATATTTCATCCACCCGTGTATTTCCAGTGCGCACATAGGCCAACACAAGCTCGGCGGTTGCATTGAGCGCAAAGGCGTCTTCCTCGGTTGTCTGGGCCTCGACCGGGGGCGTGACGCCGAGAGGCAGGACAGCGATCAAGCCGATCATTGCGGCGCGGTTCATGTGGCCCAGCAAACGTCCCGATAAGGCAAGCGACGCCACGACATCGGCCAGCAAGAGCAAGATCGAGAGGCTCAACAGCCAGCCCGCGATGGGTTGTTCAGGCGGCACGGCGAAACCTCTGACGGGAATGTTCGCAGGCCAGGTCACGGGCGTCAATACGGTATCAGCTGTCACGACGTTGCGCGCAAGGCGGCGGTCACCGGAGGCATAGATTCCCGGTTGCATATCCGGTCCGGCGGGAGCGTTGAGCAGGTCGGGACCGGGGACCCCCGGCAAGGTGCCAGCGTCGCTCAGGGTTCCAAACCCGTCCATCACCAGTTCCGGCGTCCACGTGGTGCCATCCAGTTGCGTGACATCGGGTTGCGCCGCGGAGGTCGAGATTGCCAGACGTTCCATCATCTGCACAAAGAGACCCGAGAGCGGTAATGTCGACCAATCCGCCGTGGCCGTCACGTGGAACAGCACGATCTGTCCCTGTTCACGCGCTTTGCGGGTCACCAGCGGCGTGCCGTCAGTCAATTCGGCGATCACCCGCTCGGCAAGCGTCGGGTCGGGCTGCGCCATCACCTGCGATGTGATCTGGACATCATCGGGAATGGGCAGGCCGAAAAACGGAGAGCTTTCGCGAAACGGCGCAAGCGCCTTGGGTGCGCCCCAGCTCATCGCGCCACCCACCGTCCGTCCGCCAGTGCGCAGACGCACGGGCATCATCGGATCCTCATCCATACGGCTGACGTCACTTGCGGCCACGCGCGGACCGGCGAAACGCACGAGCATGCCGCCCTGATCAATCCAAGCCCCTATGCCTTCCATTTCCGCGGGCGACAGGGTCGCAATATCCGCCAAAACGATGACGTCGGGGTTGGCGGGCAAAATATCGCTGATCGCACCGCGTATCAAATCCGCATTGGGCGATAGCGCCTGCTCAATATAATGCAGCGGTGACAGGAGTTGCAGGCCCTCGCGGTTTTCACGCCCCGCAATCAGTGCGATCTCGCGGCGGCGCAGCCCGTCATCGGCCAATGTGCTCGCCCCGGCAGAGCGTTGGCCTTGTACCTCGAACCGTGTGATGCGCGCGCGCAGCTCGGAAGGGAGTGCCAGAGCCGTATCGGCCATGGTTTCGCCCTGCGCGAATGTGGCGATGGCCGTGGCCAGGATGCTCGGATTGCCCGCCGGATCGCGCCCCTGTGCCTGAACTGTAACCTCGCGCTCGGGACCGGGGGCCGCGCGCAGGGCGGCGATTTGCACCGCACCATCCTCAAATCCGGCGGGCCGCAATGCGATGACGTTTGCAGCTGTCTGATAGACCTCTACCGTTCCCTGCGCCTCGAAGGCCGCAAGCACATCTGCGCGCCCAGGGTACTCCAGTCCGTCACTGAACCATAATGTGTCAAAGCCATCAGCCGCTACGGCAAAGGAAACCGCCTGTGCTGCGCGCGCGGCGTCCGGTTGCCAGGGTGCGGGCCGGAAACCCGGAAGCCGTGAACGCCAGGCATCTGCTGCCTGGAAAACCGGCGGTTCAGGGCGCGCCATATCAAGGAAAGATACGGTACGCCCGGCGCGGCTTGCGCGGGTGAGCTGCGCGGCAATCGCCTCTTCCTGTTCGGCCCATCTTGTGGCCCCGGCCCAGCTGCCATCCAGTACGATCAGCAAGGGGCCCGTGCCCTGTGCCTGATCTTCATTTGGGTTCAAAACCGGGCCTGCCAGACCCAGAATGATCGCGGCAACCGCCAGCATGCGCAGCAATAAAAGCCACCAGGGGGTGCGATCAGAGACCGTTTCATCGTCCTTGAGACCGAGCAGGAGCGCCACGCCGGGAAAGCGGCGACGGATGGGCGCAGGTGGCACCGCGCGCAGGATCAGCCATAGGATCGGTAAAGCCAGCAGAGCCATGAGCAACCACGGTGCGGTGAAACCAATGCCTCCCAGAACGGTCATCGGATGCTCCCCGTATCCAAAGCGCGGTAGAGCCACAATAGCGCCGATTGCGCCGAGGCATCCGTGTGATGCAAGCCATATTGCCAGCCCGTGACCGCACAGAGTTTCGCCAGCTCATTCTTGCGCGCACCCAGCCGTTCGAGATAGCGGCTTTTGAGGTCGTTGGCCTTGAGGGTCTCATGGCGCAGGCTACCGCCGACGCTCTCGAAAATCGTGCGCCCGCGGAAAGGGAACGCCTCTTCGCTGGGGTCCAGAACATGCATCAACACGCCGCGCACACCGCGATCAGCCGCCTTGGTCAGCGCCAGTTTTACCTCTGCGATGTCGCCCATGAAGTCCGATATGAACACGGCCCGCGCCGATGGAATCATGGCGCGATGTTCGGGGGGGGCGTAATCATCAGGCGCATCTGTCGTGAAGGCCTCGGCCAAACGCAGGATTTGCGCATTGCCCCGTCGCGGAGGCAAGGTCGTGCCGGTCAACCCGACGCGTTCACCGCCCCGCACCAGCAGCACGGCAACGGCCAGGCCCAATAGACGCGCGCGATCCGCTTTGAGCGGTAAACCCGCGTCGCTGGAAAACCGCATCGAGGCCCCCTGATCGACCCAGAGCATCACCGATTGCGCGATTTGCCATTCGCGTTCGCGCACGAACTCCTGGTCGCCGCGCGCCGAGCGGCGGTGATCGATCATACGACGGCTGTCGCCGATCTGGGCGGGTCTGTATTGCCAGAAATCATCACCCATCCCGGCACGCCGGCGCCCGTGATCGCCCAAGAGTACCGCGCCCGCAAGATGTTCGGCCCGCGCCAAAAGAGCGGGCAGTGCTGCGGCCTGCTCTTCGGCACCCGCGCGCAGAGCAGTGGGTTGGTCAGACATCTGGGCGGGGGATGTGCTCACGCGGCGGCCTTCGCGCCTGCAAGCTCCATCGCGGTTGTGTCGATCAGATCTGCAAGACTGTCCCCGCGTGCGCGTGCGGCAAAGTTCAGCGCCATCCGGTGGCTTAGGACAGGGCGCGCCATATTGAGGACATCCTCAGCCGATGGGGCAAGCCGCCCTTGCAGCAACGCCCGCGCCCGCACGGTCAACATCAGCGCCTGGGCCGCACGCGGTCCCGGACCCCAGGCCACGGTGTCGCGCACCTGCTGGGATACGCCATCTTCGTCGGGACGAAACGCGCGGACCAGATCAAGGATCATCTCCACGACGCTTTCACCCACCGGCATGCGACGCAACAACCGCTGCGCGCTCAACAGTTCCGCAGCCGTGAAAATCTCGGTGGACACGGCCTCCCCATCGCCTGTCGTCGCCAGCAGAATGTCGCGCTCAGTATCCCGGTCGGGGTAGAGCACGTCGATCTGCACCAGAAAGCGGTCAAGCTGCGCTTCGGGCAGCGGATAGGTGCCTTCCTGTTCAATCGGGTTCTGCGTCGCTAGCACATGGAATGGTACGCCTAGGACACGGTTTTCGCCCGCCACGGTGACGGTTTTTTCCTGCATCGCCTGCAAAAGTGCTGATTGCGTGCGGGGGCTGGCGCGGTTGATCTCATCGGCCATCAGCAGCTGACAAAAAATCGGCCCCTCAATGAAGCGAAACGCCCGGCTGCCATCCGGTGCGGTGTCCAGCACTTCGGAGCCCAAAATATCCGCTGGCATCAGGTCGGGCGTGAATTGCACCCGGTTGCCATGCAGCCCCATGACCGTCGAGAGGGTTTCGACCAGGCGCGTCTTGCCCAGGCCCGGCAGGCCGATCAGCAAGCCGTGTCCCCCGCAAAGCAACGCGGTCAACGTCAGTTCCACGACGCGTTCCTGTCCGATGAACCGCTGCGTGATCGACTGCTTCGCGGCTAACAGCTTTTCGCCGAGCGCTTCGATTTCAGTGACCATGTCTTCTGCTTCGCTCATGACAACGTGCTCCAAAGGATTATATGTTTGATGTAACTCTATCGTGCTCAAGGGAAATGGCAAAAGCAATGAGTGGACAAAAAACCGTTACACCTTCGGCGGAAGGCCTTGCTGCATCCTTAACTGCTGTAAAAACACGCGGATTGCCGCCCGTACACCTGTGGAATCCGCCATTTTGTGGCGATATCGACATGCGCATTGCCCGCGATGGGACGTGGTTTTACGAAGGAACACCGATTGGGCGGCCCGGTTTGGTCAAATTGTTCTCATCGATTCTCAAGAAAGAGGGTAAAAACTTCTTTCTGGTGACACCGGTCGAGAAAGTTGGAATCGCCGTGGATGATGCCCCCTTTGTCGCCGTCGATTTCGAGGTAACGGGCGAGGGTCGCACGCAGGTGTTGAGTTTTACCACTCAGGTCGGGGACACCGCCGTTGCCAGTGAAGCATTGCCGATCCGCGTTATGCGCGATCCCGATACCGGCGAGCCGTCGCCTTATGTGCTGGTGCGCACCGAATTGGAGGCGCTGATTGACCGTAAGAGTTTTTACCGTCTGGTCGATCTTGGCACCCATCACGATGGTTGGTTTGGGGTCTGGTCGAGCGGGCGGTTTTTCCAGATCATTCCAAGCGCAGAACTCCCTTGATTTGTGATGGCGGCCCTGCGAGCCCGGTACAACGGGCGTGGTTTATCGGCAACGTGCGGCGTGAAGTTGTTTTGTGGGAGCGTCAAAGGCAAATCCCGTCTTGGGTCATGCCGCTCTCGGAGATAAGCCTTCAAAAACCAAATGATTAAGGTGCCATGTTCAAAATCGCCGCCAACCTGAGCCATCTATGGGCTGAGCTGCCTTATCTGGACCGTTTCGATGCGGCGGCGAAGGCCGGGTTCGACGGTGTCGAGGTCCTTTTCCCTTATGACATGCCGGCCAAGGATACGCGGCGCGCGCTGCTGAAATCCGGATTGCCCATGATCTTGATGAACGCGCCACCGCCCAATTACACCGGCGGTGCGCGCGGATTTGCGGCGGTGCCCGAGGCCAAGGACCGGTTCCGTTTCGACATGCGCCGGGCGCTTCGGTACTGCGATGCCTTGCGCGTCCCGATGTTGCACGTGATGATCGGGCCAGGGGTGGGTGCTGCGGCGCGCGAAACCTTGATCAATAATCTGCGCTGGGCGTCCGAAGAGGTTCCGGAAAACGTGACACTGCTGCTGGAACCGCTGAACGCAGACAGCATGCCGGGGTACTACCTCAACGACTATGATCTGACCGTCGATATCCTGCGCGACCTTGATGCGCCCAACGTCGCTTTGCAGTTTGACAGTTTCCACGCCCAGATGATCCATGGCGATGCGGTCGCGGTCTACGAAAAACACAAATCCTGGGTGCGCCATATCCAGATCGGCGATGCGCCGGGTCGTGTCACGCCGGGCAATGGGGAGGTGGATTTCACCAGGCTTTTCGAGTGTTTGAAAACGGATGGATACGGCGGATGGGTCAGTGCGGAATACGCCCCCGGCCCGCACACAGAGGATAGCCTGGAGTGGTTGCGCGCGTTGCGGTCATGATGTGCCTTGCAGCGGCTGCGGGATATATGTGCGTTAACGCGCATGTAATCCCCTTTTTGGCATCCTAGATTTCCTGTGACGCCAGAGGAGGCTTTTGATGCTTCCCGCCAGATACCAGCATTTTGTCTTTGGTTTCATTCTGTCTGGCTTGATGTCATTTATAGTCTCGGGAATTGCGACCTATCGAAGCCTTGGCCTGATCGATAATTTTTTTATCGTCTGGATCAGCAACTGGCTGCCCAGCTGGTCCATCGCTTATCCGACCCTATTGATTGTGTCACCCCTGGCCCGCCGGATCGTGTCGAAACTGGTACGCGCAGAGGCCTGAGCGATCGAGCCGGGGTCAATGCGCCACGGCCCAATTCGGTCCTTGCCCTGCATCGACATTCAGCGTGACATCCAGTTTCACAACCGGATCTGCGGCTCCCTCCATCACGTCCCGAGCCGCTTTGATCAATGCGCCCTCGGCCCCTTGTTCGACCTCGAAAAGCAATTCATCATGGACCTGCAAGAGCATCTTGGCGGGCAGATCGGCGATGGCATCGGGCATCCGGACCATCGCCCTGCGGATGACATCCGCCGCGGTCCCCTGGATGGGAGCATTGATCGCGGCGCGCGCGGCAAATCCCGCATGCGGCCCTTTTGCGGCAATATTCGGCGTGTGGATGCGCCGCCCGAACAGGGTCTGGACATAACCATGTTCTTTGGCAAAGGCCTTGGTGTCATCCATATAGGTCCGGATTCCGGGGAAGCGTTCGAAATACCGATCAATGAACCCCTGCGCTTCGCTGCGCGGAATGCGCAGGTTGCGCGCCAGACCAAAGCCAGAAATGCCATAGATCACGCCGAAATTGATCGCCTTGGCGCGGCGTCGGATGTCGGGCGTCATATTTTCCATCGGGACATCGAACATCTCCGAGGCGGTCATGGCGTGAATGTCCTGCCCGTCGCGGAACGCCTGCTTTAGAGCCTCGATATCCGCGATATGGGCCAGAATACGCAGTTCGATCTGGCTGTAATCGAGCGCAACGAGCGTCTTGCCGTCCTCGGCGACAAAGGCTTCGCGGATGCGCCGGCCTTCCTCGGTTCGGATCGGGATATTTTGCAGGTTGGGGCTGTTGGAAGCCAAACGCCCGGTTGAGGCCCCGGTAATCGAATACGACGTATGAACGCGCCCGGTGTCCGGGTTGATATGCTCCTGCAACGCGTCCGTATAGGTGGATTTCAGCTTGGACAGCTGACGCCAGTCCAGAATGCGTCGCGGCAATTCATGTTCTGTTGCAAGGTCTTCGAGCACATCCGCGCCGGTCGCATAGGCCCCGGTCTTGCCCTTTTTGCCGCCCTCAATGCCCATTTCGTCAAACAGGATTTCCCCCAATTGCTTGGGGGAACCGACATTGAATTTACGCCCGACCATCTCGTAAATCTCATCCTCCAGCCCGGCCATGCTCTGGCTGAAGGCGTTGGACATGCGCGATAATGTATCACGGTCCACTTTGATGCCGGTACGCTCCATTTGCGCCAGAACCGGCACCAAGGGGCGTTCCAATGTTTCGTAAACGCGCGTGACCTGCGTGCGGTGCAGCATTGGTTTGAATTTTTGCCACAGGCGCAGGGTGATATCGGCGTCCTCTGCGGCATAGGGGACGGCGTCCTCAAGCGGCACCTTGTCGAAAGTAATTGCGGATTTACCAGAGCCCAAGAGGGGTTTGATCGGGATCGGTGTATGTCCCAGATACCGATCCGACAGCGCATCCATCCCGTGATTATGCAGCCCGCCATGCATTGCGTAGGACATCAACATCGTGTCGTCGATGGGCGCGACATGGATGCCGACCTGCGCAAAGATCTTGGCGTCATATTTCATGTTCTGCCCGATTTTCAGGATTGACGGGTCCTCAAGCATGGGCTTCAGCATTTCCAGCGCGTCGTTCAAGGGCATCTGCCCCTCGGCCAGATCATCTGATCCAAAGAGATCATCGCCCCGATACGCCTTGTGAATCAACGGGATATAACAGGCCTGCCCGGCTTCCACGCACAGCGATATACCGACCAGATCGGCGGTCATTTCGTTCAGCCCCGTGGTTTCCGTATCGACGGCCACATAACCGCGTTCATAGATGCGGTCGATCCACTCTTGCAGTTCCGCGCCTGTGCTGACCTTGGAATACCCCGACTTGTCGAAGGGGATATCGGCCACTTCGGGCGCATCCGGTGCGGTGGCGGGGGTGTCCTCAATCGCGGGGGGGGTGACGCCCAATTGATCGGCAATCCGCTTTGTCAGCGTGCGAAATTCCATCTCCGCCAGGAATGGCATCAACAAATCCGCATCCGGTTCGCGCACCTCCAGATCATCCAGTGTAAAATCAAGCGGCGTGTTTTCATCAAGCAACACCAGGCGGCGCGATAGCCGGATTTGGTCCGCGTGGTTGATCAGCGTTTCGCGCCGCTTGGGCTGTTTGATCTCCCCGGCACGCTCCAGCAGCGCGTCCAGATCACCGTATTCATTGATCAGCAAGGCGGCGGTTTTGATCCCGATCCCGGGCGCGCCCGGCACGTTATCCACGCTATCCCCGGCCAGCGCCTGCACATCGACAACCCGATCCGGGTAGACACCGAATTTCTCGAAAACGCCGTCGCGGTCGATGCGCTTGTTTTTCATCGCATCCAGCATTTCAACGCCGTCACCGACCAACTGCATCAAATCCTTGTCCGAACTGATGATCGTACACCGCCCACCCGCCGTACGCGCTTGCACGGCCAGCGTGGCGATAATGTCGTCGGCCTCAAAGCCCTCTTTTTCCTCACAGGCGATGTTGAACGCGATCGTTGCTTGCCGTGTCAGGGGGATTTGCGGGCGCAAATCTTCGGGCATCGCCTCGCGGTTGGCCTTGTATTGGTCATACATGTCGTTGCGAAATGTGTGGCTGCCCTTATCAAAAATCACCGCCACATGGGTCGGTGCATCCGGGCCGGTGTTGGTTTCCACATAGCGTTGCAGCATGTTGCAAAACCCGGAAACGGCCCCAATCGGCAACCCATCTGATTTCCGCGTCAAAGGCGGCAGGGCGTGATAGGCGCGAAAGATGAACGCGGACCCGTCGATCAAATGAAGATGATGGCCTTTCCCGAATGTTGTGCTCATTTTGGCTACCTTCATCGTCATTTATGGATGTTCAGCAATGTTATCCCGTATCGCGGCAGCCGCTGCAATCATACTTTGCCCACCGGCCTGATATGGGTGCTGGCGGAAGGGATTACTTCCGCATGGTCTGTCTTGGCATCCACCAGATATTTCGGCTGTGTTCAAACCAGACAAAATAGGTCTGATGCGGATGGGTTCAGCCCGTTTCGGGCGGCTGCTCGGATCATCGAAAATGAGTGGCCGACCACCTCAGGCAAAGTTGGACCGATTGATCAGACTTTGTCCGTATGATCCTTGTGAACATATTTGCAGTCGCAATATCCACATTCCACCCATCCGACGTCCTTGGGGATTTGTAGCCAGACACGCGGGTGACCCAAGGCGCCCTCGCCGCCATCGCAAGCGATTCGGAAACTATCGACGATTTTGGTTTCTGGGGGTTGCTGCATGATGGGTTTTTCCTTTGGTCCTTGCCTTGCAGTTATGACCAAAGCACAGGTGTGGAGCAAGCCCATCCGGCAGAGATCCCATCGATCTCTCGCGATCCGGGGTTTTTGGCCCTGACCACATGTCGTTGGACGCAGGGTCGGGGTTCTTGAGAGAACCTGCGGTTCTTGTTGTCGAGCGCCTGGCTTGCGCCGAATGTGGGGAGTCCGACGCCGATTACCCCAGATGTCCGGCCTTATGTATCAAACGCACCAACAATTTGTCTGAACAATTGAACGTTGTGAATCCATAATGCAGTATGGCTCCGTTGCAAGATAACCGAGCCATGCCCAAGGGGATATGGAACACACGATATTCGGACCAATCAAGAAACACGACGAGATTGCAGGATAGCAGAAGGCCGCGCTAAAGGCCGCTGACGTCCATAAGGACGACCCCAAGGTACCTGTATCATGAGCCCGCCAGCTGGCTGCTCTCAGCGCCAAAGCGCGTATTCTCCGCATCCGAGCTGACCGGTGGGTCTCCTACCCTCGGGCCGAGGCCGCGCTGGAGACGTTGATGTCGTTCCCTGAACGGGCCAGAATACCGAACCTGCTCATTGTCGGTAAAAGCGGTATGGGCAAGACGATGATTATCGAGAAGTTCGCCCGCGATCATCCGGTAAGTTTTGACGAAACGAGCGGACGGCTGCATATGCCGGTCGTTGCGGTTTAGATAGTATCAGGGCCGGATGAGAGCCGTTTCTAATGCAAGATTCTTGCGGCCATTGGTGCCTCTGAACCGTCAAGTGCCACGCTCGCCGTGCGCGAAAGCCTGGCCCCGTGGCTTCTATTCGAGCTGCGCCCTAGGCTACTGGTGATCGATGAGATCCACAGCCTAAAAGCCGGTACGGTCCGCGAGCAGGCAAGGTTTCTGAACATGGCCCGCGCTTTCTGGGTAACGAGTTGCACGTGCCGCTGGTCTGTGTCGTCACCGCGCAGGCACGTAACGCGCTGCGCACTGACGATCAACTTGTCCGCCGCTTTGAGGCTTTCGCCTTGCCGCCCTGGCGGGACGGGGAGGATGTCATCGGATTGATCAGCACGCTTCAACGGACCTTGCCGCTACGGCGCGAAAGCCAGATCGATGAGAAGATGCTCACACAGATTCTGAGTGTCACTGGCGGTATCACCTCCGGCATTTTATCGGTGATGTCACAACTGGCGATCGCCGCCATCAAGCGCGGTGAGGAGCGGGTCATACCGGGCGACGTTTCAAGCGCCGGAAAATTGCAGGCGGTTCTGGGAGACCCGGTGTGACAGAGCCTGGCCGGCTGCCGGTTGTCTTGCCTCCCGAAGCAGGCGAGCGGCTGTCGTCATGGCTCGCAAGAATGGCGATATTCTATGCGTTACAGTGCCAGAATTTTTCGCCGAGCTTGGCTTGTCCGGTCGCGACGTGTTCGATTTGGAGTGACGTCTTTGGGCAGGGGAGGGGACGTTGATCGCAGCTAGGACTGGGGTTTCGGAGGTGGCGTTGCAGGCGATGATATTTCAGGAAATCACATCGGACGCGCGGATTATGATCGCACGGAAAGACCGGTATTACTGCCAGGATTGCCCAGCTGCTGTTCACCGTAAGGTCTCGGCACTTCCGTGGACGTTTTGCTGTGCCATGACGAAGCATTCGGAGCCGCCCCCAACCGTCGAACCGAAGTTCATATTTCATTCAGACCCGTCCAGCCAATGGACCGCTGCACGCAAAGGCCCAGCATTTTTTTGCGTATTCCACGAATTACCTGATCGACACGAATCATAGCGTAATCGTGGATGTCGCCGCGACAAGATCAATGCGCCAAGCCAAGGTCGGGTCCGTGCGCATGATGCTGGACCGCGTTAAAGGGCAATTTGATCTGGATCCTGAGCGGCTCATCGCGGACGCTGCCTATGGATTTGGTCCAATGCTGGATTGGTTGGTGAAGCGCGATATCAAACCACATATTCCGGTCCTTGATCAGTCTGGACGTCGAGATGGCACATGGTCTCGCGCTGACTTTGCATGGGACCCGGAGCACAACCAATACGTTTGCCCCGAAGGTGAGCCATTGAAACAGTTTCGCCGGAATCGCTCGGATCCAAACCGTGGTCCGACCGGCAAGGGTGTGGTCAAGTATCAGGCCTTGAAGCACACTTGCCAGGCGTGCCCGTCAAAGATGAAATGCTGCCCAAATGCCGATGCCCGCAAAATCACCCGTTAAAACCATGAAGACGCCGGTCAGGTCGCCCAGGACATTGCCAAAACCAAACAATACGTCGTCTCGATGCGGTTGCGAAAAAAAGTGGAACATAATCGCTCCATTGCTACCGCGATGACAGCACCTTGATCCGGCTGACAAGGTCAGCGTCATCGACGAAGTCGTCAAGGAATTCATGCCAGGTTTTGGTGGTGATACGAGCGGCTCGGATCATGTCCGTCAGTTCTTTCTCCCCGTCCTCTTTCAGTGCGGAGATTGTTTCGTGGGGTCCGAGGTAAACGCTCACGATGTTGGCATAGGTCAGGTTGTCGTCGTTGGAGATGATCGCTTCGGGAAGCGCGACATCTTCGTTCAGCATTTTGGCGACGTAGTCGATGGTGCAGACATGGATCACCGCAGCCCTCAAGCGGCTTCGGGATGGGCAGCAGCCAGCGGCTCCCAATTCCACGTGAGCAATTCATCGAGCCGGTTGATCTTGTGATCGTGGATGCGGTTCAGGATGTCAGCGAGACAGGCCAACGGATCGCGACCCCTCTCGGCAGATTTGCCTTGCAAATCGCCTGTCGGGCAATGGTTGAGCTTGGCGGTTTCGATGATGGTCATCGCGCGCGCGAGGGTTTCCGCGCCGGTGTCGGCCCCTGCAAATAGCCAATTCTTCCGCCCTATTCCAATCGGACGCAGAGCCCGCTCAGCGGGATTGTTGTCGATTGCGACGCGGCCATCGGACAGGAACGATTTGAAGGTCCGCATTGGCTGATTCTGTGGAAAAACAACGTGTTGCGAGCGCAGGAAGTGGTGATCTAAATGGAGCGCGAGCGCCTTTCTTATCAGGCTTTTTGCATTTGCTGCGGTGCAGGAAAGATCTTGGCGAGTTTGCGGAGGTTTTGGGCGGTGGCGGCGAGCAGGAATTCGTCATTTGCGCCGCATGGGCCACGTAATCGGGGACGTCCCAGCCCGAGGATGCGTTTGAGATGCGCGAAGAGCATCTCAACTTTCTTGCGCAGCCGCATTGAGATTGCGTATTGCTTGGTCTTGGCAATGTCGCGGGCGACCTGACGGGCGTCTTCATGTTCTTCGCGGGTAATTTTTCGCGCATCAGCATTCGGGCAGCATTGCATTTCTGACAGACAGGCCTGACACGTCTGTTTAAGGGCCTTATACTTGGCGACGCCTTTGCCGGTTGGCCCACGATTTGGGTCAGAATAGTTGCGCCGGAATTGCTTGAGCGGCTCGCCTTCCGGGCAGATGTATTGGTTATTCTCCGCATCCCATTCAAAGTCCGCGCAAGACCATGTGCCATCCGTGCGGCTCGCTTTATCCATAACCGGAATGTGCGGTTCGATCTTGCGATCAACCAACCACCCGAGCATCGGGCCGGAACCGTAAGCTGTGTCCATTGCCCGGCAGTTGATTGCAAAGCAATCAATGAGAGGGGGCGATAATCCATTCGGGATGCAGATCGAACGTGTCTTTGACCCGATCCAACATTGAGCGCACAGACCCGACTTCTGCTTGCCGGATTGATCGTCTGGCCTCCACATCGACGATCACGGCATGATCCGTGTCGATCAGGTAATTGGTGGAATAACTGAAGAACGCAGGGCCTTTACGGGCTGCCGTCCATTGGCTTGCAGGATCAGAATGGGACGTGAACTTGGGTTCAACCTCAGATGCTGCGCCAAAAGCTGCGTTATCCAAGACATCAAGATACTCCTTCACGGCACGCGGCGCATCGTTTGGATCGATGGCATTATGGTCCCAATCTTCCTTCGGCGTCGCGTTTTGTTTGTTCGCATCTGCCTCGATCAAACTGGCGTCTGCCGCAAGGCGCTGGCCACTCACCAAGCCATCCGCGATGCACCGAGCTACGGTCTTCTCGAACAGGTGTCGCAACAATGCACTCTCCCGGAAACGCCCATGCCGGTTCTTGGAGAACGTCGAGTGGTTCGGCACCGGATCAGATAGATCGAGGCGGCAAAACCAACGATACGCCAGTTTCAAATGCACCTCTTCACAAAGACGGCGCTCCGAGCGGATGCCAGAACAATAGCCCACGAGCAGCATGCGCCCTCTCATGCATGTAAACATGCACTGCCGGGTAATAGATCAGCAGTTCTGGGTCGATGGACGGGCGGCCAGTGTGGCTATAAAAGTCCGCTAGGTATTGGCGGATGTCGCTTAGATCAACGAACCTATCAATTGACCGCAGCAGGTGATCTTGGGGCACATGATCGTCAATCGAGAACTCGTAAAACAGCGCGCCTTGTGCTTCTTGCTTTGGTCCCAGCATCGAAATCACCCCCGTTGCTAAGGAAAATTGAATCAGCGAATAGCCACCCGATCAAGCAAGAGTTTTTCAACAGAATCGGCTCAGTGCAGACCTTCAAATCGTTCAATTCAGCCGCGTCCACTCTGGCGGGCATCGAAGTCGCCCACATGATCCGCAAAGGACAATTCGACCGACCAGGGTTGTCCGGCTTTGAACAGTTTGCTGAGCTCGCTGGATAATTGTATCCTAGCGAGGCCCCATCTCGCCTCACGACAAAGTTTGCGACACAACCAGATGGCGACCTAACCTGCGATCTCCTCGTCGAGCGCTTTGGTGCAGAGATCGACGTCACGATCCCGCCTCCCAAAAACGCGGTCCTCAGCCCGGACAGCGCCCGGAATCCGACGGTCCGCGATCAGCCATATCATCGAGATTGAGGTGCACGGACGCATAGCCTGGCAGACGTCATCGGGCTACAATCAGCTCAGCCGCGGTGAAACTCTTCCTCTCATGCATGCTCCGCATACACTGCCGGGCAATGCATGGGTCGTTGGAAAGCAGTCATCCGGCCGAAGCTAAAGGCGCGCAGCTTCGATAACCAGAAGACCGAAGCCAAGATTGGCGCCCACGTCCTAAATCGCATGACCAAACTTGGTCGCCCGCATCGCTTGAAATCCGCCTCGGGTAGGGCGCGTTCCGAGCCGAAATTGATCCGCGCAACACGGTCGTTCATATGGGTCAATTCTCAGTGACAATTTATGAGGCTACCGGATCAGTTCTCAGTGAGATTCAACAATCTGAGCTAAATTAAAAAATAGCCCACTACCTGGAACTCCGATAACTTGACTATGCCGGGCTGGGCAACAATACCGTATTAATGCGGCAAATTTTGATGAAATATTCAAAGAAACTATCAGGCCAAAAGACGATCATGGAGTCTAACCCGGTAGAACAGTCGCAGGCAAAGATCGTGGCCAATTGCATGGGCAGCACATGCCATGCTAGCATCAAGAAAGGTTGGCGTATTGGATCAAAGCGCGCAGCACATGCGCCAAATTGCGATTGTATCGAAAGTCATCAAGAGGGTGTGAAAATGCTGAATGTTTTGATCAAAAATGGCACTGTGTACGATGGGTCCGGAGCCAATCCATTCAAGGCAGATATTGCCGTTAAGGATGGCGTGATTGTAGACATCGGTTTGATCGATGGCGACGCAGAGCATGTTCTTGATGCATCCGATTTGGCGATATCCCCAGGTTTTGTGGATTTGCATACCCACTCTGATTTCACCCTCGCCGCCAATGGCCGGGCGGAAAGCCAGGTGCATCAGGGCGTAACAACCGAGGTGGTGGGCCAGTGCGGCGTTTCATGTGCCCCGGCCCGTTCAAGCGCAGATATCGCCCTGATGGCACCGGGCTTTATTGACGGTGCTGTAGAAACCACTTGGCGATCTTTTGGCGACTACCTCGACCATCTCGGCAAAACGCCTCTTGGGGTCAACGTCGCAGCCTTTGTCGGGCATGGCACCATCCATCGCGCGGTTGTCGGAGACGCGCTGCGATCCGCTGATGAAGACGAAATGGACGATATGGTTGCGCTGTTGGACGAAAGCATCGAGGGCGGTGCCTACGGCTTTTCGACCGGTCTGGAATATTGGCCGGGGAGCCTGGCAAGCCCCGACCAGCTTGCTGATATGGCCAAAGTCGCCGCCAAACACGACGTGCTTTACGCAACCCATGTGCGCAACCGGGATTTGTTCTACGATCTCGGATTTGGCGAGGCTTTGGCGACGGCCCGTGCGGCGGGTGCCCGGCTGCAGATCTCGCATATTCAGCCCAAATTCGGTGCGCCCGATTATGCAATGCAACATGCCATCGACATGTGCGAACAGGCCCGCGGACATGGCGTCGATGTGGCGTTCGATGTCATCCCCCACGATTGGTCGCATACCCGGGTGATGGCAATCCTGCCGCAATGGGCTCAGGAGGGTGGTGTCGAAAAGGTCCGTGAACGTCTGCACGATAACGCCATCCGCGAGAAGATAAAGCGGAACCCGAGGCCGATGTGGCGTTTGGTGAATTCTGATGGCTGGGACAGGATCGTTCTCATGCAATCGGAGGCCAATCAGGACATGGTCGGCATGAGTTTTGACGATATCGGCCGACGCCGAAACACCCATCCCTATGACGCCGTCTTTGATCTGCTGCTGGAAGAAGAGGGCGACCAGATGAACCATCTGATGTGGACCTCGCAATCGTTTGACAACGGGGATATCAAGCTGGCGCTGGAACAGCCACAATGCGCGGTGATTTCTGATACCCAAGCACTTGCCCCCTATGGCTGCCTCAAACATCATATCGGGTCGCTCTCCGGGTATGGCTGGGCCGCACGGTTCCTTGCCCACTACGTGCGGGACCAAGGTATTTTGTCACTCCAAGAGGGCATTCGTCGGATTACGTCCCTACCAGCCGAGCGGTTGGGGGTCAGCGATCGCGGCACCCTGCGTAAGGGGGCCTGCGCCGATATCACGGTGTTTGACGCAACGGGTATCGAAAGTCATGCAACCGTCGAGACGCCCCGAAAATATGCAACTGGCATTGCCCATGTACTGGTCAATGGTGGGATCTCTATGCGTGATGGGCAAAGAACGGAAATCGATTCCGGACGCGTTCTCAGACCCAATTAGGCTGTCACGTCGAGAGATGTATGAAAATGGCAGGCTTCCCAGTGGTTCGGGGACTTTTCTTCCAGCACCGGTTCCACTTCGCTACAGACCTGCTGAGCAAAGGGGCATCTCGTGCGAAAACGGCATCCGGATGGTTTATTGATCGGGTTGGGGATGTCGCCTTCCAACCGGATGCGTTCGATCTTTTCGCCAGATACACTTGTGAGAACCGCTGACAGCAACGCGCGGGTATAGGGATGGCGCGGGTTCTCGAACAGGGACTTGCGATCCGCCCGTTCGACGATCACGCCAAGATACATGACCGCGATTTCATCACACATATGCTGCACGACAGCCAGATCATGAGAGATAAAGAGGTACGTCAGGTTGAGTTCGTCCTGTAGCTTGCACAAGAGGTTCAGGATCTGTGCTTGGATCGCCACATCAAGAGCCGACACGGGTTCGTCGCAAACGATGAACTGGGGGTTCAGGGCAAGCGCCCTTGCGATGCAGATCCGTTGCCTTTGCCCACCAGAGAACTGATGCGGATAAAGCGACAGCTGGTTTTTGCGCAACCCCACCAAAGCAAATAGTTCTTCGACACGCTCTTTGCGCGCGCTGGGGGTGCCAACGTTGTGCACCACCAGCGGATCCATCACAATATCGCCCGCGGTCTGGCGTGGATTGAGCGCCGAATAGGGATCTTGAAAAATGATCTGCATCCGTTGGCGCAGAGGAAACATTTCTTCGCCCGAGACGGTGCTCAGATCGGTGTCATCAAACAGCACATGGCCAGTCGTAGATTTGACCAGCCCCAACAAAGCGCGTCCCGTCGTCGTTTTGCCGCAGCCGCTTTCCCCGACCAGGCCGAGCGTCTGACCGCTTTGAATGTCAAAACTGACACCGTCAACGGCATGCACAACGTCCGGCTCCGCAAACCAGTTATCGCGTTTCAGCTTAAAGTGAACACTCAGATCCTCGATCCTAATCAGCGGTTTGGGGGCGCTCTGTTCACTCATCGCGTGCCCTCGTTTTCCGCGAGCCAACACATGACGGACCGCCTGTCGCCGAGATCAAAACTGGGGGGCATCTCGTGGCATTTGGCCGTGGCCGAGGCGCATCGTGGGCCAAAAGGACAACCTGGTCGGCGATTGCGCAGATCGGGCACGGACCCAGGAATTTCGGGCAGAACCTCTCTGAACCCCGAGGAGTCCGGTTTCAGTTCGAGCATCGAGCGCAACAGGCCTTGGGTATAGGGGTGCATTGGACTGTTGTGCACCTCATCCAGCGTCCCTTCCTCGATCTTATAGCCCGCATACATGACGATAACGCGATCAGCCATCGCTCTGACGGCGCTAAAATCATGGGTTATCAAGATGATGCTGGTTTGGTTTCGGTTTTGTATGTCCTTCAGAAGGTCGAATATTTGCGCTTGAACCGTGACATCCAATGCCGTTGTCGGCTCATCTGCGATCAGAACTTTGGGATCACATACAAGCGCCATGGCAATCATCACCCGCTGCCGCATCCCACCTGAAAGCTGGTGTGGATACTCTTTGATGCGTCGTTCAGGGGCTGGAATCTGAACCGAACGCAGAAGTGCAATCGCTTGCTCCTCGGCCTCTGCGTCGCTGACGGACAGGTGCTGCTGAATCGTCTCGACGAGTTGGTTGCCAACGGTATAGACCGGGTTCAAAGACGTCATCGGTTCCTGGAAGATCATAGATATTTCTCTGCCGCGCAGAGTATTCATCTGCTTTTTCGAAACCGCCAACAGATCCTCGCCATTAAGCAGAACCGCCCCCGAACTGATCTTACCGGGCGGCGACGGCACCATCCGCAGCAGCGCCAATGCCGTCATGCTTTTCCCGCACCCGCTTTCACCGATGATCCCAAGCGTTTCGCCACGATCCAGACTGAACGCAACATTTGACAAGACGCTCACGGATTGACCCCTGACATCGAAATCGACGCTGAGATTGCGGACCGACAAGACAGTCTGTGACGGGGCCTTTGCTTGGGTCATCGTTCTCTCTACCTGCCCCGCAGTTTGGGATTGAAGGCGTCATTCAGGCCATCGCCGATCAAGGCAATGCACAATACAACCAACAGGATTGCCAGACCCGGAAAAGTGACGGTCCACCATGCATTAAAAAAGTAGTCACGCGACAATCCGATCATTTTTCCCCAGGTGATCACATCGGGATCCGTCAGTCCAAGAAAGCTGAGCGCCGCTTCGTAGATGATCGTAATGCCGATCCTCAGCGTGATCGCAATAATGATCGGCGGCATCGCATTGGGCAGGATGGTTTTGGTGATGATGCGCCAATTCCTGTCACCAATGGCGCGTGATGCTGTCACATATTCCTGCTCGCGGATCTTGAGAAATTCCGCTCGCGTTAATCTGGCTTCGGTCGTCCAGGTGGTGACCGCAATCGCAAGGATGACGACGACGATATCAGACGAATAAACCGCCACAATGACCATGGCAAAGACAAGCGGCGGAAGCACCTGAAAAAATTCAGTAATGCGCATCAGTGCATTATCTACCATTCCACCGTAATAACCCGCAATTGCACCAACCGTGACACCGATCAAAACCGTAACCAGCGTGGCTGTGACAGCGATGATCAAGGTTGGTCGGGTGCCGTGGATGATGCCGACAAAAACGTCACGGCCCAGATAGTCCGAGCCAAGGATTGTTTGCACCCCCGGTCCGGTCAATGGCGCCGCGACCATTTCGAAAGGATCAGCTGTCAGGAAAATCGGGCCGAATATTCCGACCAGAACAAAAATAGTGACGAATATCAGCCCGACCAAAGCTGCCCGGTTTGCGCAGAACAGGCGGAACGTCTCGCGCCATTTGCGTTCGGGTTCGGCGGCTTCTTCTTCGAACTTGAAAACGGGCTCGTCGACAGGCGGGAGGGGCTGGGTCATGTGATGGACTGGATCCTTGGGTCCATCTTTTTATAGATAAGATCAGTGATGATGTTGGCAACGATGGTTGTGGCCGCAGCGCCAAACAGAACACCCAGGATCACAGGGAAATCGCGCCGTACAATCGACTCGTACAAAAGTGGGCCAACCCCCGGCAGGCTAAAAACTGTCTCAACAAGCACGGCACCGGAGAACACCTGCGCAAGCTGCAAACCGGCCAAAGTGACCACCGGCAAGGACGCGTTTTTAAGCGCATGCTTAAAGATCACCTTGGTCTCGGGCAGACCCTTGGTTCTTGCAGTCCGAATATAGTCAGCCCCCAAAACGTCCATCATCGCGGCGCGCGAGATCCGGCTGTAGTTCGCCAAATAGAGAATAGCGAGCGTGAACGTGGGGAGTACAAGGTGATTGAGCACGTCAAAGAACCGTGCAATCGCGGTGTCGGGTTCCGGAAAAGAGCGAATGCCAAACGCGGGGAACAAGGGTATGTGCAGCGCGAATGCCAGCAGGATTATCATCCCCAGCCAGAACACGGGGGTCGCATAGCCAAACAGCGAAAAAATCGTCACGAAATTGCTGAACAGACCATTTGGCTTGATGGCGGCATAGACGCCAAAGAGGGTGCCAAAAACGACGGCAATGACCAAGGCGGACAAGGTCAGCATCAACGTTGTGGGCAAGCGCTGAAGCAGCAGCGTCGAGACGGGCTGGTCGTAGTAGAACGAATACCCGAGGTCGCCCGTCAAAACCCGCCCCAAGTATTTGATAAGTTGGATGTAGGTGGGTTCGTCAAGACCGTAGAGCGCGCGCAATCTGGCGGCCATTTCGGGATCACCGCCCCCCGCTTCGGCGAGCATTGCATCGACCACATCGCCGGGTGCCGCATGCAGCAGGAAGAAGTTCAAAACAATGACCGCGATGATCAGAACAAATCCGAATAGAACTCTTTGAAGGATCGCAAATTTCATTGATCGAGACCACTGTTTGCACTGGGAAAATTACGGTCGCCACATGTCGCGACCGCAGAAGAAGGTGTGAGCACGTCTCGGGGGTGCTCACACCTCATTTATGATCTCAGGTCATCACCTGAAACTATTCCTGAGCTTCTTTCCAGTACATCACATCCCAGTTTTCCGCCGTGCCGTAGGACGGGAAAAACAGGTCAGTGTGGGCAAAGAACAGCGTGGGAGTGTCAAAGAGCCACAACATCGGCATGTCCTCAAGCAGAATATCCTGCACCTCGACATAAAGTGCACTGCGCTTTTCGAAGTCGGCTTCGACAGCCGCTTGCTCAAAAATTTCATCGACCTTTTCGTTACAGTAGCCCGAAGTGTTTGTGTACGCTTGGTTTTTGATGTTTTCGCAGACATAAAGCCTGCTTATGCCGATGGCTGGGTCAGTCTTGTCACCGGGCCAGTTGATCGACATGTCAAAATCCCAGGCCGCGCTGCGCTCTGCCCAGCCGGCAAAACCCTGCTGTGGTTCAAGGTTGACTTTGATACCGACCTTTTTGAGGGATGCTGCGATGAACTCTGATGGCAATGTGTTGAAATCAGGCATGAATGGTGGGGCGATGTAGATGAGGTTTAACTCAAACCTTGTGTCATCGTCTCCCATCGGAAAACCAGCTTCATCCAGCAAGGCGTTAGCTTTTTCAACGTCAAACGGGTAGCCTTTGAGTTGATCGTTGAAAAAGACATTCGTTGCGGGAAAAGGCGACCGTGACGGTTTGGTGAAACCACCATGCAAGACGTCCGAAATCTGAGTTCGGTTGATGGCGTAGGCGATTGCCTGACGCACCAGCTTGTTGTTCAGGGGTTCTTTGCGGTTGTTGAATTCAAGAACAATCGCGCCGCCTGAGACACCTTTATACTCTTCGAGCGACAGATGATCGAGCTTTGAAAACTCCGCGATGTCGCTGAACTGCATCACTGAATCCGTGCGCGCAAGCTGAAACTGGTTCTGCCTCAGCCCGATCCGTTTTGCGGTTTTATCCTGCACATTCCGGTAGATGATCGCATCTAGATAGGGCAGGCCCTCAACGAAATGATCCTCGTTGCGAACAATCCTTACAAATTCGTCGGCTTTCATCTCGCCGATCCTGAACGGCCCGGATCCGACAGGGTCCCGATGGGCATCCTGCTTCATGAAGTCTTCGGCCTGACCGTAAACCGCTTTCGAAAGGATAGGCATTTGGCGTGGGTTCGTGGCTGCAAGGAGCAAGGGTCCATGAGGTTTGGAAAGATGCATGACAAGTGTGTTTGCATCGGGAAACTCATACCGCTCGATGGGTCCGAACATCTGAGTGCCAAAGCGGTGATATTCTTTCATCGTCTCGAAGGAAAATGCCACATCCTCTGATGTGATCGGGCTACCATCATGAAACTGACCGTTTGCCGCGAGGTTGAAAGTGTAGGTCTTACCATCGTCGGAAATTTCCCAGCTTTCAGCCAGATAGGGGGCAATCTCGTTGTTCTCGTCCAACCTGACCAGACTTGAGAAAATCTGCGATGCCACAAGCCCGACTTCGTAAGCCGAATGCAGTGGGTTAAGGCTTGGAATCTTGGACGACAGATAAACGACCGTGCCGCCTTGCACAGGTTCCTCCGCATGTACGGCCGGCACAAGGGTCGCCATCCCCAGCACCAGTGTCGACGCAAATTGAATTGCTTTGGTTCTGATCGTCATTCCAGATCTCCTGTCTTTTGATAAAGCCTGAACTGTAAAATGCCCGACCTTTTGTTAGGAACTTTTTTGGCCAGGGGTCGCGTATTTAAGGACGCAGCCGTAGGCTTCACCTCGCTTGAACAGACAGCGTGACCATCCGCACTCCGCTGATTCTATTTAAAAAAATATCAAAACTACGAATCGTCAAAAACTGTCTAAAAGATGGGAACATGGATCAACCGACTTTGTCAAATTGTTAACGGCGCCATCAGCGGCGGCTCCAAGACTGGATAACCCATCAGGGTTTTTGTGTGGCAGCTAAGGGCTGACTTGGCCAGAAAGGGACGTAAAGTGATCCTACTTCTCACTTACAATGTGGCGCTTTCCACTCCATGTCAGGATCAAGCGGGAAAATTGGGCGCGGCACACGATCCAGACCCAGGTCACCGAGGATCGGCGTTGTCAGGCCGGGCACGCCAACTTCAAAAATTTGTTCCGGCGTGTGGTGCTCATCGAAGCCTGCACGAAAATGTCCCCGTGATTTCACCACAAGAACCCTCAATTTGGCAACGTCCAACCCCAGCCTTTCCAGAAAGGCGGGCTCGGCCAATTGCTGACGCGCTGTGGCCACGACAACCTCAATCCCATCCAGCGATAGCAACGCGCAGCGCCCCAGATCCATGCGCCTTCCTTCAAACAATCCATGCCTGCCGACGCAATCACCGTCTGCCAACCGCTCAACGCGCGCATCTGCCTCAAAGCGTTCGGAGAACCGGATTGTTTCACTCCTGTTGAACTTTGCTCGAAACTGCGCGCCAATGCCCAATTCATGTGCCTCACCTGCCAGTTCAGGGTCGATAATCATGCCGACGGTCACGTCTTTGATGCCTGCCTCGTGCAACCTTTGCAGGATGTACATGGTATTGCCGCGCCCACCAGCGCCCGGATTGTCTGCGACGTCGGCCAGGATTATGGCAGGCTTTGTCGGGTTCTCGGTCACTTCTCTGGATAGCGCGACGGCGTCCTCCAGACTGGTCAGTTGAGCCTTGTACCTGTGGCGGTCGGCCCAGGCGCGGTCGGCTAATTCCTGTGCAATTTGCCCTGCGGCCGCAGCCGCCTCTGGCTGACCTGCGTCGGCGGTAACAACAATCGACATCCCGTTGGTTGATGCATTTGCCGGTGCAAAGCCCGCAAGGATCGAGACGTTCAGGATCGGTGAGGAGACCAGCGTCTGACCGTAATTTATCAAATCAGCATAGGGGCCTTGCGCGGTCAACAGGCTGACGGCGGGGCTGATCATAGGCACCTTGATCAGCGTGCTGGTGGTCTTGAGGCCCGAAAGCATCGCGGTCATGGTCTGTGCCGCCTCGCAGCCGCGTTCGAGTTGATCTACGTGAGGATTTGTCAGATATGCCACGATCACATCGACCGAATGCTGCATCCGCGGCGTCACATGCCCATGCAGATCAAGGGTCGCTATGATCGGCACAGCCGCCCCAACCACGTCCCGGACCATCGCGAAAACAGCACCGTCCGGATCGTCATCTTGGGTGCTTAACCCCGCGCCATGTTCGGAAATATAGACACCATCGATCGGTCCACTTGCCATCAGTCCAGCGCGCATGTCCTCTAGTATCTCAAGGAAAAACCTGTGATCCGCCGGGCCGCCGGGGGGTGCTTCTGCCAACAGGATCGGGACCGGCGTCCATCTTTGCGTTCTGTCCATTTCCGTACAAAAACCCTGCACCGTACCCGGCAAGCGCGAACGATCTCCAGCCAGCTCATGGTTTATCGCGTCGGCGTCCAGATACAGGGAGTCCAAAAAAGATTGCCGATCAGAGACCGGCGCGTTTCTATTGGATTCGAGCACAAATCCCAGAATTGCTATCCTTGGGTTTCTAGGCGTTGTCATGTCTCTATCCTTCATTTTTGTTGAGCGCGGCGGGGGTGGGGTTTCTTAGTACGGATCAAGATTGCCGTCGCGCCGCACCAAGACGTGGTAACACACGAAGATCCAAAGCGAGTGCCGCAGCTGGTTGTCGCACCGCAGCGGTTTCATCGTCGTAAAGAAAGCAAAAGGTCTGCCCACCGACCGTTCCGCTGCATGGCCCATCGAAACGAAACTTATGCTGGGCCGTTTGCATGTCGAGCAGCAACCGCCCCTGATCGAGCCGGATTGAAAACTCTCCCATCTCTAGTGATCCGAAACGACCGCAAAACCACTCAAGCTGGTTGTCCTTGACTTGTTTGGCCTGAGGTGGCCAGACGCAAGATCCGGGCTCTAGGTCCTCCTTCAACATGTAAGCGATGATCTGGTGACCGATGGTAGAAGCCGGCGCATCTGCGACATTTGTGGCAAAGGCTACCGAAAGTCGCTGTTGCATAACATGACCGACAAAGCTGGAAATACCGGGGCGCTGGCCTGTGTGCCATGCCAGCGTGTGATGTGCGTCCAGATCTGTGACTTCCAGCCCCAGCCCATACCTTGCGCCAGACACCGGCCGCGATGCCACGGGCAGGCAATGTGCCGTCATGTCCCGTATCGCATCTGCGCCAAGCACCTCAGTGTCACCTGCAAGGATGGAAATCAGCCGGGCCATATCGCGGGTAGATGCACTTAGCCCGCCTGCCGGATCCAAGAGGGGCGCATCCCAAAAGCCACAGGGCTGCAACGCGGCATCGATGCGTATCAACGGCTGAGCAACATTGGGGCGCTGACGCATGATACTGGCCCCAATTGAGCTGCTCTTCATCTGCAACGGTTGGAACACGAGTTTCTCTGCAGCGTCTGCGTATGAGCAGTGGTACAGATCCTCGATTATCCCGCCCAAGAGACAGTAGCTCTCATTGCTATAGCTGAGGCGGTCGCCGGGCGATCCAAGCATCTCAAAATCCAAACCGTTGATACCCTGCACCAATGCGCTTGGCGTCAGTATCGGGGCGACGCCATTGGAATGCTCTACGCGTGTCGTCCTGTGGCGAAAGGGCAGGCCCGGAAAACCACCGGAATGGGACAAAAGGTGACGGATACAGATTTTGCCATCGTAGGCACACTTCAGATCTGGGTAGAAACGCGATACCGGGTCCGACAGTTTGACGCGTTTGTGATGTCGCGCCAGCATGATTAATGTGGCCGTCAGGAACTTGGTCACTGAGGCGACACCAAACATTGTGTCTGTCGAAACCGGTCGCAAACCATCGGCGTCGCATGCGCCAAAACTATCGGCGAAAATCTCACACCCGTTACGACGAATTGAGACCGAGACCCCTGGTAGAGCGTGTTCGACGGCAACTGTTTCCATCGCGTCGCGCAGATTTCTTATTGGATGCCCCAGTTCAACAGACAATGAACGCCTCCCAGAGAGTCCAGCTGTCAACTTCAGCCGTCTTCCAACTTATTGCAACCCAATTGTGCCGAGCGCACCATCCCGCAACACTGCGCTGGGTACTGGAAACTTAACTGTCGCAAATTGAACAGGCCATTCTTCGTTCCAAGCGACCGTGTTGCGCGGATCAATTTCGGCTCGGAACGCGCCCTACCCGAGGCGGATTTCAAGCGATGCGGGCGACCAAGTTTGGTCATGCGATTTAGGACGTGGGCGCCAATCTTGGCTTCGGTCTTCTGGTTATCGAAGCTGCGCGCCTTTAGCTTCGGCCGGATGACTGCTTTCCAACGACCCATGCATTGCCCGGCAGTGTATGCGGAGCATGCATGAGAGGAAGAGTTTCACCGCGGCTGAGCTGATTGTAGCCCGATGACGTCTGCCAGGCTATGCGTCCGTGCACCTCAATCTCGATGATATGGCTGATCGCGGACCGTCGGATTCCGGGCGCTGTCCGGGCTGAGGACCGCGTTTTTGGGAGGCGGGATCGTGACGTCGATCTCTGCACCAAAGCGCTCGACGAGGAGATCGCAGGTTAGGTCGCCATCGTAAGCACCGTCTGCGAGAAATACGGCGACCGGGCCATCAATTTGAGCTAAAAGACCCGGCAGCGCGGTGGAATCACCGACGCCATCGGTGGTCAAATCGGCGCAAATGATCTCGCCGCTCGCCAGATCGAGGCCGAGGTGCAGCTTGCGCCAGGAGCGCCGTTTGCGCTTAGTTTTGTACTTTGCTTCAAGCCATTTCTTACCCGGCAGGCGCATGCATAGCATGCTGCCGAGAGGGCGCCCGCGCCAAACATCTTCAATCCGGTGCTGTCTACAACCAACCGGATCCCCGCTTGGTTGTTGGCCTGCGACGGAACGCGCAATGTCAGGCCGTTACCCCGGCGCGACAAAGTAGAGAAACTGGGCGCGGCAATTTCAACGCCAAGCAGCTTAGCAATCGAACGCATCATGCCTTGGGTCTGGCGCCGCGGCTGCCGGAAAACCATGCCCAGGAGGTTGTGTCGCAAACTTTGTCGTGAGGCGAGATGGGGCCTCGCTAGGATACAATTATCCAGCGAGCTCGGCAAACTGTTCGAAGCCGGACAACCCTGGTCGGTCGAATTGTCCTTTGCGGATCATGTGGGCGACTTCGATGCCCGCCAGAGTGGACGCGGCTGAATTGAACGATTTGAAGGTCTGCATAGGGCGGGTGATCTTTTTTATGAAACGGTGGTCCTGTTCGATAATATTATTGAGATATTTCACCTGCAGAATCTCGATCAGCCAACACCAGTTATGCATCACCAGCAGGCAATTCATGTTGAACAGACCGACCGCGTTTGATCCGCTCTTGTCGATAAAAACCTTGTCCGGCCAGCCGTTACTGGCGATCACCTTGGCGAAGAATGCGGTTGCTGCCGCCTCATCACGTCGCTCGGACAGCATGAAATCAAGGGTATTGCCGTATTTGTCTATCGCTCGATAGAGATATGTCCACTGGCCTTTGACCTTGATATAGGTTTCGTCCATCCGCCAAGATCGACCGGTCGACGCCTTCTGACAACGCGCCTCACCGGCAACGGCGACAGAATATTTCTCGACCCATCGATTAAGCGTTGCATGATCAACATCGACGCCGCACTCGTTCATGATTTCTTCGAGATCCCGATACGATACCGCAAACCGAACGTAGAAATAGACCGCGTATAGGATCACCGATTTCGGAAAATGCGCGCCTTTGAAACTGATCAATCGTTTAAACCTTGAATGAGATGTCGAAAGGCTGCCCGATGAACGTCACTGCCGAGAAGTGCAACAGGGCTCCAAAAGTTTGCGACACTACCTCCGCCAGGCGCTGCAAATCCTCGATCTGGAAGTCACCGACGCGGCGCACGGTGGAGAGCGGATTCCAGCGATGTCTTGGGAGCACGTCGTTCTCAGTTTCATTCATTTTATCCCGCCCGAATTGATATACTTGCAGGAAGGTTATCTGTAAGTTCCCGGACCTGATGGACGGACATGGGTTGCCCAAACAGGAACCCTTGGACAAATTTGCATTGCTCATCATTCAAGAATGACAGCTCATCTTCATCTTCAACACCTTCAGCGAGGATCGGAATTTCGAGCGCTTCACCAAGCAAGAGCGTTGCGCGCACAATTGCGGCCCTCTGTTTGTTCAGATGAACATCCCGTATGAAACTCTTGTCAATCTTGATCTTGTCGAAGGGAAACGCCTGCAACGTAGCGAGCGAAGAGTATCCGGTGCCAAAATCGTCCATCGCAATGCACACACCCATTTCCTTGATCTTGGACATGACTTTGAGAGTGTACTCTTGATCATCGATAATGCTGGCCTCTGTCACTTCAAGTTCTAGCAAGGCAGGATCCAGCCGGCTTTCCATGAGAACGTCGGAAAGATGTTCCAGAAAGGAAGGTTGAACCAACTGCTGTGGCGCGACGTTTACAGCAATTGAGTAGGGTGTCTGCCAAGAGGCAGCTTCCAAACAAGCTGTGCGTAATACCCATAGTCCAATTTCTCGAATGAGCCCTGTTTCTTCTGCCAAAGGAATGAACTCCGCCGGTGAGACCCGGCCACGTTTAGGATGGTTCCAGCGCAAAAGCGCTTCAAAGCCGCTGGGGGCCCTAGAGGTCACGTCATTTTGCAGCTGATAGACAAGCTCAAACTCTTCTCTGGCAATTGCTCTGCGCAGATCCTGTAACAGCAAGAGACGCTCCCGGTTGATTTGCCCGATCTCAACGTCAAAAAAACTTATGTTCCTATCCGGGTCCGCCTTTGCGCGGTACATGGCCATATCAGATTTTTGCAGAAGGCCATCTATGTCCTTACCGTCTTCAACTGTTGTTGCTATTCCTATGGAGCCGCCGATGAAGACCGACGCAACGGACAGGTCTATTGGTTCAACGAACGCAGTATTCAACCTTGCCGCGAAAGCCTTGACTTCTTCCATCCGGCGAAAGCCTTTTTTGATCGCGACAAACTCGTCGCCACCTGAGCGCGCAACAAATTCTCCCTCCATCAGCGCTTCGGAAAAGCGGTGTGTTACTTGTGATAAGACGGCATCTCCATCGTAAGCGTCCGGTCTGACCGCCCTATGAGGCAGTTTTCCATGGCAGCAGGTCATCGACGCGGTTGATTTTGTAGTCTGGGATGCGTGCCAAGGTGTCGGCCAGCCAAGCCTGCGGATCGATGCGGTTCAGTTTGGCCGTTTCGATCAAGGTGTAGGCGATGGCGGCAGCGCGGCCGCCGGTTTGTGATCCAACGAACAGGTAGTTTTTGCGCCCGATTGCAACAGACCGCATGGCCCGTTCGGCGGTGTTGTTGTCCAACTCCAGGATGCCGTGGTCGAGATATGGCCGGAGCCGCGCCATGCGCGTCAGAGCGTAGCGGATCGCACCCGCAAGCGGCGATTTGCCAGAGATACTTGGGAGTTGGGTGTGTAGCCAGACTTCCAGATCATCGAAGATCGGTTTTGCATGCGCCTGTCGGAGACCGGCGCGTCGATCTGGTGGTGACCCGCGTGCCTCTTTCTCGACCGCGTAGAGCTGCGCGATGCGCTGGATGGCCTCATTGGCGATGGCAGAGCCTTGGGCGCGATGAACATCTACGAACTTGCGTCTGACATGCGCCATACAGGCGACCTCGTGGATGTCGCCGGAACGATAGAGATCTTCGAACCCGGCATAGCCGTCCGCGTGCATCCAGCCCCGATATTTTGCGAGATGATCCTTGGGGTGCTGCCCTTTGCGATCCGGCGAGAACTGATACCAACTGGCGGGAGGGGCATCGCCGCCCCAGGGCCGTTCATCTCGACCGTAAGCCCACAAACGCGCTGTCGCTGTTTTGCCAGTGCCGGGGGCCAACATCTTTACCGGCGTGTCGTCTGCAAAGATAGCCTGTCCAGCCAACACATGCCGCCCGATGGCATCAGCCAGTGGTTCCAACAGAGCTGTGGATTTGCCAACCCAGTCGGCCAGCGTTGAACGGTCAATGTCGATCCCGTCGCGCTCGAAGATGCCGCTTTGGCGATACAGCGGCAGGTGGTCAGCGTATTTGTTGACCAGAACATGGGCCAGCAGGCCCGGGCCGGGACGGCCCCGTTCGATTGGGCGCGAAGGTAACGCTGCTTGTGTGAAGGCCTCACAGCCAGAACATGCAAAGCGTGGACGCACAATGCGGTTCACGATGAAGCGTCCAGGAACATACTCAAGCTCTTCGGTCACATCCTCGCCCAGACGGCGCAAGCCACCACCGCACTGAGCGCAATCATCATCACCGGTGGTCAGCTCAACTTCCATGCGCGGGATGTGATCGGGGATCGGGCGGCGTTTTGGTTTGTCTCTTGGCTCCTCATCGGGAAGGCGTAGCTTCACGGTCATCTTGGCAACCGCGATCTCGCTTGTTTCCAAGGCCAGTTGTAGTTGTTCAATGCTTTCTGATGACGACCCAAAGCGGCATTGGCGTTGACCGGCCAATTGATGCCGCAACTTCTCGATCAAAACAGCCTGCGACCTCACCTCGGCCAGCAAAATCGCCGTGAACTGCCTGAGTTCATCAGGGTCTTTCGGCAGTGATTTATCGACGTCCAGCATGGCCAGACTATAGCAAAACAACGATCCGGCGGGAATCCCACACGCGCATTTATCCTGCCTTGAGCGGTGTCCAGCTGCGTTGTGGTAAACGCCAATCGATCCCTTCGAGCAGCATCGCCAACTGGGCCGCGGTCAGAGCGATCTTGCCCTCTTTCGCCGACGGCCAAACAAACCGACCTTTCTCCAGGCGCTTGCTGAACAGACATGCACCTTGCCCGTCCCACCAGATAATCTTGATCAGATCACCTCGCCGTCCACGAAAGACAAACAGATGCCCGGTAAACGGATCTTGCTTCAATGTCTGTTCAGCCTGCGCAGCCAACGTCGTGAACCCACGACGCATGTCGGTCACACCGGCAGCCAGCCAGACGCGCGTGTTCGCCGGGACAGGGATCATGCAGAAAGACCTCGGATGAGCCGAGCCAATGCTTCGGGATCGTAGCTACCGACAATCCTCAGCTGATGACCGCCCGCGATGTCGATCTCAATCGCGCTATGGCCGGATGTGGCATTTGCCGCAAGCGCGGGAACCGGTTCTTCAGCACCTGGCCGGTCAACAATCTCCACAGGCAGAAAACATGGCGCTTCACCAACCTCGTCTTCGATGATCTCCGGATCAGGTGCAAACTTGGGATCACGTAGCCATTTGTGGATCAGGTTGGTGTTCATCGCGTACCGCCGCGCGACCTGCGCTACCGATACCCCCGGCGCACATGTTTGCGCACAGATCGACACCTTCTCCTCATCAGACCAAAACCGCTTCTTTTGACCCTTCTTACCCGCCATATCTGCCCTCAAGATGTCCACTATCGTTAGTGGACACTATCAACCCACTCTATGAGGCGTCAGAGCAGCGTGGCCGCACGCTTACTCTCCATCCGCATGACCGTAAAGATCGTTCACTTCTTTGAACCGGTCGAGATCAATTGTCAGAATGGCGATCTTTAGCGTTTTATCCAACTGCAGAAGGTTCTTGCAGCTCGATAACTCTCTTGTCAGTCCAAGACGATTGGGCAGCTGGGTTAACGCGTCAATTGTGGCAGTTGCCTCAACCCTGACCTGCGCATCGCTATCAGCGCCGTCCTCAAGCCTGACGCCGATGTAACCTATGATGAACAAGGCAGAAGTGACACTGGATATGACGATTCCAAAGACCGTATCAGATATCACCGGATCAGGGATTTCGATAAGCGGGCTAAATTCAAGCGTAAAAGCGGTCATGCCGGTGAAATGCATCGAACAGATTGACAACACCATGAACGCAGCGCCTCCCAGCCAGCAGTATTTGGTGACGGGGAGGATGAAACGGTGGAATGCGGCCACACCAAAAATGCTGCCCAGTGCCACAGAGACCAAAACTGTGATGGGGTTCCAGGCTATATCTCCGGGAAGTCTATAAGCTGCCATGCCGATGTAGTGCATCACGGCAACCGTAAGCCCGAAAGCAATGCCTCCCAACGCGTAGTTTAAAGGTGAAGGCGCATATCCAAGCGTGGTCTTGGCGACGAATAAGCCGCTCACGGCTATGAGCAAGGAAACAGCCGTCAACATGGCATCAAATCCATGAGGGTATCCAGGATCATACGCCAGCATAGAGATGAAATGCGTGGACCAGATGGTCGCGCCGCCAATCAGTGCGGCCAAAAATGTCTGAATCCGCCTCCGCATATCATGTGAAAAAGTGATCTTACGTGCAACGAGCGCAGTTAGAAATGAACCACTAAGACAGATCAGAGTCGCTACAGCGAGCAAACCATAGTGATGCTCGTGTGTCAGGCATTCAATTACGCGGTACACTTCAGCCTCCATAAAACACATACCTGCACTACCCAATAGTGTTTAACGGCTATCTTACTTAGTGGATAAAACTGTCGAGAATTGTAGTTTCTTTAAGCTACAAATGTCGTGGTGCTGTCATCCATTTGCTCTGTTATCAATCCTTCCCGTCAGGGCGTGGACCTGTCGCGGTTTGATGCCGCTCCTTTGATAGCATTTACTGCACCAAAGGAGACGGACTATGGGACTGAAACGGACGGACGAATTCCGCCAAGATGCAATGCGTATCGCATTGACCAGTGGGCTGACGCGCAAGCAGGTGGCTGACGATCTGGGTGTCGGGATGTCGACGCTGAACAAATGGATCACCGCGCACCGAGATACAGACGTGGTTTCCAAAGAGGATTTGAGCCTCGCTCAAGAGAATGATCGACTTCGACGGGAGAACCGACTCCTGAAGGAGGAGAGGGAGATCTTAAAAAAGGCCACCCAGTTCTTCGCGGGCCTAAAGCAATGAGATTTAGGTTTATCCACTGCCCGGCAGTGCATTGAAAATGCACGAGAGAGGAAGAACGCAGGTGCAGCTTCCCAGGGTAGTGTCGCAAACTTTTGGAGCCCTGTTGCACTTCTCGGCAGTGACGTTCATCGGGCAGCCTTTCGACATCTCATTCAAGGTTTAAACGATTGATCAGTTTCAAAGGCGCGCATTTTCCGAAATCGGTGATCCTATACGCGGTCTATTTCTACGTTCGGTTTGCGGTATCGTATCGGGATCTCGAAGAAATCATGAACGAGTGCGGCGTCGATGTTGATCATGCAACGCTTAATCGATGGGTCGAGAAATATTCTGTCGCCGTTGCCGGTGAGGCGCGTTGTCAGAAGGCGTCGACCGGTCGATCTTGGCGGATGGACGAAACCTATATCAAGGTCAAAGGCCAGTGGACATATCTCTATCGAGCGATAGACAAATACGGCAATACCCTTGATTTCATGCTGTCCGAGCGACGTGATGAGGCGGCAGCAACCGCATTCTTCGCCAAGGTGATCGCCAGTAACGGCTGGCCGGACAAGGTTTTTATCGACAAGAGCGGATCAAACGCGGTCGGTCTGTTCAACATGAATTGCCTGCTGGTGATGCATAACTGGTGTTGGCTGATCGAGATTCTGCAGGTGAAATATCTCAATAATATTATCGAACAGGACCACCGTTTCATAAAAAAGATCACCCGCCCTATGCAGACCTTCAAATCGTTCAATTCAGCCGCGTCCACTCTGGCGGGCATCGAAGTCGCCCACATGATCCGCAAAGGACAATTCGACCGACCAGGGTTGTCCGGCTTCGAACAGTTTGCCGAGCTCGCTGGATAATTGTATCCTAGCGAGGCCCCATCTCGCCTCACGACAAAGTTTGCGACACAACCTCCAAAAGTTTGCGACACTACCAACCGGCTTTTCAGAGGCGAACAATCATAGAGGAGGGTGCCACGAGCCGCCTACCAGGTTACGCGCTCTACATCCGTGAATGTCACAGTGCCACCATCATCAAATGTCACCACACCCGAGGCATCGCTGGATAGCTCCAGCACGCCGGAATTGAGTGAGTTCACGGAATGACCGCCATCCAGCACCAATGTCCATCCATCGCCATCCACTGTGCCTCCCGAAACGTTGGTTGCTCCAGCGCCCATTCCCTCAAGATTGATCGTATCAGTCCAGGCACCACCAGCGCCGCCGTCTACTGTGTCATTGCCCTGCATCGCCGCGATAAAGAACGCATCGCTATCATCTCCACCGTATAGCAGGTCATTACCCGCCCCCCCCGTCAAAAAGTCAATGCCGTCATCGCCGTAAAGGGTGTCGTTGCCGTCCCCCCCATACAGACAATCATTGCCGTCTTCACCTTCGATCCTGTCATCGCCAGCGGATCCAATGATCGTGTCATTCCCGGATGTTCCGTCGATCTCATCGATATCAATCAGGGTGATGCCACTAAAATCGAAATCCGCAACCGCATCCTTGGTCTCGAGGGTCTCACCGGATACCTGGCTGCCATCAATGATCTCAAAACCCTGCGCCGAGGAGAAAGTGCCCTGAATGGAATAGGTATCGTTCGCTCCGTCATCCTGCAGGACGAGCCGGTCTGTTCCCGTCGTCCCGCTGTCTGTCAAAACGTTTGATGTTCCTTGGTCGATGTGATGGAGATAGACTGTATCCGACCCTTCGCCGCCGTCCACGGTGTCATTGTCTTTTCCTGTATAGATCAAGTCGTCACCGGCACCGCCCTGGATCAGATCTTCCTCATCCGAACCGTATATCGTGTCATTGCCGGAACCGCCGGTGATTGTATCACCACCGTTGCCATCGGTCGCAATAATTTCGACCCCTGTCGTGTCGGCGGAGGCGTTCACCACATCTGAGCCACCGGTCAGGATCAGGCGCTCGATATCGGAGAAGGTGATGGTATTTACGCCATCCGTGATCGTACCTGCCTCGTCGCCGGTGTAGGTGACGGTGACCGGGCCAGAGAGCCCACTAAGATCGATGGTGTCGACGTCCGTGCCGCCCCAGCCGCCATCAATCGAATTGCTATCCAACGTCCCGGTGATATTGAAAAGATCCTGTCCGCCACCGCCTTCGATACCGCTGCCGCCGACAACCACATTGTTGCCCAACGTCAGCACATCGTCGCCATCGTCCAGAAAGACACCTTCGGTTATTGTCGACCCGCTGATTGAGACGGAGTCGTCGCCTGCGCCGGTGGTCAGTTCGTCCACGCCGCCCAACCCGATGTTTGAGTCGATCAACGTGACAGTGTCATTGCCGCCTCCAGTGTCGATCCAGCCCATTACATCCGTATTTTCCAAGTATATCGTATGATCAAACGAGACACCTCCAGCGTCCTCGCCTCTGATGGCACCTCCAATGGTCGAATTGACCAGCGTATAGGTATTGCCCACGCCGGTCGTGGTATCACCAAAACCATAGTCGATATTGCCGGTCAGGCTGGAGTCATACATCTCCACCGTATCCACACCATATCCCAGTTCGATCTCAGAGGTGCTCGACCCATCGCGTAGAATAATGTGGTCGGACCCCGTGTCCGAGTAATGTCCGCCAGAGATGTCTCCGTGAAAATTGCTGACGTCGATTACGTCATCGCCTGTACCACCATCGATTTGGCCAGTACCGTCCGAGGCGTTGATCGTATCATTTCCGGTGCCGCCCTCAATCGTATCATTTCCAGTGCCGCCCTCAATCGTGTCGTTGCCAGTGCCGCCGTCGATAACATCGTCACCGGCTCCGGCATCAATGTAATCAGCCCCGGTGCCACCATACACTGTGTCATTACCCTCACCACTATAGAGCGAGTCATCGCCTGCGCCCCCAACGAGACTATCTACTCCCGCTACGCCGATAAGAGAATCCGCGCCTTCGCCGCCTACGAGTGTGTCGTTACCCTCGCCACCGTAGAGCGTATCATCGGCTGCACCTCCGTCTATACTGTCGTCGCCCGTCCCGCCATCGAGATAATCCACGCCTTCGCCACCCAGGAGCGTATCATTGCCGTCCTCACCATAAAGACTATCGTCGCCCGTCCCGCCGTCCATGCTGTCGTCCCCGGTCCAGCCCTGGATTTCATCTGCCCCATCGCCGCCCGAGATTGTATCATTGCCCTCATCACCATAAAGCCAATCGCCTGCCGCACCCCCGTCTATACTGTCATCCCCGATCCCGCCCTGGATTTCATCTGCCCCATCGCCGCCCGAGATTGTATCATTGCCCTCATCACCATAAAGCCAATCGCCTCCCGCACCCCCGTCTATACTGTCATCCCCGATCCCGCCCTGGATTTCATCTGCCCCATCGCCGCCCGAGAGCGTATCATTGCCCTCATCACCATAAAGCCAATCGCCTCCCGCACCCCCGTCTATACTGTCATCCCCGGTCCCGCCCTGGATTTCATCTGCCCCAGCGCCGCCCGAGAGCGTATCATTGCCCTCACCGCCATAAAGGCTGTCGTCTCCCGCGCCGCCGTCGAGACTGTTCGCTCCCGTCCCGCCATCGAGCAAATCCGCGCCATCGCCACCCAGGAGCGTGTCGTTGCCCGCCTCACCGTAGAGCCTGTCGTTTCCTGCGCCCCCGTCGAGACTGTCGTCGCCCGCCCCGCCGCTGAGTAAATCCACGCCTTCGCCGCCCATGAGCGTATCATTGCCCTCACCACCGTAGAGCGAGTCATCGCCTGCGCCACCGTCAAGGTTGTCGTCTCCGGCGTCGCCGTAAACCAGATCATCGCCGTCGCCCGCATCGATAATGTCGTGGCCACCACCACCCCAGATCGTATCCTCGCCTGTCCCGCCGGTGAGGGTATCCGAAAACGTGCCGCCGTCTATCGAGTCGTTGCCTTGTCCACCGTCGATGACGTCCTGGCGGCCGCTACCGTTAATGATGTCGTCGCCCGCATTGCCGTACAGAGTACCACCATCTGCATGCGCGGTGATGCTGTCATTACCGGTACCGCCACTTATGGAAGTTTCGGCAACGCCCACATCGGTGAACGTCACACCACCGTCACCCAACTGCAGGTTCTCGGCTGTGTCGCTCACCGTGAGGGTGAAGGTTTCGGAATAGGTCGCGCCGCCTGCGTCAGTGACCTGGACGGTCACGTCGTGGCTGGTCGCGGTCTCAAAATCGATGTCCGCGCCCGATGCAACCCGGATCTCGTCGCCGACAATCTCGAAAAAACCCGACGGATCGTTGGTGATCGCATAGGTGAAAGTGTCACCGGCGTTCGCGTCGGTGGTGCTCAGCGTGGCGACGACCGTGCCGACGGCGCTATTCTCGGCCACCGTGCTAGCACTGGATGTGATGTCCGTGGGCGCTGTGTTCAGCACGTTCTCAGTGGCGATATCACCGTCTGCAAAGCGGAATGTCTCGACGTTGGTGACTGTATCCGTGCCATCAGGCGCACCCGTCCGGTTGTCGCTGACGGTATAGACCCCGGCGTTCTCGGTGATCGTGTAATCCGACCGGTCGCCGCTGAAGATCACAATGTCTGTTCCGTCCCCCCCGTCGATATCGTCGCTGCCAGCCCCGCCGGTGATCGTGTCGTTGCCGTCCCCGCCATCTATCTGCACGCCGGTGCTGTCTGCTGATGCATCCACCACATCCGCCTGATCAGTCAGGATCAGCTGCTCGATCTCGGAGAAGGTGATCGTGTCGGCACCGTTGATGATCGTGCCCGCCTCATTCCCGGTATAGGTGACGGAAACCGGGCTGGTGAGGCTAAGGAGGTCGATCAAATCGTTATCGGTGCCGCCCTCGCCGCCGGTGAGAGTGCCACTGCCGAAGGGATCATACACCAAAAAGCTGTCAGCGTCGGTACCGCCCGAGAGCGCATCGTCACCCGAGAAAGCGTATATCGTGTCATTTCCCGCACCACCATCGATGGTGTCTGTGCCGGAACCGCCGTTAATCGTGTCATTCCCTGCGCCGCCTTCTATGGAATCGTTGCCGGAACCGCCATTGATGTCGTCGTTGCCAGCCCCGCCAAGAAGGGTGTCATTGCCGCTGTTGCCGAGAATCCGGTCATTGCCGTCCCCGCCGGTGATCGCATCATCGCCGGTGCCGCCAGAAATGCTGTCATTACCGTCGCCCCCATCGATTGTGTCATCACCATCGCCTGCGGTGATCGTATCATTGCCGTCGCCGGCGAGAACGGAATCATTTCCTGAGCTGGCATCAATGGAATCTGCGCCTGCGCCACCGTGGATCGTATCATCACCGGTTGTGATCCGGTCCCCATCGTTATCAATATAGCCAAGCGACATTGTGTCGTTGCCACCCGTCCCTTCGACCACCCCATTGCCAGCCACAATCTCGCCGCCAAAGCTCTCGATCTCGGAGAAATTGACCGTGACCGTGTCACCGGCGGCATTCTCGAATGTAAACGAGCCGCTGAAACTGCCCGAGCCATCATTGGTCGGCCCGCTGACCCAGTTGAAGTTGTTCAGCCCCGTTCCGCTGATGCTGTCGGCGCCGGTTTCACTTCCGCCGTTGATCGTAATCGTGCCCGGCCCGTCAACATCGCTTCCGTCGATCAGGAAGGTATCATCCCCGCTACCCCCCGTCAGTGTGTCGTTGCCACTCCCGGCCGCCAGCGTATCATCTCCGGCCCCCGCATCAATATTCATCGCGGCACTGCCCGGACCCGCGTTGACCACATCCGCCTGATCGGTCAGGGTCAACCCCTCGACTTCGGAGAATGTGATTGTATCTGAACCATCGGTGACCGTGCCCGCCTCGTCACCGGTGTAGGTGACAGTGACCGGGCCTGTCAGCGCTGAAAGGTCAACGACGTCGTCATCAGCACCGCCTTCGCCACCGATGATTGTGTCGTTATCAATGGTGGAACCGGTGTAACGAATCGTATCGGCGCCAGCGCCGCCTTCGATGCGATCATCCCCCAGCCAGCCCTCAAGCAGGTCGTCACCGTCACCGCCCAAAAGCGTGTCCGCATCCGTACCGCCCTGGACTGTGTCATCGCCCGCACCGGCATTAATCTGGATACCAGAACCATCCGCACGGCCATCCACCACATCCGCAAAGTCGGTGAGGGCCAGCTCTTCGATCTGCGAGAAAGTGATGGTATTGGTCCCGTCGGTGATCGTGCCCGCTTCATCGCCTGTATAGGTGACGGTGACGGGTCCACTCAGCGCGGTCAGGTCGATGACATCAACGTCCTCGCCATCCTCGCCACCGATGATCGTGCCATTTGTAAAGCCGTCCGGCACAAAAAACGTGTCGTTTCCATTTCCTGTGGGCAGAGTGTCCGGATCAAGCCCGGTGGCAACATCTGCGCCGTCGCCGGACCCGCCCGTGTCCTTCACGGAAGGGCCATTGCGGGTGGTGGGTTCCTCAAAGGAAGGGTCGGCCGCATCGCCGTTCTGGGACGGTCCGCCAGCGATCTCGCTGGAACTTTCAGGCATCGTGGTTTGATTTGGAGACTCAATGCTCTGGGTGCGGGGAGCCATTGTGAGGTCACTCAGCTCTGAGCGATTCGTATCCAATACGCGCTCCGACGGATCACCACCCAAGACCCCAGGAAGCCCTTGGTCGCTATCGTTTGAGTCAGGACCGCCCACGTCTTGCAAAGGAGCGGGCTGAGACGAGCCAGCATTAATTGCTGCGTTCTCCACTTGCGTTGTTTCAGGGGTTTCTTTGGCCACTGCATGGCTGCTGAACATGGAGAATACCGGCAAAGCACCGAGGAACCCTGCAAGACCGGTTCCGGCTTGCGCATCCGCGCCACCGTCCGATCCATTGGTCAGAAGTGTTCCCGCCTCGGATTTCGAATTTGCTTTTTGTTCATCTGAAGCAGACGATTTTACGCCTGCATCAGGCTTTTTCGGCCCACTACTCATTACTCGCACCCGCTTTTTCGACGTACCCACCCATCGACACAGCGCGAAGTAAACGGCAAAAAGATTATCAGAAGGTAAAGAACATTTTTTTCCGAGCGCAGAGCGCAGAACGCGGATTTTCCGGCACAGCGCGGATACGAATTTCGCGGCGCAAGCCGGGCGATAACAGAAGTTAAATCATTTCTGTTGATAAGTGGTCCCAGAAGGACATCGATCCCGATGCGACCCGGTTTGGCGGAGCCTGAATTGAAATGAAGATCATGTTCATTCATAAGAACTACCCGGCGCAATTCGGACGCTTGGCGGTTTGGCTGGCACAACATGGTTGGGATGTCACTTTCGCAACCGCCCGCAAAGACGTGAAATCGTCCCAATTGAAGATCGTGCAATTCCACGAGCACCGGGCACCTTCGGCCAAGACGCATCATTACCTGATCGGCACCGAACGTGCGGTCATTTCCGGGCAGGGGCTATTGCGCACCGCGCTCGCTCTTGAAAAGCAAGGGTACCGGCCAGATGTGGTCGTTGCCCATTCCGGATGGGGGGTTGGTTTCTTCGTCAAGGATATTTGGCCTGAAACAAAATATGTCCAATATGCCGAGTGGTATTATACATACCCTTACGCGGATCATACGCCGCATACGCACCCCCGAAGCTGGCCTGATGAAAGCGCCAAAGCCCGCACGCGCAATACGCCATTCTGGCTGGATTTCAGTGCTGCCGACGCCACTGTTTGCCCCACAAAATACCAAGCGACACAGTTTCCTGAAAAGTTGCAACACAATATTTCAGTGCTCAACGACGGGTTTGATACCCAAACGCATTGCCCAGCTCCGCGAGATACCGAATTTCTTGAAAAATGCGGCATTCCCAAGGACGCGGAATTAGTTACATATATTGCGCGCGGCATGGAGCCGGCGCGTGGTTTTCCCGAAGTGATGCAGGCAATCGAGCGTCTCCAGAAGACTCGCCCCAAATTGCATGCAGTCATTATCGCCGATGATCGGGTGGCCTATGGTCCCAAACCTTCAGGTAAATCCTGGAAAAACCACATGCTTGATACCCTTGATCTGGACCTGGCGCGTTTACACTTCGTAGGTCTCGTTCCGAGGCCGGTCATGATCAAGTTTCTGCAGGCAACAGGTGCTCATCTTTATCTATCTTCACCTTTTGTATTGTCTTGGTCCTTTGTGGAATCCATGGCGTGTGGCGCACCGATTGTGGCCGCGCGATCTGCACCAGTTGAGGAATTCATGATCGACGGAGAAAGCGGCTTGCTTGTTAACCCCTACGTAACGAATGAGGTGGTGCACGCGGTAGAGGATCTGCTGGAAGATCCCGAATACTCACAGCGGCTGGGTGCGGCGGCACGCAAGGAAATCGTTGAAAAATATGATTCAGAACGGACTATTTATCCACGACATGCGAAATTTTATTATGATCTCGTTGCGTCGCCAGGCATCAACGAAATGATTGCACCAGACGAAATAGCTGAAACATCGCAGTCCGCGAGAAGGCGTTTAGGGTAACGACGGACACCAACCTAATTTTAAGAATTCCCCGCTAGACGTGTCTGGAATTTTAGTGGAGTACTACGATGAGAATTTCTCGTGTTTGTATAGTTGGGTTGTTGCTCATCGGCTGCCTGGCGACTTGGAAATATGGTAAAGCCGTAGTTCAGTCTGCTCATGATTACCGTACGGTCGCACAGCTTGAGACACTGGCTGACTCTACTACGATGTGGAAAGACGCAACGGTCGCTTTGTCCTTGGAACGCAGTGTGACGCAGGTTGCCCTCTCCGTCAGTGAACCAGCGCCACAGGCTTTTTTGGATTTGATAGATGGGCAACGGGTTTTGGCCGATGGATTATTTGCTGATGCCCAGCATGCGCTTCAACAGTTTACAGCGCTAGAAACCAAGTTTGAGTTCACATCCCAAGCGCAAAACGCCTTGAAAGAAGTCGCGGCCTTGCGCACGGAAGTCGATAGTATGCTGTCCGTTTCCGATGAGGAGAGAGATCAACAGCGGGTCAAAGACTTGCCTTTCGAGCTGAAGGGGGCAATCGCAGAACTGAAGATCATCGCCAATTTGCTATCTATGGAAAACAGTGTGACCTCCAATACCGTTTTCGCATTGGTGTCCATTCAAAATCTGGCATGGGAAGTGCGTGAATTCGGCGGCAGGGCAAGAACTTATTATGCAATTGCGACGCTGAACAATATCAAAATTCCAACGGACGTGCGATCCCTGATACAGGCTGATAGTGCACGTGCGGCAAGGGCATGGAGCGAGATGCAAAAAGCCGCTCTCATAGCGAAAGCCGATGGTGAATTCGGACAGGAAATCGCAAGAGTTGGGGGGGCCTATTTTGGCGAATACCTCAATATTATCGCATCTCTGGATCAAGCTATGCTGGCAGAAGAAGTCGTGTATCCGATAACCTTTGAGAGCTTTTTCGCACAATCAAACGAGGCGCTTGATGGGTTTGCGAACCTTTCTAAACGGGCGGGGGAAGAGGTTCGTCTGTACTGGCGGGACCGCAAAGCAAGCAAGTTGCAAGGGCTGATCTTTGACGTGGCTGCGGTATTGGTACTCGTCGCTCTGATTGTGGGTGCAATATTGTTCATCTCAAAGCGGGTTGCCGCGCGCATTGAGTATGCGACGAAGGCGATTGCATCCGTAGCAGATGGTGATGCGACACAGGAAATTATACGCCAAGACAACGATCTGGCTGAGATCAAGGACCTGACGGCCAGTCTTGAAAAGCTGATCGCCGGTACGCGCAAGACACAGGAACTGATGGCAACGCTGGATGATGTGGAAGTGCGGGAAAGAGAGCGGGCAGAGGCCGAAAAAGATCGAATCAAGTTGATGGAAACTGAAGCTATGGCGCGCGAGGAAAAAGAGAAATCAGCAAGGGTTGAGGCAGCCCGGCTCAAGGCATTTGAGGTGTTTCAGCAGAACATGCGTGACGTTCTTGGGGCTGCGTCTGAAGGTCGGTTTGACCAGCGGATGCCGATTGAGGCAGACCATCGAAACTTGACCGAATTAGCCGAGGTCATAAATGAAGTGCTTTCTGAAATGGACGTCAACATCGCGGATGTCGTGTCCGGAATCGGTCAGCTCGCGGAAGGCAACCTTGCTGTTCGCATGCGGGGAGACCGCAAAGGCGCGTTCCTCAAGATGAAAGATGATTTCAATGCGGCTCTTGAAGCCATGTCCTCTTCCATGGCCACGATTTTACAAAGTGGTCGGAGTGTTTCCGCCACATCGGGTGAACTTCAGACGGCGGCATCCAAAATGTCAGAACGCGCGGAAGGGGACGCAGCCACCGTGCAAGAGACATCTGTCGCAATCGACAGAATGTCCAAAAGCGTTCGCCAGGTCGTCGAAAACGCAAAGGCTGCGGATGCGGCGACCCGCAACATTCAGGAACGCGCCAATCAGACACTAGAGATCGCTGACACGACCGAAGCCTCAATGGATGATATGAAAAGGGCTTCTGAAGAAATCAACCAGGTCGTTAAGGTTATTGAGGACATCGCTTTCCAAATCAACCTCTTGGCTTTGAACGCAGGGGTAGAGGCAGCCCGCGCTGGAGAAGAAGGCAGGGGCTTTTCCGTGGTCGCATCAGAAGTACGCGCATTGGCCCGCAGATCTCAAGAGGCGGTCCAGGACGTCAACAAGGTGATTGGTGAAAATACAGTTGTGGTGGAGGGCAGCATTGCAAACGTGAAGGCATCCAAAGACGCCGTGGAAAAGATCGTCTCTGAAGTTCAGATCGCAACGAAGCAAATCTCTGAGATTGCGACGGCCATTGAGCAGCAAGCGGCGGGCATATCAGACATCAACGGCGCGGTAACAGCCGTTGAAACCAGTGCGCAAAACAACGCGGCTTCCTTGGAAGAACTCACCGCATCTAGTGTGTCGTTGAACAATGATGCTGTTTCGCTCAGTCAGGCTCTTTCAAAGTTTCATGGTGTTTCGGATCGAACAGATCACAACAAAGAAGAGCGCAGCGGTGAGACCTCGGGCGGAATGTTGGTGAGAGGTGGTCCTGCTTTTCGACCAGTTTCCAGCACTGTTAAGGTGGATCAGGGTTTCATTTAGGCTGCCAGTCTCTCTGTTCTCAATTTCGTTTCATATGCTTCGTCTGGGGTCAAGGTAGTGTCGCAAACTTTTGGAGCCCTGTTGCACTTCTCGGCAGTGACGTTCATTGGGCAGCCTTTCGACATCTCATTCAAGGTTTAAACGATTGATCAGTTTCAAAGGCGCGCATTTTCCGAAATCGGTGATCCTATACGCGGTCTATTTCTACGTTCGGTTTGCGGTATCGTATCGGGATCTCGAAGAAATCATGAACGAGTGCGGCGTCGATGTTGATCATGCAACGCTTAATCGATGGGTCGAGAAATATTCTGTCGCCGTTGCCGGTGAGGCGCGTTGTCAGAAGGCGTCGACCGGTCGATCTTGGCGGATGGACGAAACCTATATCAAGGTCAAAGGCCAGTGGACATATCTCTATCGAGCGATAGACAAATACGGCAATACCCTTGATTTCATGCTGTCCGAGCGACGTGATGAGGCGGCAGCAACCGCATTCTTCGCCAAGGTGATCGCCAGTAACGGCTGGCCGGACAAGGTTTTTATCGACAAGAGCGGATCAAACGCGGTCGGTCTGTTCAACATGAATTGCCTGCTGGTGATGCATAACTGGTGTTGGCTGATCGAGATTCTGCAGGTGAAATATCTCAATAATATTATCGAACAGGACCACCGTTTCATAAAAAAGATCACCCGCCCTATGCAGACCTTCAAATCGTTCAATTCAGCCGCGTCCACTCTGGCGGGCATCGAAGTCGCCCACATGATCCGCAAAGGACAATTCGACCGACCAGGGTTGTCCGGCTTCGAACAGTTTGCCGAGCTCGCTGGATAATTGTATCCTAGCGAGGCCCCATCTCGCCTCACGACAAAGTTTGCGACACAACCAGATTTGGTGCTTGGTGACCTCTAGTTACAACATTGTATCCCGTCTATCGGGCTTTAAGACCTAGAGTACTAGGCAGGCTGATCCCCGAGCGATGACAAGCTTAGATTAGCCTAGATATTGTCAATGTCCCTGAAAGCCCTGCTTCGGTAGGGTTTTCTTGAATCCGAGCTAAATTTCAAAGTGACCCACTACCGAATACTACTATCTAACGTCGCCGCGTGGGTCGTCTGAATTATGCAAACGCTCTAAATCCCAACGGCGCTTATTGATATCAAATAGATATATCCGCCCCACCTTAAACATCTTTTCTACGTCCAATAAGGCAAACTTACCTCATCGCCACAGGTTCACTATGTTTCAAATCATCAATATGCCCCGACAGCCCATTTGTGAGCGGGAATAGGCATGCCTGCACAGAGTGATAGATGTCGGGTTTCCCCTTAAAGATCGTGCTGGTGACTTGCCCGGCGTTGTCAATCTCTGGAAACCAACCGCCGCGGATATGATCGATGAAATGGGTATCGGCAAAAGTCCAAAGCTTCCGATACCATTGCTCATCGCTGGCCTGCCGATCCAACTTAATCAGCGCTGCAACCGCGCCAATCGCTTCGGTTACGGGCCACCAAAATCGAGTAGATGCCGACACTTTTCCTCCGAATTCAAGCGTGTAGGCAAGGCCGCCGTGAGCACACCAGGCATCTTTCAACGCTCGTTCGATCAGGTGTCGCGCAGTCACGGGCATATTTCGGTCCTGACGTCCCGAAAGATCCCAAAATTGCAACAACAGTCGCCCCAGTTCGAAAGAATGACCCGGTGTTGTTCCGGCAGGGCGAAACATGGGATTGCCCGCATAGGAACGGTCAATTTCCCAATCTTGCGAATAATGCTCAGGCAGACGCCAGTTTTCTGCTGGTGCGATGCGGGCGGTGAAAAATTCGAGGATGCGACCCGCGCGGCTGAGAAACACATCCTGTCCGGTTGCCTCATATGCAGTCAGCAAAGCTTCGACTGCGTGCATATTCGCATTCATCCCGCGATATGTGGAAAACGGCGTCCAGTCTCTGTTCCATTCATCTGCAAACAGGCCCGCGTCTTCCTCCCAATAGTGTTTGTCGAGAATGTCGCTCACATCCGTAATCAATGCATCTGCATCTGGGTGTCCGGCCATTTTCGCACTTGCGCCAGCCAAGAGAACGAAGACATGTCCATACGCGAGTTTGCGATCATCAACGATGGCATCGCCTCTCAGGGCCCATAAATAGCCACCATGCTCCGCGTCGTGGTGATGGTCCCGGAGGTAGGCCATGCCATGTTCAACGATTCGATCCGCCCCGGCATGTCCCGAGATTTGGCCAAGCGCAAAGGCGTGAATAAGTCGTGTTGTGCTGTGCAGTTCTTGCGTGTCATCCGACAGCGGATTGCCGGCAGTGTCCAATGAGAAAAACCCGGGACCGTCCCGTAGGCTGGCCGCGAAAAAGGTCCATTGCCGCTCAGCTTCAGACATGAGCCACTGTCGATGTTCAGGAGTGTCGAGCCAGAACCCCGGCGCCTCTGCGGGCCCCGGCGGGTGTTGTTCATTCATTTCACAGCCTTTCCGATTTCAGCCTGCCAGAGGCGCAAGATATCGCGCACCACGACCCGGCATCAATGCTCTTGCTGCATGCATGATCGCATTCGCATCCAGCCCGTGCAGATGATACATGTCCTCTATCATCCCTGCTTGGCCGAAATGCTCGACCCCCAGCGATTTGGTGCGGTGCCCAAAGACACCGCCCAGCCAACTCAGTGTCGCGGGATGACCATCTATCACTGAAACCAGGCCCGCATCACGCGGCACTGCGCCAAGAAGTTTTTCAACATGGGACAAAGCGGTGACATCCCCGCGTTGCCTTGCCCTTTCCGCTGCCTGCCATCCGGCGTTGAGCCGATCTGCTGATGTCACCGCCAGCACGGCCACGTCTCGCATATCTTCAGCCAAGAGGCCCGCCGCATTGATGGCCTCGGGTGCCAGAGCACCGCAATAGGCCAGCACAACCGTGGTTGAAGCGGTCGGTGGGCGCAACCAATAGCCGCCAGAGACAATTTCAGTCGCTAACGTCGCTGTCATGTCACGCTGAAGTTGTTCCTGCGGGAGGGTGGATAGCCGCAGATAGAGCGATCCACCTTTTTCATCTCGCAACCAGGTTTCTTCGGCCTGCTGGTTGGCCCCGTCACGCTGCATGTAATCAAAGCCCCACCGCATGATAACTTCAAGTTCATCCGCATAGGCAGGTTCAAAGGTCGCCAATCCGTCTTGCGCCATGCCAATCAGCGGCGTTGAAATCGACTGATGCGCGCCACCTTCGTGGGAAAGCGATACTCCGGACGGTGTCGCCGCAAACATGAAGCGTGTGTCCTGATAACACGCATAGTTGAGCGCATCGAGGCCCCGGCAGATAAACGGATCGTAGACAGTCCCAACAGGCAATAGCCGTTGCCCGAAAAGAGAGTGGGAAAGACCCAGCGCTCCAAGAAACGTAAACAGATTGTTTTCGGCAATGCCAAGTTCGATATGGCGACCCGCCTTATGCCGTTGCCATTTCTGGGTGGACGGGATTGCATGATCGCGGAATACATCTGCTTGGCCTGACTTGGCAAAGAGCCCGGTTTTGTTGATCCACGGACCAAGGTTGGTGGACACTGACACATCGGGGGATGTTGTCACGATCCGCTCTGCAAGCTCCGGTGCATCCGTGGCAATCGCGGCAAGGATTTGCCCAAAAGCCTCCTGTGTCGACGTCATCGGTTTGAATCTTGGCGTGACGACTTCAGTGGTCGGCACGACAGTAGCGTTGTAACGACGACGACCCCGCGCATTGAACGGAACATCATCAAGAAACGCCTGAATGTCCTTTTCAGGTATGTGCAGCCCTGCGAAGGGTTCCCACTCCGCGCCGGCTTCGATCCCCATGTCGTCGCGCAATCCTTCTATCTGCGGTGTCGTCATGATGCCTGCATGGTTGTCTTTATGTCCGGCCAACGGCAAGCCATGGCCTTTGACGGTGTAGCAGATGAAGCAGACGGGCCGATCGTGGTCGATGGCCTTCATCGTTGCGGCCATCAGCGCTGCATCATGACCCGCCAGGTTACCCATCAATTGGGAAAGAGCCGCCTCGTCATGATCCGCCACCAATGCGAGCGCCTCGTTATCCCCGGCAAAGTCGGCCTCCAGCCGCGCGCGCCACGCCGCGCCGCCTTTGAAGGTCAAGGCCGAGTAGAGACCATTGTCGCAGCCGTCGATCCACTTCTTGAGTTGCGCGCCACCTGGTTTTTTAAAGGCGTCTTGCATCAAAAGCCCATATTTGAGTTCAACAACCTCCCAGCCGCAAGCGACAAAAATATCGCGGAACCGGGCGTTGAGGCCTTCGGTGACGACGCCATCAAGGGACTGGCGATTATAATCAATAATCCACCAGCAGTTGCGCAAATCATACTTTGCACCTTCCAGCAGTGCCTCATAGATATTGCCTTCGTCCAGTTCCGCGTCACCGACCAACGCGATCATCCGACCCTTGGGGCGATCCAGCCAGCCATGCGCCGCCAAATAGTCTTGCGTCATGCTGGCAAAGGCCGTCATCGCGACCCCCATTCCGACGGACCCGGTGGAAAAATCCACATCGTCGTGATCCTTGGTGCGCGACGGATAGGGTTGGGCACCCCCAAAGGCGCGGAAATCCTGCAATTGCTGGCGGGACTGGTTTCCAAGCAGATACTGGATCGCGTGGAACACCGGGCTGGCATGGGGTTTCACCGCCACACGGTCTTCTGGCCGCAACACGTCAAAGTAAAGCGCGTTCAGGATGGCGTTCATCGACGCGCTTGAGGCCTGATGCCCGCCAACCTTTATCCGCCCCTTGGCACGGATATTATTCGCATGATGGATCATCCACGAAGATAGCCAAAGCGTCTTAGCCTCAAGTGCGCGGCGGATGTCAGATGTATTGCTCATGTCAGGCCGCGATATCTGTCGTGACGCGCCGCAAGGCGGTTCCGTCCGACGCGAAAAGATGGACGTTGTGGGGCTGAATACGCAGGCCAATGCGTTCGCCCGCGCGTACCGGGACATTGCCGTGCTTGCGGACCATAAGAGGGCCAAGGCCCTCCACATTGACGTAAATATTCGTGTCTGACCCGAGATGTTCCACCACGTCGATGACACCAGAGACATCGCCATCATCGACAACATCTATGTGCTCTGGACGGATACCAAGCTCCACGGCATCCAGCGTATCCGGCAGATGCGGCAATGCCAGATGGGCACCGTTCGCAAGGATCACGCTGCCGCGTTCACCTTGCACCGGGACGATGTTCATCGTGGGGGACCCGATAAAACGGGCGACAAATTTGTTTGCGGGCCGCTCGTAAAGATCAAGCGGGCTGCCGATCTGCTGAACATCGCCCCCGTTCAGAACAACGATCCTGTCGGCCAAAGTGAGCGCCTCGACCTGATCATGAGTGACGTAAATCATTGTGGACCGCAGCTTTTGGTGGAGCCGTGCAATCTCAAGCCGCATTTCAACGCGAAGTGACGCGTCAAGGTTTGAGAGCGGTTCATCAAACAGGAACGCGCGTGGATCGCGGATGATCGCGCGGCCCATTGCAACACGTTGGCGTTGCCCGCCCGACAGCGCCTTGGGCAGCCGCTCTGTGAGCGCCGTCAGACCCAGCGTTTCAGCGGCTTGCTTGACGCGGCTGGCGCGTTCGTTCACCGGATCTTTGCGGATTTCCATCGAAAAGCCCATGTTCCGGGCCACATCCATATGCGGGTAAAGCGCATAGGACTGAAACACCATGGCGATGTCACGATCACGGGGACGCACGTCGTTCATCCGCTCGCCGTCGATCAGGAAATCACCAGCGGAGATCGGCTCCAACCCCGCAATCATCCGCAACAGCGTTGACTTGCCGCAGCCGGACGGGCCGACAAGAACGATAAATTCACCATCCTGAATGTCGAGGTTGATGTCGCGCAGCACCTCAACGGAACCATAGCGTTTCACCACGTCTTTGAGTTCAATACGTGCCATGTGCGTGGCTCCTTTATCCTTTGACCGCGCCGGACGTCAGGCCCTGCACGAGATATCGTTGAATGAAGATGAAAAAGAGGCAGCTGGGGATCAGCGCGAGGACGCCAGCCGCCATCATCTGCCCCCAGTCCACTGAAAACTTCGACACGAAGGTCAACAGGCCGACGGGGAAGGTCATCGCCTCGTTCTTGGAAATCAGCATTAATGCAAACAGTAGTTCCGACCAGGCCGCGGTGAACACGAAGCCGAGTGTCGCACCCAACCCCGGCAGGGTGAGCGGAAAGACCACCTTGCGCAGCGCTTGAAAGCGCGTACAGCCATCCATCATCGCGGCTTCTTCCAGATCGCGGGGGATGCCGTCAAAGAACGACTGCATCAGGAAGGTGGCGAAAGGGATGTTGAACGCGGTATAGACGACAATCAGCGATGTCAGCGAATTGAGCAGACCCAGTGACGCCACGATCTTGTAGATCGGTGCGATGATCATCAGCAGCGGAAACATCTGGGTGATCAGCATGACGGCAATGAGGATCTTCTTGCCGCCAAACTCGAACCGGGAGAACGCATAACCGGCCCCGGCAGCAACAACCGTCGTGACCGCAGCCGTTCCCAGCGAGACATAGAGAGAATTGCCAAAGTAGGCCAGAAAATCGGTTTGAAACAGTACCGAGCGAAAGTTGTCGAACGTCAGAGCCGACGGCCAGAGGTTTGTTGCTTCGACAAAAATCAACTGATCCGGCGTCACGGAGATTTTCAACAGCCAGTAGAGCGGAAAGAGCGCGAAGGTCAGATAACCAAGGAGTGCGGCGTATTTAGCGACCAGAAGGAGCGGGGAACGCTTTGCTATTCTTGCCATGTCTCTTCTCCCTCGCCTGCTGTCATAATCAGATTATCATCCGGGCTGTCCGCCATTTTCAAAAACGCATTGTCATAGATGAGAAGCGACTCAGGAAAGGCTCTGAGTGCATCGCGGATGCATGAGAAGATTGGAAACCCATCCTCTTCGCGCAAGCGCTCGGCCTGCGTCGGATCGATAAATCCAGAAACCTGGATACTGCAGGACAAAAACTTTTCGAGCTCTGGAAGTTCGAGATTTACGCCCTGTTCTGGTCCCAGAAGTATCAGGATATCTGCCCGGGACCGCTCATTGGAGCCGCGACCGCTCGTGTTGCTTCTGGTGGATTTGGGCATTTTGGGCAGAACAGACATCAGGAGTTCTCCTTAGATCTTGACCAGCTTCTTGCGAAGCCAGAGCAGGACCACGGCGTAGATCATCAGGATGCCTAAAAGCGCCACAGCAATGGCGGAGGCGTAGCCGAAGTCGAGTTTGCGGAAAGCGGTTGTAAAGATGTAGGAGCTTACGATCTGCGTCGAATTCGCAGGTCCGCCTCCCGTCATCACATAGATCAGATCGGCGAAGTTCGCGATCCAGATGGTGCGCAGCATCACCGTGATTGCGATCATGGGGGCCAGAAACGGCAGAGTAATCTTGGTGAATATCTGCCAGCTTGATGCACCGTCAATTTCGGCGGCTTCATAAAGCTCACCGGGAATGGATTGCAGCGCGGCGAGCAAGGTAATGGCAAAGAAAGGCACGCCGAACCAGATGTTGGCAACAATCGGCCCCCACATCGCCAGTTCAGGATCGCCCATAATGTTGTAGGGTTCTGATAAAATTCCAAGGCTGGCCATCCAATGTGGCAAGGGGCCGATCACCGGGTTAAACAACCAGGCCCAGGTCAACGCAGACAGGAATGTCGGCACGGCCCAGGGTAGGAACACCAGCGCCTGGAACAGCTTCTTGCCGAAGAATTCCGTGTTGAGCAAAAGCGCCAGGCCGAGGCCGAGGAGAAACTGGAAACTGATCGACCAGAATGTCCACCAGAATGTGTTCTCCAGGGCGATCCAGAATTTGCGGTCAGACCAGAGCTGCTGATAATTCTCGAAGCCGACCCAACCGGTGTTGAACGGGTTCAGAAGCTCAATGGACTGAAAGGAATAGGAAATGCCGATAGTCAGCGGAATTAACATCACTGTCGCGATGAGGACGATTGCGGGCGACAGGTAAAGGAATGGCTCCACCATGTACTGCCAGTACAGCGAGCGTCGCGCCCGGGTTTCCCCGGGCATGACGGTTTTTCGGGTGCGGACTATCACTGATTTGCCTGCCACTTGGCGTATTCTGCGGTCAGAAGTTCGGCCCATTCGTCCGCAAGATCTTGCGCGCTGCGCTGACCCAACAGAGCTTCCTGGCTTGTTTCCAGGACCACGGTGCTGCCGAAGTAGCCCCATTGTTCAAGGTAGGTCGGCATGGTGGTCGGCACGTATTGCTCACCGTTAAGAGTGTCGAACCAGCCTTTGAACTGCTCGGTCTGAAAGAACGGATCCTGATCAGCACCTTTGTGGATCGGAATGACACCGACACGCTTTGCCCATGTCGCATTCGCCTCCGGTGCGGAAAGTGCTGCAACCAGATCGAACGCCGCGTCCTCGTGCTCGGTCGATTTAAAGATTGACCAGCCTGCAAAGCCAATGGTGGGGAATGCTTTGCCGGACGGGCCAACGGGCATTGGGATCACTGCGAAATCCTCGGCCGGCATCCGTTCTGAAATCGCGATCAACGCATCGGGATCTTGATCAAGAAAAGCGCAGGTGCCGGAATAAAAGCCAGCTACGATTTCGTTGAAACCCCAATTAACGCTGTCTCTTGGTGCGTTGCCGTCCTGATACATATCGATCATGAACTGGATACCTTCGACGGATCCGGGTTCGTTGATCCGGCTTTGACCATCTTGCGTGAAGAACTCGTTTGTACCGTTCATCGCGGCCGAAAACATGATCCATCCGTTTGTGCCGCCGGGGCCACCACGCAGGCAATAGCCGGACTTGCCTTCAAGCTCGGACACCGCTGCTGATGCGGCTTTAAACTCTGCCATTGTGGTGGGCGGGTTTTCAACACCGGCTTGTGCAAGCAGTTTTTTGTTGTAGAACATCGCTCGCAGATAAAAGCCGTAGGGGATCATATAGAGATCGCCGGCCTGGCTTCCCATCGCGACTGTTTTTTCGGTCAGCGTCGCGCCGTGTTCCCACTCAGCCACATGGTCGCCGAGGCTGACAAGCTGGTCTGAACCTGCATAAAGCGCCTGCCATGTGTCGGGCATTTCGACCACGTCGGGCACGTCCCCGCCCGCAACCATTGTGGCCAGTTTTTCAAACGCCTGCCCCCAAGGGAGGCTGACAATCTCGACTTTGACATCCGCATTGTTTGCTTCGAAATCATCTACGATGCCTTGCAGCACTTCAGTTCGTTCCGGGCTTGTGATCACTTCGACAAGCTTCAGCGTTCTTTCGGCGTAGGCACCGCTTCCCATCAAGAGAGCGATGGTTGTTAAACCAGAGAGCAGATGTTTCATTTGATGTTCCTTCCTTGTTGGTTAAATTCTGCGTCTTTTGCCTGTCAGGCTGCGCTTTGGCTCAGGGCCTGTACAAAATCGGCCCAAAGGTCTTCTGCGTCTTCCAATCCAAGGTTCAGCCGAACCAGATTGGGGGAGACGCCAAATTTCTGCATCGAGTTCTGCGCGCCCGCTTGCGCGAGGCCCACGCGGGCTGGCAATATCAAGCTTTCAAACCCGCCCCAGCTTACGCCCAGCCGGAAATATTGCAGAGCATCGGAGAATTTTGGAATATCGACCGTATTATCGAATTCGATGGACATGAGTCCCGACCTTCCCGTCAGGCCGGGTACTTCGTTTGCGCCGGGGCTGTTGATCTTGCGCACCTGCGGAACGGTTGCCAACCGATCAACAAACAGGTTTGCCGTCGCCTGATGTTGCATCATCCGCGCGCTCAGCGTCCTTAAACCACGGGTCAGCAAGAAGGCTTCAAAAGGTGCAAGCTTAGCACCCAGAAGCGGCAGGGTTAAATCGCGGATGCGGGCGATGTGATCCAGGGAGGACACCACAACGCCTGCAACTGTATCTGAATGGCCCGAAATGTATTTCGAGGCCGAGTGGATGACGATATCGACACCAAGGGTCAGCGGGCGCTGAAAGACGGGGCTGGCCCAGGAATTATCTATCATTGTGAGCGCACCATGCCGTTTGGCGAGTTCGGTCACTCGGGGCAAATTCAGGGGAGTGAAGACAACCGAACTTGGACTTTCCAGAAAGGCCAGATCGACACCATCAAGCAAGTTTTCATCATCTTCGAATGCAGCGGCCGTATGATAGCTGATCTCGACGCCAAATGGGCGCAGGATACGTTCCATGAATTTGTAAGTGTCGGGGTATACATGTTCCACGCAGGCGATTTTGGATCCGGGTCTCACGAATGCCAGCAAGGTGGACGAAATTGCCGCGATGCCCGATGCGAGCGCGACCGCCGCCTCGCCCCTCTCGGCTTTCGCCATCAAGCTCTCGAACGCCGCCACAGTGGGGTTTTGCACCCGCGTATAAATCGGCTGATTGGTGCGACCTGCCATGCGGTCTTCAAAAGCCTGATAGCTGTCAAAAGAAAACAGCGACGTTTGGACGATCGGCGGCGTCATCGAGCCGTCCGCGTCGTCAAAGACATTGGCCAAAAGTGTCGCGATGCGTTGAGACTCAGACATTCTGATCCCCCATCATATGGCGAACTTCGGTTTCAACTATGTCCATAATCGTTCCCATGATCGCCACCGCTTGTTTTTCGTCACCATCAGCAATGGCATCTGCAATACCGGGATGTAGTGGGATGGTTGCCTGCCCAAGATGTGGCTGACCGAAAGGTGCTTCGTAGATGGCGTTAAAGCCATCCTGGATTTGTCGGATCAATTGTTCGAATAGTGGATTTCCACAAGCATCATGAATTGCTTTATGAAAGCGGTGGTCCGCAGCACGCCAGTTTTCGCCAGCCTCATACACCGCCATTAGTTCTGCACTTCTGGCTAAGATGATCTTTGATTGCTGCGCCGTAACGTGCCGCGCCGCAAGGCGCACCGCTTCAATCTCGAGCGGACGGCGCACGGCATGGGTTCGCAGCAGGCTTTCGGCCTCCAGCTTCAGCGTCACCGGCATATGAAGGGATTTTGATGACACTTCGGCAGCAAGCCGCGTCCCGGCTTTTTTGTTACGAGTGACAATGCCCATATTCTGCCAGGCGATCAGGGCTTCGCGCACCTTCGAGCGGCCCACATTCAGTTTCTTTGCAATCTCGACTTCGGGCGGGAGCCGGTCACCGATACCCAGACCGGCCCGCTCGATCATGAGCGATAGCGCGTCAAGCACATCCCGCTTCTGCCCATCAGCATTGAGGTGGACCAGAGGGTCAATTGTCGGGCTGGATGTAATGCCAGGCTTTTTGGGAAATAATTCGGGCAAGTTTGGACCTTTTTAAAGTGACGTACCTCACGTTACATATATTGTATGACATAATCAATATATTGTATGACATAATCAATATAATGTAGGACAATATATTATATATAATAAAATCAGAAGTTTAATTTCATTATTGATGCCGATCTAAAGAAATTTTCTGGCAATGCCGATGTACCGCTATCTGGCTTTGCAGTGCGATTCGTCCATCACCTGCGTATTCTGTGGTGATCCGGCCACCTGTACCGATAGTACGCAACCAACGTTTCTTTGGCCTTGATGAGGTGAATGTAGTGGCCCGCCCCTTGCTGGATCAGCTCAATGGCAAACTTAAGAGCCGCAGTTTTAGGCGAAACGCATAGCCAATAGTTCGACGAAGCCTTTTGGCGCTGTGGGTATCCTTGCAAGCCACTGGAAAGCAGTCAAAAAATGAACTGAATGTTCGAGTTCTAATTAGAGTATGCATCTAAAATCTTATGGAAATGGCCAATTGAAAGAGGTTGGTAACTCTTTTCTGCTTACTTTTTAGGCGAAGAATCAAAAAGGAATCGGAATCGCCATGTCAGTTGTAATGCGTATCTATCTGGGAATGGGCGCAATGATCTGCCTCATCCTATTTGTCGGCGGAGTTGCTTCGTTGCAGACAAGCAAACTGGCTGATACCTTTGTAGATTATCGAGGGACAGCAAAAACCACTTTGATCGCAACGGATGTTGCCGAAGACCTTTTTGAGGCTCGCATTGCTGCCCTGAAATACCGTGCAAGCGGTGACAAGGCCCAGGCGGCAGAGGTTGCAAGCAACGTAGCCGAAATCTTCGAGCTGGAATCGGACATGGTGGCTGCGCTCGAAGGATACCCTGAACAGGAAGCTCTTGCTGACTTACCTGAGTTACTGGAAACCTACGCAACATCCATGACACAGGCCAGCGCTTTGCAGGATCAGCGTAACTCAATTGTCGCCGAAGCGGCCGTCGTTGGCAAAAAGGCCCGCGAACAATTGTCCGAAGTCATGCTGAGTGCCTACGCTGACAATGATCCTGCAGCGAGCCATATCGCCGGGGTGGCCTCCACCGATCTGATACTTGGACGCCTCTATTTTGAACGTTTCCTTGTGACCAATAGTGACGCTGATGCCAATCAATCAAAGGAACATTTGACCAAAGCCAGTGACGCTCTCACACAGTTATTGTCAGAACTGGAGAATCCGCGCCGACGCGAATTGACGATATCAACAATTGCAGATCTCGAACATTTTGCTGAGCTTGAGCAGGAAGTAGCCGCGACGATCAATCAGCGCAACAGTCTTTATGGCCAGATGGATCAAGCAGGTCCTGCCGCTCTCGCTGCGGTGGCGACAGCGGTGGACGCCATCGTGGATCGTCAAAACACGCTCGGACCAGCCGGTGCAGAGGTGGCCAAACGATCCATCACGATGGTTTTGGCTTTGGTCGCTATCGGCACAATCGTTGGTGTCATCGTTGCCTTTGTGGTGGGTCGTCTTATCGCCGCCGGTCTGGCAAGAATGATTACTATTATGACCGAAGTGTCCGAGGGCAATCTGGATATTGAGATTGAACCCACCGACAAAACTCACGAGTTGGGTAAAATGAACAACGCGATGGTTGTTTTCCTTGAAAATGCTCGCAAGGCGCGTGACCTAACGGCGCAAATGGCGGATGTTGAGGAGTTAGAGAAAGAAAGACTGGCCGCTGAGAAAGATCGCGAGGCCCGTGCCGCAAGTGAAGCGCAAGCCGCCAAAGAACGCGAAGAGGTCGCAGAGCTGGAGCGCGCGCGCATGAAGGCGCTGGAGAATTTCCAAAAAGACATGGAACATGTCATTGGTCAGGCGGCTTCAGGTGATTTGTCCAATCGTATGGCTGAAGACATGAAGGATGAAAATCTGGTCGTATTGGCTGAAGTAATCAACCGACTGCTGGAAGTGACGGAAAGCAATATCGACGATGTCGTGCAGAGTATTGGAGAGCTAGCAGACGGCAATTTGGGGGTTCGTATCGAAGGTGATCGACAGGGTGTGTTTCTGAAGATGAAGGAAGATTTCAACGGAGCACTACTTAAACTTTCCTCTTCTATGGGGCAAATTACCAAAAGTGGTTTCAGTGTTTCATCCGGGTCCTCTGAATTGGAAACAGCCGCGCTCGGGATGGCCAAGCGTGCAGAGGACAGTGCCGCGGCAATTGAAGAGACCTCCGCAGCTGTTGAGGAACTGTTTGCAAGTGTTAAGCAGGTTGTTGCGAACGCAAAAACTGCCAACGAAGCAACCCAACGCGTGAAAGAAAACGCCAGCAGCGCCCAGCAAGTTTCTAACGATACGGAGGAATCTATCACGGCAATGTCAGAAGCATCTGAACAGATCAATCGAGTCGTAAAAGTCATTGAGGACATTGCCTTTCAAATCAACCTTCTCGCTCTCAATGCGGGCGTTGAAGCGGCTCGGGCTGGCGAGGCAGGACGAGGATTTTCTGTAGTAGCCTCTGAAGTGCGCGCACTTGCACAGCGCTCTCAGGAAGCTGTTCAGGAAATTAGTCACGTCATCGAACAAAACAGCAAGACGGTTGAAGAAAGTGTTCGACAAGTTGGGTTGTCTCGTACAGCTGTTGAATCCATCGTTTCCGAAGTGGAACTGGCATCGAGTCAGATCTCCGAGATCACATCGGCTGTTGAACAGCAGTCGATGGGCATCAAAGAAGTAAATTCCGCAATCCAATCCATTGATTCCTCTTCCCAGTCCAACGCAGCTACACTTGAGGAAATGACCGCCTCCTCGGTTGCTTTGAGCGGGGAAGCGGAGACACTCGCCAACACGTTACGTGGTTTCCGCGGTGTATCTTTGGACGACGAAATTTTCAAAGAAACTAAGGTTGTTTCGTTAGAAAGGAAGCCAGAAGAGCCCTACATCAAACCATCAAAAGTTGCCGCGGTCGCCGGAGGCGGCCGAACAGCTCAAGATGACGGGTGGGGCGAGTTTTAACCCGCCCTGGAGACCCGTGCTAAGATTCTTCTTACGCGCCCATTAAAATGAAAGACCCACTATGAGGGTTGTGTCGCAAACTTTGTCGTGAGGCGAGATGGGGCCTCGCTAGGATACAATTATCCAGCGAGCTCGGCAAACTGTTCGAAGCCGGACAACCCTGGTCGGTCGAATTGTCCTTTGCGGATCATGTGGGCGACTTCGATGCCCGCCAGAGTGGACGCGGCTGAATTGAACGATTTGAAGGTCTGCATAGGGCGGGTGATCTTTTTTATGAAACGGTGGTCCTGTTCGATAATATTATTGAGATATTTCACCTGCAGAATCTCGATCAGCCAACACCAGTTATGCATCACCAGCAGGCAATTCATGTTGAACAGACCGACCGCGTTTGATCCGCTCTTGTCGATAAAAACCTTGTCCGGCCAGCCGTTACTGGCGATCACCTTGGCGAAGAATGCGGTTGCTGCCGCCTCATCACGTCGCTCGGACAGCATGAAATCAAGGGTATTGCCGTATTTGTCTATCGCTCGATAGAGATATGTCCACTGGCCTTTGACCTTGATATAGGTTTCGTCCATCCGCCAAGATCGACCGGTCGACGCCTTCTGACAACGCGCCTCACCGGCAACGGCGACAGAATATTTCTCGACCCATCGATTAAGCGTTGCATGATCAACATCGACGCCGCACTCGTTCATGATTTCTTCGAGATCCCGATACGATACCGCAAACCGAACGTAGAAATAGACCGCGTATAGGATCACCGATTTCGGAAAATGCGCGCCTTTGAAACTGATCAATCGTTTAAACCTTGAATGAGATGTCGAAAGGCTGCCCAATGAACGTCACTGCCGAGAAGTGCAACAGGGCTCCAAAAGTTTGCGACACTACCGTCCCATAGTGCATCTCGTTTGGCGCGGTAAATGCCATCAAAAGAGTGGCATAAAATCGCCACATCTCCAGTGTCAGCTGGAGAAAATTCGCCGGGTGAGTGTCAATGCTGCCCGCGTCCTTCGGTGAAAGGCTTGGTTAGGTTTGACGCTCAGCGCAATCCATTGCGGGCAATGAAGCGCGCGAGATCCAGAATGATCTGACCTCGCGCGGCGGCAACGGCCTGCGGTCCTTCAGCGGGATCAAAGGCGACCATCAGATCGAACAGGCCCGCACGCTCCCGTCCGTTTTCGGCGGCTACAAAATACTGGCCGTTCGCGCGGAATTGGCCGTCTTCCTGCGCAATGAGGCTCTCGAAACGCACCTCTAGACGCGCATCGGCAAAGGTTTCAAACGGCCAGGGCTCGGCAGCGACCCGCGCGCCGGTCAGCCGGGTCAGATTGCGCGACAGTTCCAGCGAAATGGCACGCTCCGGCGTGTCCGCCCATAAAACACCCCCGACACTTGTCAGCTTTCCATCCGGTCCAAGCTGCGCGATCTCATCCGAGGCCGCATAGGCGGGCAGGGAAACCTTGCGGATTTCGACCGAGCGGTAAGCGATGCGCTGTTGCTGGGCAACCTCTGAGGTGGGCACGACATAGCGATCCGGCGAACTCGCACAGCCTGCGAGCAGCGCGGCGCCCAGGATCATCCAGAATGGTCTAAAGAAACTCATGGCTATCGCCCCCTGATCAATGCGCTGGGATTTCGTTCCAGCAAACGCGCCAGAGCGGTCAGCGCATCCGCAGCCTGTGAAATGTCACGCAAGGCAGCCTGCGCATCGCGGCTGATAACTTCACCCTGATTGTAGCCCTCGATGGTTCGGCTGGCTTGGTCGAAGACCTCGGTGATCCGCTCCACCAATCCGGGCAGATCCTTGCTGGACAGCGCCACGGCGTCCGCCGCTTCGCGCGTGGATTGCAGCGTCGCGTTAACATTGCCCACAGCCCCTCCCGCGCGCAGCTCGCTGAGCGTCGCGTTCAATTCAGTGAGCGCGGCCCCAAGCGAGGCGGGCAATTCCTGCGCCGCTGGCGTTCCCAATATCGCGTCCGCAGACGCCAACAGGTCGGTCAATTGCACCGTCAATTCTTCCAACGGCATGGCTTCTGCCTTGGCCGCGACACCGCTGAGGTTTTCGATCAATTCAGGCACACCCGCCACAGAGGCGCTGACCGAGGTTGCGGCAGATTTTGCCGCCTCGATGGTTTCAACGATCCGGTTAACGGCCTGTTCGGTTTCGATTTGCCCCAAAAGGGTTTCGACCCGCGCCAGGGCTGCATTCACCGAAATCGGAATATCGCGGACTTCCTGCGACGTCACCAGCCCCCGCACATCTCCCAGAAGGCCGCGCAGGTCTTCGGGCATTTCGCGCAGATCCTCGCTCATCACGAAGGCCTGCGCGCTTTGCATGAAGCCGATGGCGCTGTTGAGCAGCTCTTCGATGGGCAGGCGGTTGATCCGGGTGAAAACGCCCTCAACGGTTGCCGCCGCATCTGATATTTCGCTCGCTGTCGCCGGGATGGTGGCAATTTCACCCTCGACCAGCACGATGTCGGCGGGGGAGGCGCCGTCAACTTCGACCAGTTCGACCTTCAACCCGCCAGTCAGGAGGCTGGCCGAGGCAAGACGGGCGCGCAGACCCTCGCGCACCCGCGCGCCGATGAAATTCAGCGCCGCCTCAGAATCCACAGCGCCCTGTAAGCCGAGCAGGGCAGGTTGGATGCCGATGACAACGTCAAGCCGTACCCGGTTGTCACCAAATGTGTCGGTATCCACGATCCCTGACAGGCTTTGTACCGAACCAATGCGCAACCCGCTCAACTCAACCGGGGCGCCCAAAGCCAGGCCGGAGATGTTATCATCAAAAATGATACGCAGTTCGATCAACTCGACTTCGGAGGCGTTGAAAACGCTGTTTCTGGCCGTTGTCCCATCGGCAAAAACCTCAAAAACCGTGCCATCCGTTACGCGCGCGCCGCCCGATACAAATGTGTCAAAGGTCAAACCTCCGCCCACCAATGTGGCCAGGGAGGAAAAGTCCACCTCCGCGCCTGCGGGCCCGATGGAGACGCTGAAGCCGGAGGTGTCCCAGAACCGTGTAGCCGTTGTGATCAACCGCCCGTAAGGGTCATAGATGATGGCTTCTGCGATGGCGAAGCTGCCTTCGCGCGAAATCCGCGCCGTGCCAACCCGGCCAATCTCAATGCCGCGAAACAAGATCGGGCTGTTGTCCGTGAGGGTACCGCCGGGCCGCGTGCGCAGCGCGATTTGCAAGCCTTCCTTGCCCGGACGAAACAGTGGGGGCGTTTCCAGTCCTTTGAATGTCTCGCGCGCGGCCCCCACCTGATCGTCCCATGATCCTTCGATGAAAATTCCGCTGATGACCGTGTCCAAACCCGAAATACCGCGCACCGAAAGCTCTGGGCGTACAACCCAGAATGACGCGCCGGCATCTACAAAAGGTGCCACTTCCTTTTCCAGCCGCACCTGTGCCACAACACTCTCAAGTCCTTCGGAAAACCCGATGCCTTCGACAACGCCCACCTTGATGTCGCGAAACCGTACCTCCGTCTGATCCACAATAATGCCGGTGCCGTTCTCAAATTCAATGGAAATCAGCGGGCCACGATCGCTGTAGGATTGCCAGGCAACCAGCAGTGAGGTCACCAGTGCAATAAACGGGATCACCCAGACAATCGAAGCGCGCCCCAGAAAGCTCTCGCGCGCCGGATCAATCGGAACAGGATCAGGAGTCTGCGTCATTCTTTCGGTTGTCCTTTTCCGTTGTGCTGCGCATCCCAGATCAAGCGGCTGTCAAAGGCCTGCGCCGATAGCATGGTGAAAATCACCGACAGGGCAAAAAACAAACTGGCCGGACCGGGGTTGATCGCCACAAGCACATTGAGTTGCACCAGAGACGACAGGATCGCAACCACAAAGATGTCAATCATCGACCATCGCCCGATGTATTCGACGACCTCATAGAGCAATTGGCGCTGGTTTTTTGACATTGTAGTCGGCCGTGTGATCGATATCGATAAGAACGCGATGGCCAGGAATTTGGCCACGGGGATCATGACGCTGGCGATCAGGATGATGATGGCGACCCCGTAGCTGTCATATTCGATCAACTCGATGGCCCCGCCGACAATGGTGGAGTTATCGACGCTGAAAAGCGTGCGTGTCTGTAGCATGGGATAGAGGTTCGCCGGGATGTAGCAGATCAGACCCACAAGCCACAGCGCCCAGACCTTTTGCTGGCTTTTGTGGTCGCGCAGTACCAGGCGGTGCCCGCAGCGCGCGCAAACCCTGACTTCCTGCGGCCAGACCTGCATGCAGCGCGTACAGGCGACAACACCAAGATCTTTGGCGGTTATCGTTTCTTTGGGTTGCTCAGCGCGTTCCATACCGACCACCTGCATAAGAAATTATCCTGCACCACAACGAGCAGCACCAGCATGGTGAACAACCAGAATGCCGGACCCAGGCTGACGTCTGCAAGTGCGTGGATCTTGACCAGCGCCACCGCACAGCCGATCGCAAATATTTCCGCCATTGACCAGGGACGCAGCGCCTCGGCCAGACGAAAGGCAAAGGCCGCCTTGCGGGCGGGGGGTTTGTCCATGACGATTGGAACCAATACGTAAAGCGACAGCAGCACGCGTGCCAGCGGGATAAAGATGATCAAGGCTGCGGTGGCAAGGGCCAGCACCACCAAGGGGCCATCGCTGAACGCCAATGCTGAGTCGATGACCGAAACCGAATTATGCGCGCCACCCGCAGAGATCGACAAAAACGGAAAGACCGCCGCCGCCGTGATAAGGATCACGATGGCAATCGAAAGAGCAATGATCTGCAACCCCGCCTTGTGCCGTGGCATGATCAAAACGGTATGACAGCGATGACAAACTGCGCGTTGCCCATTGCTTGGGCGCGCAAGCGTATAGGCCGCATCGCAATGCGGACAGACGATCAGATCGTCGCGGGGTTGAATATTCACGCTCATACCTTTGATTTAATGCGCTTCCCCACCAGAAAAAGCAAATATCGCGTTCTTAGCTTGCCCAGGGACCGTGTTGATCTTGGCTTGCATCGTCCATCCGCGCGAACCCCTGCAGGCCAGAAAAATCGCGCGCAACCTGCGTCGTGCGGTTCCAGACGGCAATGTCAAAATCTTTCTCGGCAATGTTGAACGCCAATGCCGCGCCCATGGTGCCAAGCCCGATCAGGCCAATCGCGCTGTTCATGGGAATTGCACGCCAGTCCGGTTCAGCGTCACGCGATAAACACTGGTCGTTGCCGTGATGAACAACTGGTGTTTTGAGCGCCCGCCAAAGCAGATGTTGGAGACCAGTTCCGGCACCAGAACCTTGCCCAAAAGCCGCCCGTCCGGCGCAATGCAATGCACCCCATCACCCGCCGAGGACCACAGGTTGCCATCCGTATCCACGCGGATGCCGTCGGCAATGCCGGGATCGATGGTGTGAAAAAGTCGCCCGTTTTGAACCGTGTCACCCGACACATCGTAAACCCGGATATGTTGCGCGTCATCGGTGAACATACGGCCCGTATCGGCCACATAGAGCCGCGTTTCATCCGGGGAGAAGGCCAGCCCATTGGGGCAATTCATATCATCGACCACGACCGCAATCACACCTGTGGATGGATCGACGCGGTAGATAACGCAGGCGTTTTCCTGCTCCGAGGCAAACCCTTCATAATTGGTCATGATCCCGTAATGCGGGTCGCTGAACCAGATGGAGCCGTCGGATTTGACTACAGTATCATTGGGCGAATTCAACGGCTTACCGTCATAGCGGTCCGCAATCACCGTGATCGTGCCGTCCAATTCGGTGCGCGTGACACGGCGCAGCCCGTGTTCGCAGGAGATCAAACGTCCCTGAAGATCGCGGGTGTGGCCGTTAGCGTAGTTGGACGGCGCGCGATAGGTCGTGACGCCAACCTCGGGTGTCCAGCGCAGGATCCTGTTGTTGGGGATGTCGGAAAACAACAGACACCCCGCATCGCCGAACCACACCGGCCCCTCGACCCAGTCAAAACCTGTCGCCAGCTGTTTCACCGGCGCATTGCCCATCACATATTGCCCGAAAACCGGGTCGTGTACCTCAAAGAACGACACTGAAACCTCTCCTATTTTATCCACCACATCCCGGTGCCAGGGCACCGAAATTTCAAAACCCAAAGGGTCTTAGGAAAACGCGATCTGTGCTTTCATTGCCTGTGTGCGATCCGCGGCCACCTCAAACGCCTTAACGGCATCCTTCAGATCAAGCGTATGCGTGATCAGCGGTTTGACGTCGATCAGGCCTTTGCGCATCAATGCGATCCCAGTGAAGAATTCCTCGTGGAACCGGAAAGATCCCCGCAATTGCAATTCCTTGGCCGTGATTGCCTGTACCGGGAGTTGCATATCGCCGCCAAGGCCCAGTTGCACGATGATGCCGCGCGGGCGCAGGGCCGCGATGCCCGCCGCGAGGGCAGGGGCCGCGCCCGTGCATTCAAACAACACGTCAAATGTACCCTTCCCGGTCTCATAGGGCTTGAGCCCTTCCGGGTCTTCGCGCGCATTGATCACCCTATCGGCACCGTTTTCGCGTGCCATCTGCAAGGTAAAATCGGTCAGATCAGTCGCTACGATTTCCGCCGCTCCGGCCCGTCGCGCCGCCAGAATGCACAAAAGCCCGATCGGCCCGCAGCCCGTCACCAGTACCCGTTTACCCAAAATATCGCCCGCCTGATGTACGCCGTGCAGGCAAACCGCAAGCGGTTCGGCCATCGCGGCCTCCCCCGGCGTCAAACCGTCCGCGGGCGCGCATTGCGTCTGATCCGCCACCAGCATTTCGCGAAACGCCCCCTGAATGTGCGGAAAAGGCATCGCGGAGCCGTAAAACCGCATGTTCAGGCAGTGGTTGAGCTTGCCCTCATGGCAATAAACGCAAGCGTGACAGGGCCGAGAGGGCGATACAGCGACAAGCTGCCCGAGTTTGAGGTTTGTGACACCGTCTCCGAGGGCGGTGATATGCCCCGACACCTCATGCCCCAGGATCATGGGCTCTCTCAGGCGGATCGTGCCGATACCACCGTGCTGATAGTAATGCAGATCAGAGCCGCATATGCCTCCTGCCGCAATCGCGATCTGGACCTCGCCAGGGCCGGGATCGGTCACATTTGCATCCTCGATCCGTAAATCAAGGGGCGCATGAATAACGAGGGATTTCATTTTGGATCCTCTTCGGGGCTTTTGATTTGTATCGGCGGCATCGCTTCGGCAAGACCGCTTCGCTTGACAAGGCTTGTTATCGTTAACATAAACTTCATTAAAATTAACGTCGAGCGCAAAGAGAGATCCCATGAGCCTGAGCCTTTTCGATCTGAACGGGCGTCGCGCCCTAATCACGGGATCTTCGCAAGGGATCGGCTTTGCCCTGGCCAAGGGTTTGCAGGCGGCCGGTGCCGAGATCGTGTTGAACGGGCGCGATACGGCCAAGCTTAATGCGGCGCAGGCCCAATTTGAGGGCACGACACATGTATTGCCTTTCGACGCCACGGATCATGACGCCGTGCGCGCGGCCGTGGATGGGTTTGAGGCTGAGACAGGGGCCATCGACATTCTGGTGAACAACGCAGGCATGCAGCACCGCACCCCGCTCGAAGATTTCCCGGCCGACGCTTTCGAGCGGCTGATGCAGACCAATATCGCGAGTGTTTTTCATGTCGGCCAGGCCTGCGCGCGCCATATGATCAAACGCGGGCAGGGCAAGATTATCAATATCGCCTCCGTACAAACGGCTTTGGCGCGCCCTGGCATCGCGCCCTACACCATGACCAAGGGGGCGGTTGCAAATCTGACCAAAGGCATGGCGACCGATTGGGCCAAATATGGGTTGCAATGCAATGGTTTGGCACCTGGGTATTTTGATACGCCCCTGAATGCGGCCCTCGTGGCGGACCCGGAATTTTCGGCCTGGCTAGAGAAGCGCACGCCTGCTGGTCGTTGGGGTAACGTGAATGAGCTGGTCGGGACCTGCATCTTTCTCGCCTCGGCCGCCTCGTCTTTTGTGAATGGAACGACAGTATTTGTTGATGGTGGTATCACCGCATCCCTCTAGGTTATCGCATTTTGTTCCAAGGCCGTATCGCGCTATCCCTTTGACCGTGGGTGTGCAAAATACCACCGTTCCGCATCCTGCTGCGCGGAGATTACGACGTTTTGACGATGATTTTCATCAACCCTTTCGCAGGAGCAACCAGACGCCGAAAAAACGTTCCGTGGAAACCCTAGTCATCGCGATGATGAAATAACGGTTCGGGTTCACCGCGTAAAAGTAGCGTTATCGTCCGGCTTGCGCGACCGGAACGGGAACATCTACAGTTTCAGGCTAAACCGGCCGTGGGAGGCAGCATATACTCTGACGGAAACGGATGCTCGCTTGAAGATCAGAAAACGTCGGGACGCTTACCCTCTCTACTTTGAGGCGTTCGGGTGTGCATGTCTGCAAGTGGAAAGCCCGTTCTTCACCGCTTGCGTTATCGCAAAATCTCATGCGTCGGATCTGTTTCCGCTTTGAGTGCCAGGAAAGGAATATTCGGTTCCGTCTGCAGCTGTTCAAACTGGGGCCTTGCCAGATAATAACCCTGAATATACTGGATGCCGAGGTCGCGAAGCTGCGCAAATTCATCAGCGGTTTCGATACCCTCTGCAATAACCTCGATCCCGAGATCGCCGCAAAGGGCAGTTATGCTGGCCACAATTGATTGGCGACCCGGATCTTTGTCGATGTTTGTGACGAGGCCTCGATCAAGCTTGATCAGATCGGGAATGACATCGGCCAGCAAAGTCAGCCCAGCATATCCAGCCCCAAAATCATCTATCGCCGTACGGAAACCGAATTGTTTGTAAGTGGCAACGATGTTCTTGATATGCTGAATGTCGCGCATCGGCTCGCATTCCGTGAATTCAAAAATGAGGTTGCCGATGTCAAAGTTGCATTTGTCTGCGGCCCAAAGCGTGTGAGTAATACAGTGGCGCGGCTCATAAACAGCATTCGGCATGAAATTAATAGATAGCGCACCCTGCAATCCCGCCTCCGTCGCGACTTCAATTGCGGTCGTGCGGCATCTTTGATCAAACTGGTAGCGGTTGTGGTCAGTGACGTGGGAAAAGATTTCACCTGCCCCCCTTCCATCCTTGCCGCGCACTAACGCTTCCTGGGCAAACACAGCGCCGGTTTGAAGATCAAATATCGGCTGAAACGCCATGGTGATCTCTTCCTTGAACGCGGAACCTACCCTCGAAGAGCAATGCTGGCAGCCAAGCTTGTTGTTTTTGGCATTGAGGCTGGGGTTCACTGTTCACGACTTTCTACTCACCAAACACTATGAGATAGATATCAGTGATCTCCAAAGATATGCTTAAGATCAAACCTGTAACTCGACGTCAGCGGTGACTGCAACAGTGCAAATCGATGCAAAGACTGTTGACCCACCTCGTCAGGTTGATCGACCAGCTATAATGGCGTGCCCGCACTTGAGCAGCGCACCACAACTGAACACCGTAAGTGCCAATACGAGCCAATCCTTATCTCTCGTCAAAACACGCAAGAAGTCGGGAAACGTTGTCGCAGCAAGGTCATAGCCGCTGCATCCCCGGCAACTCTTTTGTTCATACTGAATGGGTGGATATCCGAAAAACCGGCAAGAATGAACATCTTTAGTACTTTACGCAAAGCCGTGATCGTCGACCACAAAAGTCGACAATGGGCTATAGGTCAAAGGGCGTACTAGCGGTCGAGCGTATTTTAGCATCTCATCATATAGCCAACCGTGGTGCTGGTTCAGCCAAGGCGGGAAACAAAAATGACAAGTCAAGACTACGCACCATTCTGTCGCCAAAAATTGTCAAGGATTGAACGTAGGCCTGATATGTTCTGAAGGCTATCTCAGGCGGCTGCATGTCATCCGCGGAGGGCAGGATAATTTCTGAAACCGCATCGACGATCGGTTCTACCTGCGGTTACGCGACCTCAACGACAAATGTGACACTACGATCACATGCGTCCGGCACCGGCAGCTCCAAACGTCCGGCGAAATCAACTAGGGGCAGGACGGCGCCTCGAATGTTAATCAAGCTAACTACCAAGTCAGGAGAGGGTGTGGCCCATCCCCAGACTTTCCGTTTTGTCGAGATATCAAGCGTATAGTCTTCTACTCCCACCCGGGAGGTCAAGAGTTCTACCCCTGCGGCTCTACTGTTCCAGTCATCACGTTTATCAGCCACCTTCAAAAACCAGTTTTAAGTACACCTTGGAAGAAGGCTCACCCACGCATCTTATTTGATCAGAATTCTGCCCAGCCTTCGTCGACCGTCCCACCACCACCGGCAGAAACAGCTTTCTTCAACTGCGCTGCAGAACTGTCTCGATTTCCGCGATCAAGCAAGACCGTCTTTGACGGGGCTGCTGCCTTCTCTCCCTGGGCGACACCATAAAACTGGCTGAGTGCTTCAGCCAAGGTTTTTGCATCTTCGTTCAATACCACGGTGGAAGCTGTCATTTCTTCAAGCGTCGCAGCATTTGTTTGAGACGTTGAATCGATGGATCTGATAGCCGTATTGACCTCGTCAATCTCGACCGATTGCTGTTCGGCTGCCGTCGCGATATCGGAGATTTGTCCTGAAGCGACCTCAACCTCGGCGATGAGGCCTTCGAGTGCTTCTCGGGACAATCCAATCTGCTCAACACCAGCCTCGACACTCTGGTTGTTCTGATCAATAACCTGACGGATTTCCTGCACAGCTTCCTGGGAACGTTGCGCAAGAGCGCGCACCTCAGAGGCGACTACCGAAATGCCTCTGCCGGCTTCACCGGCCCACGCTGCTTCTACCCCTGCATTGAGAGCCAGAAGATTGATCTGGAACGCGATGTCTTTGATCACCTTTACCACATGGTTGATCTGGGCGGAGGCTTCTGTCATTGCGTTGATTGAATCTAAGTCTTGTTGGATACTTCGCGTGTCTTGTCGGCGCTTTCGCGTACTTTACGGGTGGTTTCATTTGCGCTCTTTGCATTGGCAACGACCTGACGGATGCTGGCCGTAATCTGTTCAGCGGCTGCCGAAGTCTGTTCGACTGCTGCGGCGCTGTCTTCGCCACGTTTTGCCATGCCAACTGAAGATGTCTCCAACTCTGCAGACGTCGCAGAAACCACTTTGCATGATCTGCGCCATTGTTTGGGACAATGTCGTTAGCGCGCCGTTGAAGTCCTGTTGCATGCGCTGGAAAGCCCCCCTGGCGCTCCTCTTCGATCCGCACTCCGAGATTGCCGTGCGCCAATTCGCCGATGCTGGCGACAATATCCGTGATATTGGACTCTGTGGCTTGCTGAAGCTTGTTGATCACGCGCGCCAATTCGGCAAGGCTGGCGTCTTCCATATCTTCCGACATCCGGTTGGAAAAGTTCCCCGAGGCGGCTTCGGCCAGAACGCGTTCCATGTCCTTCTGGAAATCCTGCAGCGTTTGCGGCCTCGCGCGCTCAACTCTGCTGCGCGGGGAATAAGAAAACAGCATAGCAACGCATATCGCGTCTCATCCGGATGTCGTCGCATGCCCCACGCATCCTCTGTGCCCGCCCACAACCAAAACCGTTCAATAATATCAGGATGCACATCCGCCAGGATCGTCTGATCCAAGCCGACTGCACAAACAGTTTCCAAGCGTGACACCGTTCTGAGCAGATTTTCGACGCTGGCTGCACCGGAACTGCGCGACACTTCGGCAAAGGGAGAAAGGCCACACGACTTCACTGATCACTTGTTCCAAACAATCTGAAAAACGTCTTGCATTGAAAGGAACATCCACACACGGGTTTTATAATCCACGACAGCGATAGTCAGCACCGGCATAGAAAATCTCTGTCGCTTTTGAACGGAAGGCCGCATCAATGAGCTTGGAGACCATGACGTGAGCAACCGTCACGACGACCCTTGCGATACCGACCTCACAACAAACGAAAGCAGGTACGGCAGGTCTAAATTGCTCTTCATGAAGACAAACTCACTGTTGGGGTCAGCGGTCTTTCTAACCGCCTCCGCCAACCGCTTTTAGCTCTGTAAGCCGTTCGCGCACTTCGAGGGATGGTGGGTTACTGGACACGATTTCCTTGCTATTTCCTGTGCGAAAACGGTCGGTAGATTGCTTCAAGCTTTCAGCCTCACTTGCTAGCAAGCTGCTGGCTGCGGTAACTTCTTCGAAGGAAGCAGCTTGTTTCTGAGTGTTCTGGTCGATTTGGCCAACAGCAGACGTAATTTCACTAATGCCACTGGCTTGCTCCTTTATGGCAGAAGAAACCTCATCAACTCCAGCCGAAATCTTGACGACGCTCTCAGCAATTTCTTCAAGAGATGAACGCGCATTGGTAACTTTTGTGACGCCTTCAGACACAGCATCATCACTCTTTGTGATAACGGTATCAATCTCTTTTGCGGCTTCGCTTGCGCGTTGCGCCAGTTGACGCACTTCCGACGCGACCACTGAGAAGCCACGCCCGGCGTCACCAGCTCTTGCAGCCTCAACACCCGCATTCAGAGCGAGCAAATTTATCTGGAAGGCAATGTCATTGATCACACCAACCACTCGGGCAATTTCTTTTGAAGCCTCCGCAATGCGTTCCATCGAGGCGGCTGCATCGGCAGCGACCTGTTCACTCGATTGCGCGGTATCGCGTGCCAGACGGGCATTATTGCTTGCATCTTCAACATTTGCACTCACGTGCTTAATGCTTGCTGTCAGCTCTTCGAGCGCCGCCGACGTCTCTTCAAGCGATGCCGCGTTTTGTTCAGCCTGACGCGACAAATTCGTGGCCGTGTCCCGCATTTCCGCAGAAGACGAGGATAGTGTGAAACCACTTGCCGAAATTTCACCAATCAAAGACTTAAGAGCTTCCATCATGCTATTGGCATCGGTTTGAAGACGGCTGAAGGCACCGTGAAACTCACCTTCCATCGGCTTCGATAGATCCCCAGCCGCAACGCGCTCCAACACCTTGCCAGTATCGGACAGGCCCTGATCTACAACATCGAGCAATTGATTGATGTTTTGGGCGAGCTCGTTGAACATCTGATCGGAAAACTTCGCCTCGACACGCTGTGTAAATTCGCCAACAATCGCCGCTTCGAACACTTTTCCGAAGGATGTGCCAACCTGAGCAATCATCTCTTCTCGTTCCGCCGATGCCTTGCGATCCGTCTCTTCTTTCTCCTTTGCGATTTCAATCTCGCGCTGAGCAGTCTTTTCGCGTTCCGCAGCCATTTCGGCCATGCGTTTGCCGTCCGCCGCGCGCTCTTCGTTGAGCGCCGCAACTTTCAGAGCGTTCTGCTTGAACACCTCCGTCGCCCGCGCCATCTCACCAACTTCATCGCCGCGGTTTTGACCGGAGATTTCGACGTTATTGTCACCGTCCGCCAATCGTTTCATCAGGCTGGTCAACCCACTGATGGCGTTGCCAATGCTTGAACCTACAAACCAAGCGACAGCAGATCCGATCACGAGTGCGGCGATTAAAACAGCGACAATAGAGGTCACAGTTAGGGCTTGCGTTTGCACGTTCTCAGCCCGTCGAATCACGTTCAGGGCATCCTCCTCCGCAGAGAAATCCGACATCAGCTGACGGAAGCCGTCAAAATACTCTTTTCCACGAGACTCGCGGACCAGATCCGAGACGTCATCCATTGTCTTCGCATCGCCAATCTGACGGCGTAATTCAAGCATTGGCGCGACGACTTCCGCAAGCCATTCATCAATGACCGTTTTGGCCTCTGCCAGGACCGCCACCTGAGGAGGGTTGTCGCTTACTGTCTCACTCAAATCAGCAATAAGCTGTTGAAATGCCGCAGTGCCAGCGTTGTAGGGCTCAAGGAAGACCTCATCCCCTGCAACAAGAAACCCGCGCATACCGGTCTCCATATCTACTGCCGACGCCAGAATATCCTTTGCAGTGATGATCACGGCGTTGGTTTGCTGAACCCAATTCAACGCATCCCGGATTGCCGCATCCGTTGCGACCCCGTTCGACAAAAGCACGGAGAAGCGTTCCTTGCGTTCTTCGAGAAGCGTTTGTTCATTTTGAATGAAGGTCGCAACAAGACCACGGAACTTGTCAAAATAGGCCTTCCCACGCCCTTGTTGGACTACGGCAGCCATATCGTTCATTGTTGGCGCGTCCCCGATGACACGGCGCAGTTCGATTTCGGGCTCCGCCACCTTAATCTGCCAATCGCGCAGGATATCCTCGGCCTCTTGCAGGCGTGCGACCTGTGGCGGGTTGTCACTTACGGTTTCGCGCAGTTTGGCGAGATCGGAAAAAGCCGCCGTTTCTCCATTCCTGTAGGGATCAAGGAACTGCTCCTCACCGGCGAGCAGATAGCCGCGCAGGCCTGTTTCCATGTCCAGCGCGTAGCCAACAATCACTGTAGCCGATTTTAAAACACGCTGCGTATGGTCCACCCAGCCTTGGGTTCGATCCAAACGTGCGAGGTTCACCAAGGCGACCGCACCAATAACAAGCGCCATGACCAAGGGCACAGCAACACTGAGCAATACTTTGGGTTTGGTGTTGATATTGGATAGAGCAAATCGATTTGTCGTTTGCTGAAGTGTATTCTGATTTTCCATTGCGAGTCGCTCCATCATCACTAATCGGATCCGGATTACCTCAGAAAGTATTTTAAAAAGGTTTATTTTTTTATTCTGATTGCGGTAAATCGAACGTTTGCAAATCAACGGTTTGCGCGCGGCGATTTCGAATGCGTTCTATTGAAGGGCCGGAAAATAGTCGGCAGGTGACATCCGAATATCGCGTAGATTGTCATCGCCTTTTGTCAAAAGCACAATTTCGGGGCCGACGGGCTGTGCGGATATTGGGCTTGCTGATGCAGCCTGGCGGATCGCCATCCGCGCCTGCAACATCGGATTGTCAAAGGACGCAGCCAAAACGCGGCCATTCATCAAGCCGCGCTTGATACTGTGGCTGACATATGTCGCCACGAGAAGAGGCTGCGCGGCGTCTGGACGGGTGGCAATTAAGCCAATCGCTGCTTCAACGGCGGGGGCACTTCCGATCAGATAGGGAGTGCAAAAAACGGACCCGCACCGCGTTGGAGTCAGCGCGGGACCTGCTTGATATCACCAACGACATCCTCACCTTCGCAAGCAGTGAAGACAGCGCCAACCGCGGCAATCCGGTGCACTTTCGGCTGCGCGATCTGGTCGGTCAGATGGGGCACCAATTGCAATCGCTTGGCGTGCAGAAAGGGTTGGAGGTGGTTGTGGACCTGTCCGAACCCGCACCCATGACCTTGTTGGGAGACGTCGTCAAAATCCGCCAGATTGTCGGCAACCTGATTTCCAACGCGGTAAAATACACCAAACGCGGGACAATCACTCTCAGCGTCGATCACGCCATTGACGCACAATCCGGTCGTCCCGTGCTTAGTTTCACTGTGGCCGACACGGGCGTGGGTATGACCCGCGAGGCCATTGCCCATGCATTTGATGCCTATATGCGCGCTGAGTCCGCCAAACGCGCGGGGATTGAGGGGCTCGGGCTTGGCCTTGCCATTTCGCGCACCCTGACCGAAGCCCTCGGCGGTGCGCTGAGCGTTGAAAGCCAGGCTGGCGTGGGCAGCCGCTTTACGCTGACGGTGCCGCTGGCGCTGGGTGATCCGGAGCTTGCCGCGCAAGATGAGGAGCGCGCGCCGCAAGCCGATCTGGGCCGCGAGGTATTGGTGATCGATGATCATGCTGTGAACCTCATGGTGGCGCGCGGGTATCTGGAGCGGCTGGGGTGCCGCGTCAGCGAAGCGGATACGGGCACCGCCGGATTGAAAGCAGCGGCGCAGCGGCGGTTTGATTTGGTGCTGATTGACCTCGACTTACCCGATATGCGCGGCGAGGCGGTCGCAGCGCAGATGGCCAAAAGTGAGGACGCCCCCATATTGGTTGCCCTGACGGCGCATCTGATCGATGACACGGTCGAAAATCGCAAGCAACTTGGCGTTGCGCGTATCCTGTCGAAACCGATTTCACCACGGGCATTGACGGAGGTTCTGAGCGCGGGCACCGCTGCCCCGACACCTTCCGATTGCACCACAGTTCTGGACAGCCTGCGCGAGGATATTGCCGACCTCGGGCCACAGACCACCACGCTGATCGTGCGGGAGTTCCTTGACGACCTGCCTCGTGCCGTTGAAACGATCCTACCGGCACCTGCCCAGACCCGACGCAAGGCTGCGCATAAGTTGAAAGGCGCCGCGTCGAATTTCCGGCTGGAACAGCTCTGCGCCGCCTTGGCCCGGATCGAAGAGACGGGAAACGGCGCGCATGACGGCTTGCTCAAAGACCTTCAGACATTGGCGGTGGAAGCCGCAGACCTTCTTGAGGCTGCGCTCGTTAAGGCAGGGCTTTAGACAGAATTCGGGTCAACGAAATGATATCCTTTGCCGTGTTCGGTCAAAATCCATTCCGGGCTGGCAGGATCATTCTCCAGCTTCTTGCGCAAACGCCCCACCACCACATCAATCATCCGGTCATTTGACCGCATCGCCTTGCGACCCATCATTTCGGTAAGGCGCGCGCGGCTCAGCGTTTGGCCGGGGTGATCCGCAAGTGCGGCCATGACGTCGAATTCCTGCCGGGTCAGCGTTTCGGTTCGGGCCACTGAGACCAGCCGCCGCCGGATGCGATCAAAGCACCACGGACCGAAATCCTCCACCGGGGCCGGGCCTTGCGGGGCCTGCCCGATATCAGCAATGCGGGCCAGAAGGTTCTTCACCCTTGCGGCCAGCTCGCGCTTATCGAAGGGCTTGGTCACATAATCGTCCGCCCCCATTTCCAAACCTACGATCTTATCCACCTGGTCATCCCGCGCCGTTAACAAGATGATCCCGACCCGCGACATGCTGCGTTGTTCGCGGGTGATGGTCAGCCCGTCTTTGCCGTCAAGGTTGATGTCCACCAGCAAAAGCTCAGCCGGATCTTCGCTGAGGGTCTGTTCCATCGTTTCGGCATTCTCGGCTTCGCTGACGCGATACCCTTGTTTGCGCAAATGGGCCGCGAGACGCATACGCGTTGTGCGGTCATCTTCGACGATCAGGATGTGTTGCGCCATGCAATCATTGTTACAATTCTTTACATCTTCGAACAACCCTCCTTGTTTTTGATCAAGGCCTGCCGCGCGGGCCTCATTTAATGTTGTGTCCAGATAGTCAGCCATAGGAGATCAGCATGTCATTCACTCAACCAACACGTCGCATGTTTTTGCAAGGTGGTGCAGCTGCATTCAGCGCAACCAGCCTGATGGGCACAACCGCCCTTGCCGCCCTTGATCCCAACTCTTTCAAGGACCGCGTTTTTCACGCAACGCATTATGGGCCGTTCCAAGCGGTCGTGCGCGACGGTAAGCTTGTCGGCGTCAATCATATCATGGATATTGATGCCCGCCCTACCGAAATGCTCACCCGTGGTGTGTTGGACCGCACCTACGACAAGTCCCGCATCAACTATCCGATGATCCGCAAATCCTATCTTGATGGCTGGGAAACAGGTGACATCAAACCCGAATTGCGGGGCAAGGAAGAATACGTCAAGGTTGATTGGGACACCGCATGGAGCCTGACCGCCAAGGCGTTGCTGGATACAGCCACAAATCACGGAAATGAAGCGATCTTCAGTTCGTCCTATGGTGGCTGGTCCAATGCCGGCACTTTCCGTCCGAACGTCCTTCAGGGCCGGCTGCTCAACCTTATGGGCGGCTGCACCATTACCTCTGGGGATTGGTCCGCCGGTGCAAGCCAGGTGACGCTGCCGCATATCATTGGGGATATGGAAGTCTATTCCACACAATCCGCATGGGAAACCATCCGCGACAACACCGAAGTGTTCGTGCTGGTCGGTTGTGATCCGATCAAGAACAACCGCGTCGAATATCGCGTCGCGGATCATGGCATGTATGCGCATTGGGAATCCATCCGCGATGCAGGGGTGAAATTCATCTCGATCAACCCCCAGAAAACCGCATCCGATGAATATCTTGATGCTGAATGGGTCAAAATCGTTCCCAATACCGACGTTGCGCTGTTCTGCGCCATGGCCAACCACGTTCTGGCCAAAGGTCTCGAAGACCGCGCCTATATGGACAAATACACCACCGGGGCCGAGAAATGGATTGCCTATCTTCAGGGTGAAACCGACGGTGTTGAAAAGACCCCGGAATGGGCGTCTGAGATCACCGGCATCGCCCCAGAGGAAATCCGCGACCTCGCAGAGCTGCTGGCCACCTCCCGCACGGAGATTGCCGGTGCCTGGGCGCTGCAACGTGCCCAGCACGGCGAAATGACCCATTGGGCGATCATCAACTTTGCAGCCCTGACCGGTAAGATTGGCAAACCCGGCCAAGGCGTTGGGTTCAGCTGGCATTATGGGAACGGCGGCATGCCCGCCTCTGGCAAATCCAACCCTGCCGGTATGTCGCAAGGGCGGAACTTTGTTAAAACCATCTGTCCGGCCAGCCGGATTACCGACATGCTGGAAAATCCCGGCAAGGAGGTTTTCTACAACGGCAATACCCACACCTATCCGGACGTGAAGGTCGTCTTTAACGCGGGCAACAACTTCATGAGCCACCAGCAGGATACCAACCGGCTGATCAAGGCGCTGGAAAAAGTCGAAACCGTGGTCAGTGTCGATGTCTGGTGGACAGCGGCGACCCGTTGGGCCGATATCGTTCTACCCGCGGCATCCACGCTGGAACAGGACGATATATCATCGGGTGGGACCTACTCCAACGATAAGGTCTATGCGATGAAAAAGGCGATCGAACCCGTGGGTGACAGCCTGCCGGACTTCGAGATCTTTGAGGGGTTGGCCGATAAGCTGGACCTGTGGACGCAGTTCACCGAAGGCGAAGACAAGATGTATCACATCAAGCTGGCCTATGAAAAATCCAGCGCGTCAAAGCACACCCCTTTCGAGGCGTTCTGGGAAAAGGGTTTTGCACGTCAGGAAGTGCCTGACGAGGCCCGCAAGTGGACACGCCACAGCGCATTCTTCAACGATCCCGAAGGCAGCCCGCTGCATACCACGTCCGGCAAGATCGAGATGTTCTGTGACGATTTCGCCAAGCTGGAAATTGACGACTGTCCGGGTATGCCGATGTGGCTGGAAAAGCATGAATACCTCGGCAATGCCAAAGAGGGTCAGTTGCACGTCGTATCGCCCCACCCATGGTTCCGCCTGCACAGCCAGATGGACCAGTCTGAAAATCTGCGCAACCTTTACAAGGTTCAGGGGCGCGAGCCGGTTCGGATCAACACACAGGATGCTGCGGATCGTAACATCGAAGATGGTGATCTGGTTGAACTTTACAACGACCGGGGCACAGTGATTGCCGGTGCGGTTGTCAGCGATGACATCATGCCGGGTGTTGTTTCGATCTACGAGGGGGCCTGGCCGTCGCTGGACAGCAAAGGCCGCTGCAACTCGGGCCTGGTGAATTTCCTGACCTCCACACAACGCTCCTCGGGCGTGGCACAGGCGACCACTGCCAACACCACACTCTGCTCGATGCGCAAATGCGAGGACCCTGAAGGTCCGAACATGGCCTATGACAAGCCACCGATCCTGGAAGACTACGCGTTTGCGGAAATCGATGAGGACAAGCTGGGGTTCGGTCGTCTCTATGAGCTGACCGAAAGTCTTTATGCCGATATGGAACCGGGCGAAAAGATTTTCTTTGAGCGCTGTACTGTCTGCCACGCGCCGCGCGAAGTGACCCACTTTACGCAGCAGCAATGGAAAGGCATCGCGCCTTCGATGTTCCCGCGTGCTGGTCTTGAGGAAGATGAGGCTGCCTTGGTTATGGACTATCTCATGAAGAACGCCTCTGACGCTCTAAGATAGGCGTAAATACCTGAGGTACAGGGGGCCGGAACATCCGGCCTCCTGATCAGACTTCCCCTGTTTTCAAGGAGGCGGCAGATGTTTATTGCGCCTGTTTCAGGGGGGTGTGGCTGTGACAGCCATTTGCCCACCGCCGATATGATGAGCCTCGAGCAGGCCCGGAACCGCGCTTTGGCATCGGTCACGCCGATCCGGAAAACGCGCCCCGTCTCATTGAATGACGCGCTTGGCTAAACCACTGCGCTCCCTATATACGCGCCCGAAGCGATGCCCTTTTTCGACAATGCGGCGCTGGATAGTTTTGCGCTGCGCTGCGCCGACCTTGAGGGGGGTGGCTGTTTGCCAATTGCAGGCACCGTCGCGGCAGGCGATGGCCCGCGTGCCTTGCCGGTCGGCACTGCGCTGCGCATTTTCACAGGCGCACCGATACCTGCGGGCGCTGACGCGGTCGTCATGATTGAGGCCTGCGTCGATAAAATCCAAAAAATACATTTTGAGCGTATTCCTTGCCAAGGCGATAACATTCGCCGTACGGGCAGTGACCAGGCCGCCGGTCGGCTGTTGATCGCTGCGGGTACGCATATTGCAGCCCATCATATCGGCCTCGTGGCCGCCAATGGCGTGACACAGGTTGACGTTATCCGCCGCCCCCGCGTTGCGGTGTTTTCCACTGGAGATGAGCTCTGCGCGGACCCTCGTGCGCCGCACCAAATCCCCGACGCCAACCGCCCCATGCTGCTGGCATTGGCACGCCAAGCGGGCGCAGAGGTCACCGATCTGGGTATCCTGCCCGATGATACTCGTGCCACTGCCGCAGCGCTGAACGCGCTTGGCACGCGCTATGATCTGATCTTGTCTTCCGGTGCGATTTCGCTGGGCGGTAAGGATCATATCCGCGATGCACTTGTCGCCGCTGGTGGCACCGTCGAGGGGTGGCGCGTTGCGTTGAAACCTGGAAAGCCGGTGATGTTTGGCACGCTGGGCGCGGCCGCTTTTACCGGCCTTCCGGGCAATCCCTTTGCTGTGCATGTGGGGTTCCATATGTTTGTATTGCCACAAATCACGCGCATGCTGGGCGTTGACCTGGCCCCCGTTGCCCCGGTCGCGGGTTTCAGCTGGACCCGCAAGGCGGGTCGGGCCGAGGTCTTTCCCGTTCACCTTGCCGGTCATGATGACACCGGCCTGCCGGTACTACAGCGCCTGGGCCAGAGCGTATCAGCTACGCTTTTACCGCTGAGCCATGCCGACGGGCTGGCGATTGTTCCCGCCGAAATCGACCAAATCAAACCCGGCGCATCCCTTCTTTGGCGCCCCTTTTGCCACACATGAGACATAGAATGAGCCTCTCTCCCCTTGCAGCCATCCGTTTTGATCAAGACGATATCGACACCTTTCTGGATGGTATTGCCAAGGTGCTGACTGCGCGCGGCCTGAAACTGCGCGGGGCGATGCAAACCCGCGGTGCTATGGGTGGTGAATGTCATTGTGCCGATATGGATCTGAGCACGTTCGGCTCGGGCCGCACCTTCCGTATTTCGCAACCTCTAGGCACGGGATCACGCGGTTGCCGTTTGCATCCTGGTGCGCTTGCTGAATGCTCTGCCTTTATCGAGCAGGAACTCCGACAGGGTGCCGACCTGCTGATCCTCAACCGGTTCGGGCGCGGGGAAAGCGAAGGGCGCGGGTTTCGCGATCTGATGGTGCAGGCCATCGCGCTGGATGTACCTGTGCGACCGACCTATGTTCAGGCATGGTCAGCCTTCAGTGCCGGTGCTGGTTGTGAACTGCCGATGGATCAAGATGCCATCCTGAACTGGTTCCGAGCCGTTCAGCGGGCGCGGCATGCGGCATGAACCGATTGCACCGTTCTCCCAAATCGCGCGCAGGCAAAAATTGCGCTAACGCGACCTGACACCACGCCCGGCGGATAAACCGAACTCTCTTATAAAGAGCGAAAGATGAGACAAATCGCGCGGATTTCAGCCGCTGTTCTTGGCGTTACCTCTTGGGTTACAAAGCCCGGCAGGCGCGCCGCGATGACGACCCCCCCCCGTTGGAACCTTTGCGTGCAGGCCGGGTAACGCGCTTGCAGGTTTTTGCGAAACCGCGATGAAAAAACCCGCCCCGATGTAATCGGGGCGGGTTTGTTTTGTGAGAGCCCGCGCGGCGCGTTCGCAACCGCGCGGGACAGAATTTTCCGGACGCCTCAGGCAAAAAAGTCGCTGGCCGTGTAATCAAAGGCCGTGGTGCCTGCACCGTCATTGATGCGCACCTCAAGATCGATGATGGCGTCGTTGTTGACGTTGGCATAAAGCCGCGTCTGACCGCCAAACTCCTGCACCCAAAGCGCACCGGCACCAAAACCGAGGCCCACAGCGCTTGAGACAGCCCCCAGGAAGGTGAAGGCCTGATTGCCCGCAATCCCCGTGTTGGCATCGATGCTCGAGACGTCGATGATATCGCCGCCAAAGCCGCCAGCACCGTCGAACCCGGCGATGGTATCCGCCGATCCGAAAGCCGATTCAGCCACCGAATTGAAGTCGAAGGTGTCAAACCCGCTGCCGCCATTCAGCGTATCCACGCCCAGGCCCCCAACCAGCGTATCGCCCTGGTTGCCGCCAAACAACACGTCATTGCCCGAGCCGCCGTCCAGCAAATCGAACCCGTCACCGCCGAACAGCTGGTCGTTGCCCGATTGACCAAAGAGGTCGTCGTCCTGGGTCTGGCCATTCAACAGGTCATTGCCGGTGCCGCCGAACATCGTATCCTCATTCGAGCCGCCGAACATCCGGTCGTTGCCGGACTCGCCGTTCATGAAGTCGTTGCCGCCGCCGCCGTTCATGTCGTCATCGCCCGCACCGCCCAGAAGCGTGTCGCTGCCGGTCTCGCCGAAGAGCTCATCATTGCCGTCCTCGCCGTCGATGAAATCCGACCCGCCGCTGCCAAAGAGCCGGTCGTTGCCCGTCCCACCGCGCACGGTATCATTGCCCTCGCCGCCAAAGGCCGTGTCATTGCCGCCCCCCGCGTTGATGGTGTCGCTGCCGTCGGCCGCACCGATGGTATCATCGCCCAGACCGCCGGAAATATTGTCGTTACCGGCCTCGCCAAAGAGCTGATCGTTGCCGTCACCCCCCGAGATGACGTCGTTGCCGTCCTGGCCAAAGACCAGATCCGCCCCGTCACCGCCGGAGATATTGTCGTTGCCCTCGCCGCCGTTCAGCGTGTCATCACCCAGACCGCCCTCGATCGTGTCATTGCCGCGGAATGCAAGGATGCGGTCGTTACCGCCGCCGCCGATCATGATGTTATCGACCTCGAACCCGAAGAGCTGGTCATTGCCGTTGCCCGCGGTGATGTTCTCGAAGTTGGTAAAGAGCTCACCCGCAAAATTGGTCAAACCCGTCGCAAGATCAACAACATAGCTCCCGTTGAACAAAGTCGTGTTCAGCGTGTCAATGCCAGTCCCACCGTCAAGTGTTTCAGGCAAACCGAGACCGGCGAAAATGAGGTCATTGCCCCCCTGGCCAAATATCGTGTCAGTGCCCGAGGACGTGGCAGTATCATTACCGCTGCCGAGGAAAATCGTGTCATTACCCGAGCTTGCGTTGACCGTATCATTGCCCGCGCCGGTATTGATCGTATCGTTGCCGGCTCCCGCACTGATCGTGTCGTCACCCGTACCCGTGATGATGATGTTGGCACCCGAGGTGCCCACCACGGTGTTATTGCCGTTCCCCATCGTGATGTTTTCGAAATTGATGAAGGATTCCGGCGCGAAGTTGGTCACACCCGTCACCATGTTCACCGAGTAGGTCCCGTTGAAGAGTGTGGTGTTCAGCGTGTCGATCCCTGTGCCACCATCGAGCGTTTCGTTGGCCGTGTTGCTTGCAAAGATCGTGTCATTGCCGCCACCGCCGAAATATTCACCTCCGCCGCTCGAGGCATTGATGATGTCGTTACCGCCCTGACCAAACACGGTCTTGGACCCGGAACCCGCCAGAACGGTCGACCCGCCCAAACCGGTGGTGATTACGTCGGAATCAAGCACATGCACGCGCGCGCCGTCATAATCATCGGGGTCGATGACCGATGGGCGCGGATCCCAGACCGAGGCCATGATCTCGCCACCCTGCTCCTGCCAGGCGAACAAAATACGCCCGTCACCTGTGGTGCTGATGTCGATATTGGTGGTGCCAACGTTTTCGACCGTAAAGGTGAAACCATCCGTTGTGCCATCCGCATTGAAGCGTCGCGCAAACAGATTGCCGGTGGTGTCATCGTCCCAGGCGACGACAAAATCGCCGTCTTGCAGTGCGGTGACAACAGGTTCGTTCTGAATGTTGATGCCGGTGGCGACGTTGGTCACGCTTTGCTGTGTACCCGTATTGTTGAAGGTTCTGGCAACAATATCACTGTTCAAAACATAGACAGCCACGAACCCACCGCCTTCCAGCGATGCTGCATTCAGATCGCTGCCCTCAGCTGCAAGTGCACGGGCACCGCCAATCGCGGTGCCGGTCTGATCCCGGATCGTGAATTCCAGGCTGGTCGTACCACTGTCATCCTCTTCATAGACGGTGACGAAATTGCCGTTGCTCAATACAACCACATCGCCCAACCGATCGAAGTCATTGCTGTTCTGTGCCGCGCCGAACTCCGCACCAATCGTGCCTGCCTGATCGATAATCCGTGCGCTGATGTCGGTGTCGGTACCCACGTCGTCATCATAGGCGATAAAAATATCGTCGTTGCCCGCGATCAGGTTGGCGGCAATCTGCGGGTTGCGCAGGAAATCCGCCGCAACGTTTTCTGTCGCGATGCTGCGGGAATCCACCAGATCCCCGTCAAAATCATAACGCTCGTACCGGATGTCAGTCTGGTTCACGTTCGCAATATCATCATCCAGATAGGCCATCGCAAAGCCGTCATGCGTCGCAACCAGATCGAAATCTCTTTCGTCGTCTGGGGTGTAAACCTGATTCAGCTGGAAGGAATTGCGGACGACATTTCCTTCTGCGTCAAATATCTTGGCAATGATATCGGTCCCGGCCGTCGTACCGATTGTGCCGGCTGTTGCTTCGGTCCATGCCACAACGAAATAGCCGTTGTTCAAGCCGATGATTTTGGGATCTGACTGGGAACTGGTTGCTGCGGAACCGGTGTTCACTTGAAATTCGTTCAGCCACTCTGTTGGCGTCGCCATGATAATACTCCTTATTAAATAAAAAAACGTAACTAATGACGACAGTGTGATCCATTTGTGTTGAACCAGTCAACAATGTCGTTAACCAATTGTTAAGAATCCGCGTGTTTCAGCCGATGGATCTTGGTCGAGGCGATTTTGAGGGGGCTTATAATTGCGCCCTAAATCGGCTCGAAATCCGCCGAAACTCTCTCACAAATGGATGTCGATAATTTATTGTTATCATTATCACTTACTAACAATATGATGGACGAATGGTCGCTGGTTCTGGCAGGCGCTGCGACGCCGGAACAGGGACGAAAATCGGACCCATCCGATGACCTCCTTCGAAGGCGGCCGCGCCCGTACAGCCGGTGTCAGGCGACCTCACTAAATCACGTCAATAGGTAGATTTACGCAGAATATTGGTCGGTAGAATCATTCAAAACCCCGATACCAAACCGAACACCGCTCCACGGCTGCCCTGAAACCTGCGCCTTCGGGCGCGTGGAACCGGCGAAAACACCCAACCGTCTTGCGCTGAGGTCAAGATCGCCAACAAGTGATTGTCCTTTTGCAAAATCATGCGGCGATCCGAAGGCCACGCCTGTTGATCATGGTAAGCTTAAACGACGCGACGCTTTGGGTGGCATTTTTTTCCAAAACCGCCCCGCCTTGGGGGTTCGACCCGTGTCCGATCCTGGGAAGCCCTGGATCGACCCGAAGACCCCGCTACAACCCCTCAAAGGCGCCGGGGTAAATCTCCTCTCAGAAGGCGACAATCTCCTTGGCGTTCAGTGTCGACATCCAGCCTTGGCGCTCAAAATTAAGCCGCGTATGCGCCGCCGTGATGCTGTTGAGAAAGAAGCGCTTGTCGGCGTCACGTTGCGTGGGCGTGCGCGCAGCGGCCAAGGCCTGCACCCGTCCCAGACGTGCCGCCCGCGCGCTCACCGGCACAGGTGCCGCACGCGCCTCGGCAACCCCACCGAAATCATCACGCAACGCCGCCGCAATATAGCGCGCAGGGCTTTTCACATCCGCTTGCAAGGCGACGTAATCCAGCTTGCCCGCGATCAGATCTTCGCCATGTTCCGTCATCCATTGGCACGCCAGCCGATCGCTGACCCCCATCGCGCGCAGCCCGTCATAGACCGGTGCGCGCCGCTGCCCCGCCCCATCTTCCAGATCGAGAATCGCCAGTTGCGGGTTCGGCTTGATCGCAAAATGAATATCCGTGATCGCCCTGCCCCGCTTACGCGTCTCCGGCGTGATCACGATGTTGCTGGTGCGGTTCACCTCCGCCACCGCGGGTTTGATGATTTTGGCGTTCAGGTGTTTGTAGGTTTCATAATAGCTGCTGTCATCCACCCCCATCAGCCGGCGAAAAGTTTCCAGCGGCCACCACCCGGTGTTGCCCGTGCGGTGAAATCGATAGCAGTTTTCATAAAGCGCAAGCGCGTGACCGGAGGTAAAACGGCGCTGGATATTGAGGTTGATCAACGCAAAGACCTTCGGGTCGGCAGGCTTTTCCGCCAAGGCCGGGGAATAGGCATATTCGCAGGCACCCGCCTTGAGTTTTGCATAGCTGAGCAGGCTGGAAACGCCCCATTCCTGCTGGCCCCTGGAATCCAGCATATCCCATTCCGCGACGGTTTCCGCCAACCCGCGCAGCGACTGTTTCAGGGTTTCAAAGTCTTTAGAGTTATAGCCGACCATGAGGCAGAGCGTGCGCGCACCCATCTGAAACGAGCGTGCCTGCGTCAGCGTGTCATACGCATTCAACAGCAGCACGTTGCTGAGCTTGCGTTGCAGCAAGGTCAGTTTGCCCGAGACATGAATCGCCGCAACATGTTTTTTGACGGCCCCCCGACGCAGGGACCCTGTCAGTTTTTCTCGGGGGATGTCATCCATTGCTCTGAGCCTCTCGCGGTGAACCTCTAGGGGCTCTTGATGGTACCTTAGCTCTAAGGGTACCCGCACTAAATCAAAAAATAGGTATCTGTAGGTCTTGTAGCGCGTCTGTAAGAAAGCAGGAGTGGTGAGCATAAAGGCACCCATTTACGGGACAATCGGATATTTGGAATGAAGAAAGGTGTCCCTAATGGGCGCTTTAGGGTCTATTTACCGCGAATTGGTACCCTTTGACCCGGATTTGGGTGCTAGAGGCCCTGTAAACTGGTGCCCTTCATCCCGTACGAATGTACCCGAGATCGGGTAATTATTTGATATACCGTCTCTTTTCAGGGTTAAAGCTCTTAAAGAATAGAAAAATACTATACAGACCCGGTGTTGTTTACCATAATTCAGGCTCATAATGATTCCATTCCCACCCTTCGTGTGTGGTAGTTCATTCGATGCATCATAAAAACACTTACATCGGCAAGACTCTATGACATCCAACGATAAACCACCCCTTCCCCCTTATATGGGTATTGACCCGGCTAAGGCTGCCGAACGTTTGGGCGAGCCCATTCACACCGCGCGATTCGCAAAAGCCGCGGCTTTTGCTGCGAGAGGCAGAGAAGAACTGGCCAAGGGGGGGCCATGCGCCTGATGGCAAGAAACGGCTTCGCAAGTTCTCGACCTGGGAGATCTGGCGATATCTTATTCCCGTTGCGCCCGCTCATTTTCGCCGTGTGTTGAAAGCACAACCCAAGTTGCCGCAGGGCGTGGGGGAAGGCAATTCAAAGTGGTTTTCACTCGATGAGATCATCGCTTTGCGGAAGCATTTCGCAACAGAGGGGGCGGCCCATCGCGAATACAGCCTCTACCGCCCGCAAGATCTTGATGCAAAGGTCGTGGCTGTGGCGAATTTTAAAGGCGGTGTCGGTAAGACGTCAACCTGCGCGCATCTCGCGATGTCGGCGGCCTTGGATGGATACCGTGTTTTGGTGATAGATCTGGACAGCCAGGGATCCTTGACGCGCATTATGGGGGGCAGGTTGAGGATGAATGGGAGACATCTTTTCCGATCCTTGCGCGTGATTTTGCAAAGCATCTTACTGCAGAAAACAAGGTTCGAACGGCACGGGGCGATCCCGAGATAGCGCTTGATGAGACATTGGCAGAGGCACTTGAGGTTTCGCCGCGAAACCTCATTCAAGGGACGCACTGGCCGAATATCGACCTTATCGGGGCGCAGTTGAACCTCTATTGGGCTGAGTTTCAGGTCCCTGTTTGGCGTATGCAGAGCAAGACGTGGCCCCTGTGGGATGCTCTCACGAGTGGTTTCGCGGATGATAGGATTTTGGATGACTACGACATCATTTTTTTCGATACACCCCCTGCCCTTGGCTACCTCACGATTAATGCTCTGGCAGCGGCCGACATTCTAATTGTGCCGTTGGGTGCGTCCTTTTTGGAGTTCGATTCGACGGGTCGATTTTTCGATATGCTTTACTCGACTTTTGCCAGTATCGAGGAGGGCGAGAACAGTCAGCGGCGCAAGCTCGGGCTGGAGGATGTTAAGTTTGTATGGGATGCCGTGCGTACTGTCGTTACCCGTTTCGATGCGGCCCAGCAAACGGATCTTGCTAACGTGATCCAGGCATATTTTGGCGATCTGATGACGATCTTTCGGCAGGACGTCACGGCCATGGTCGGGCAGGCTGGTGAGCAGGTCAACGGGATTTATGAAGCCGACTATCGGGACTTCAACCGGGACACCTATGTGCGGGGACGGGAGACCTTTGACCGGACCTGGGCGGAGGTCAAGGAATTGATCGTGGGTGCCTGGTGGCGCGATGAGCAGGAGGCAAAAATGGCAAAGCGTAGAAAGATTTCAGCCCCCAGTGCGGATGATTTGACCCGCATCGAAGAGGAGTTTCGCCGCGAAACCCTTAACGCATCAAACCCAGCGTTAACGCCAATTTCACAGGTGTTTGCTGAGGCGGCGCAAAGCCAACCGGTCGTGGACGCAGATACCCGGACTCAACAGGCCAGTGCGCAGACGGCGGCGGCGGCATATGAAGCGGCTAATGGGCAGGGGCGGTTGATCGAAAATATCGCGCTGGATGACATTCTGGCGGATGCGATGGTGCGCGACAGGACCGTGATCGACCCTGGAGAGATGTCTGAGCTCAAGGCCTCGATCGCAGCACATGGCCTGCGCCTGCCCATTGAGGTTTTCCGTCAGACGGATGCCGATCAGCCGTTCGGGCTGATCTCCGGCTATCGTCGTCTTTGGGCGGTGCGTGAACTCCATGGGCTCACGGGCGATGAGAAATACAAAACCATCAAGGCGCTGGTGCGCGACCCGGACGCGCTTGGGGGTAGTTTTGCGGCGATGGTGGAGGAGAACGAAGTCCGCGCCAGCCTGTCGCATTACGAGCGCGGACGTATCGCGGTGGTGGCCGCGCAGCAGGGCGCATTTGTCAGTACGGAGGAGGCGGTTTCGGGCCTGTTCAGCGTGGCGAGCAAGGCCAAGCGCTCCAAGATCAGATCCTTCTCGCTGATCTTTGAGGAGTTGGGCGACATGCTGGAATTCCCCGAAAACCTCAAAGAGCGCGACGGCCTGCGCCTGTCTACGGCGCTGCGCAACGGGGCGGAAACGCAATTGCGCGACGCGCTGGCCAAGGTGCAGCCGGGCAGTGCGGAATCGGAATGGGCCTGCTTGCTGCCGGTGGTGGAACGTTTCGAGATCAATGCTACCACTGAAAACCGCGGCGGGCGGCCTAAGAAGAAGGCGGCGGAGATCGGATGGGCCGCGCAAGACACGCTGCATCTGTCAAGCGGGGTGACGCTGCAATATGGCAATGACGGGCAGGGCTATGTCATCCGACTTCGAGGCAAGGGGGTGGATAGCGCGCTGGTGGAGCGGGCGATGGAACATCTGCGCTATCTGTTTGAGAAGGAATAATATGTTTTGGATCTAAAAAATTATAATATAATCAATGGGTTAACCTGACGGGTGAGTGGTAGGAGTCGCGTAACTCACATCGGCCGGATTCTCATCCGCTTCTGGGCTGTCGATCTCTTTTGCAGGTTGGCTGTGGCGCGCCTCATCGTGGGGCTGTGGGCTCGCTTGGTGGTGGGGCTGCCAGCAAGCCGGTAAGTGGCTCTAAGCCGCCTTATAGAGCCTCTCTGTGGGGTTCTGCGAGATCATCGGCGGGCATCACTATCGACAAGGGCATGCTCACCGTGATTTTTGGGTCGTTGCCGCTTTTAGGGCGATGACAAACCCGGATACCGGGTGCAGCCCGGCTTATTCCGCCGGTTCGCTTTGTTTGGGCGGGGCGACGCGGTAGGTGAGGGGGGCATCCTCCTGTGCGGCATGCGTGTCGGCCTGTGCCTGTAGCGCGCCGTGGTGCGGGGATTTGATGCAGACCGGATCAGTCGCGGAGGCATCCCCAACAATCGCCATCGCCTGACAACGACAGCCCCCGAAATCGATGGTTTTGCGCTCGCAGGTCTTGCACGGATCCGCCATCCAGTCGGTGCCGCGGTAAGCGTTGAAGGCCGCGCCCTTGTACCAGATGTCGTGGAGTGATGCGTCCTGTACCCGGTCGAAAGTCAGATGCGGGATGGATTGCGCGGCGTGGCAGGGCAGGACCTGGCCATCGGGGATCACGTTGAGCCCAGAGGTGCCCCAGCCGCCCATGCAGCGTTTGGGATAGTCTTCGTGGTAATCCGCCGGGACATAGTCGATGACCAGGCGGCCTTTGAGGGCTTTGCGGGCTTGCGTGACGATCTTTGTGGCCTCGACGGCCTGATCGCGGGTGGGCATCAGCGCGTCGCGGTTTTTCAGCGCCCAACCGTGGAATTGCACGGTGGCGACCTCGATCCGGCGGGCACCCATTTCCTGGGCCATTTCCAGCGCGCGTGGCAGTTGGTGCAGGTTGCGCCGGTGCAGCACGGCGTTGAGCGTGAGGGGGAAGCCGATGTCGCCGATCCATTCGGCCACCTGCATTTTGCGTTTGAAGCCCCCCTTGTAGCCACCGATTTCATCGGCCATTTCGGGGTTGGTGCCTTGCAGCGAGAGTTGCACGTGATCAAGGCCCGCAGCGTCGAGTTCGGCAAGGCGTTTTTGCGTCAGGCCAATGCCGGAGGTGATGAGGTTGGTGTAAAGCCCGGCGTCGCGCGCGGCGATGACCAGATCGACGAGGTCACGCCGGGAGGCCGGTTCGCCGCCCGAAAGATGCAGTTGCAGCACGCCCAGATCAGCGGCCTCGCGAAAGACGCGCGCCCATGTGGCGGTGTCCAACTCCTGGTCCTGGCGCGCCATTTCGACGGGGTTGGAGCAATAGGGGCACGACAGCGGGCAGCGGTGCGTGAGTTCGGCCAGCATCGCGATGGGGGGGGGCGTGCTCACGGGGTCACGTCCAGAAAGCGGCGATTGCGTAGGGCGTCAAGGAAGCCCGCGCTGTCATTTACGATTTGTTCGACGGGGGCGTTGTAGCGTGTCGCGAGGGTTGTCGTGATGTCCTCGAATGTGCGCGTGCCGTCGATTTCGGTGAGGATGGCATGGCCGACCATATCGAGCGTCACCGCGCGTTCAGGCGCCAGCAGGACCCACGTGTCGCGCACGCGGTCATGGTGCAGGCGGACACCGCGGGGCAGGGCGGGGGTGTCGGTGGCTTGCATGGCTATGACGCCTTTTGGAGCGCGAGGCCGTCGCCGGGAACCCATGCGCCGGGCGGGATGCGCGCAGGCGTGACATAGGCGGAATGGAGCGCGTCG